>NZ_BONY01000025.1 GCF_016862955.1 Rhizocola hellebori | reverse complement strand
AGGGAAGACGCCGGCTTTGCGGCGGCGCTGCCGCGCGTTGCTTTGCACGCGCCAATGTCACTGCGTTGCTTTGCACGCGCCAATGTTGCAGTCTGTGGCGATGTCTTCAGAGGTGGTCCGGTTCCGGCCGACGCTACGGCGTTCGGTCGAGCTGTTTCGTGGATTTCGGCTAGAACAGTCGGATCCGGACTATTTCTACCAACTTCTCGCGGATGACTCGGTCCGTCAGCTGTCTGGCTATACCGATCTTGACAACAAGATCATCTTGGATGTAGGTGGCGGGCCGGGCTACTTCGCCGAGGCCTTTCGTAAGGCGGGAGCCACCTATTTCGGGGTGGACCCCGACGTCGGCGAGCTTGCTGCACGTGGCGGGGTCGACGGGGGCATGGTTCGTGCCTCAGGCATGGCGCTGCCTTTTCGCGACGGGTGTGTGGACATCTGCTACTCGTCCAACGTCCTTGAGCACGTGGTGCGGCCCGAGCTCATGCTCTCGGAGATGGCCCGGGTCACCCGGCCGGGCGGGATCGTTTTCGTCTCGTTCACCCCGTGGCTGTCGCCGTGGGGCGGGCACGAGACCGCGCCCTGGCACTTCCTGGGTGGGCATTACGCGCGCCGCCGGTACCTTCGCCGGCAGGGCAAAGAGCCCAAGAACTCCTTTGGTACCAGCTTGTTCGCCATGTCCGGTGGGCGTGCCATCGGCTGGGCGCGGCGCAGCGCTCAGGTCGAAATCGTTCATCTGCTTCCCCGGTACCACCCGTGGTGGGCGCAATGGGTGATCCACGTGCCGGGGGCCCGGGAGATCCTTTCGTGGAACGTCGTCCTGGTCCTGCGGCGGCGATGAGCATGATCTGGCGGCTGCGGTCGATCGCGGTCTGCTCCCTGCTCACCGCGATCGCGTTCATCCAGGATCCGGGTTTGACCGCGGCCGACACGAAGGTGGATCTGGTCGTCAACCCGGCCGGCTGGCTGGCTCGCGCGCTGCACCTGTGGAACCCGATCACGAATTTCGGTGAGGTGCAGAACCAGGCTTACGGCTACCTCTGGCCGATGGGGCCGTTCTTCGCCGCCGGGGCAGCGCTCGACATCCCGGCCTGGGCGGTGCAGCGCCTGTGGTGGGCGTTGCTGTTCTGCGTCGCGTACATGGGAATCGTGGCGCTTGCCACCCGGCTGGCCATTGGCACACCTATGGCCAGGGTCATCGCAGGGGTGGCTTTCGCCCTGTCGCCGCGCCTGCTGACCGAGGTGGGCTCGATCTCGATAGAGGCGTGGCCCACCGCCATCGCGCCGTGGGTGCTGGTGCCGTTGGCGGGTCTGTCCCGAGCCAACGCACCCCTCAGGCGCGGTCTCATGCTCTCGGCGCTGGCGGTTTGCTGCGCCGGAGGGGTGAACGCCACCGCCGTGCTCGCCACTGTTCCCTTGGCGCTGCTGTGGTTGGCAGGGCTGCCGGGCACCCCTCGCCGGCGGTTGGCGGCGGTGTCGGGCTGGTGTCTGGCCGTGCTCTGCGCGACCGCGTGGTGGCTTGTCCCGTTGTTTCTGCTGGGCCGGTTCAGCCCGCCGTTTCTGGATTACATCGAGACCGCGTCGGTCACCACCCGGCACACGGATCTGACCTCGGTGTTGCGCGGGACGTCGCATTGGCTGGCTTACCTCACCGGTCCCTACGGCCCGCAGCTGTCCGCCGGCCACCGCCTGGCTACCGAACCCCTCCTGCTCGCCGCGACCGTGGCGGTCGCCGCGATCGGGGTGGCCGGGCTGGCCCGTAGCGGGATGCCGCACCGGCGGTTCCTGATCGCGGGGCTCCTGCTCGGTACCGGTCTGGTGGGGTTCGGCCATCTATCCAATCTGGACACCGGGATGACCGGCCCGGTTCAGGATTTCCTGGACGGCGTTGGCGCCCCCTTGCGAAATGTCCACAAATTCGACGTGCTGATCCGGCTGCCGCTGGCCCTGGGCCTGGCCCACCTGGTCGGCGTCTTCGCCCGCGCGGCAGCCATCTCCGGCCACGGCTGGCACCTTGCCAGGCGGCGCAGTGTGGTGATCACTGCAGCGGCGCTGGCCGCGGTAACCGGCGCAGCCAGCCCCGTGGTGACCGCAGGGCTGGTGAACGGCGGCTACCAGCATGTCCCCGGCTACTGGCGCGAGGCCGCCGCCTGGCTCAACGCCAACACCGGGCGCGACCACGTGCTCATCGTGCCTTCGGCCCGCTTTCCGCACTATGCGTGGGGCAGCCCGACCGACGAGATCACCCAGCCTCTGCTGGAACGGTCCTGGGGTGTTCGCAATGCCATTCCGCTGACGCCGCCCGGGACGATCCGGATGCTTGACGCCATCGACGCCGTGCTCGCCGGTGGAGCCGGCTCGGCTGGGCTGGCGGACCTTCTGGCGCGCAACGATATCCGGTACGTGGTGCTGCGCTCCGACCTTGACTACGGCAAGACCGGTACGGCCCGACCCATCCAGGTCAGGCAGGCATTGGAGCGCTCACCCGGGCTGGAACGGGTCGAATCGTTCGGCCCCGATGTCGGTGGCGGGATGGTGGCCGGGGGACACTACGACTACGGCATGCATCCGCCACTGCCCGCCATCGAGGTCTTTAAGGTCCGCCGTCCCGTGTACCCGGTTGGCCTTTACGACGCGAGCGCGGTGACCACGGTGGTGGGCGGACCCGAGTCGCTGCTCGAGCTGGCGGCCACTGGCCAGATCACTGGCGCACCAACCATTCTCGCCGGGGATCTGGGCGCCGGGCGCCCGCCGGGGCCGGTGGCGATCACCGATGGGCTGCGTCACCGTGACGTCCTGTTCGGCCGGGGCCAGGACAACGCCTCTGCGACGCTGGCCGCCGACGACCCCACCGCGCAGACTCCGGTCAGTGACTACCTGCCGTCGTGGGCCTCGCAATGGTTGACGCAGGCTCGGTACCTGGGGATCTCCGCGGTCACGGCGAGCAGTTCGTGGGCGACCCCGCATCCGGACGAGGGGTCAAGGCCGGAACATCTGCCCTTTGCGGCGATCGATGGGGATCCTGCGACGTCCTGGCGCACCGCGCCGTTCCGGCCGGCCGAGGGTCAGTGGCTTGAGCTCACGCTGGCGTCGCCCAAGCGGATCACCGAGGTGGCCATCACCTTCGACCTCATGGCCGACAACGTGGCGACCCAGGTATTGCTGGTGGCCGGGTTGCAGCAGGCGACCGGCGAGATCGATGATGGGCGGGCCAAGTTCGTCCTCGACGGGTCGCTCGTGTCGCGGGTGCGGGTGCTGATAACGCAAGCGGCCGGCACGCTCCGGACGGGCCAGGGCGGGGTGGGCATTTCCGAGATCGCGATCCCGGAGGTGACGGCGACACGCAGCCTGGTGGTGGCAGCGGGCCCAGCGACGCAACGGCCCGCCTCGGTGGTCCTGTCCGCTGCGCCCTCGGTCAGCTCATGCTTCTTCGTGCAGGGCAGTGCCCGCTGCAATCCGGGCGTTGCCAGGGGATCGGAGGATGCCGGCCGCATTGACCGAACGGTGACCCTGCCCACGGCCGGCAGCTACACCCCTTCGCTTTGGGCCAGGCCCAAGCCCGGCCCCGAGCTTGACGCGCTCATCGACAAAATGGTCGCGGGGACGACGCCCGCCCCGGTGGCGAAGGTGTCCTCGCGCGGTGTCGCTGAGCCCGCTGGGCGGCCCGGGGCGGTGATTGATGGCGATCCGTCCACCGCCTGGTACGCGGCCGATGGCGACGGCAGTCCCTCGCTGCGCCTCGCGTGGGCGGCTCCACGCACCATCACCGGGCTGCGGCTGGCGCTCGATCCGCAGGTGGCCGCGACCCGCCCCGAGTCGATCACCGTCGTGAGCTCCGACGGCGTCCGGAGCGGCCTGCTCAACTCCGACGGGGTCATCGTCTTCGACCGTCCGATACGGACGGACGAAATCGCTATTTTCTTCCTCGATCGGGCGCCCGCCCGGAGCCTGGACCCGTACTCGATGTGGTCGCAGCCATTGCCGTTCGCGGTCGGCGAGGTCACCGCGCTTCCGGACCAGCCCGCCGTTCCGGCGAACCTGGATCGCCGCATCGAGCTGCCCTGCGGCTCCGGGCCTGGCGTGCAAGCCGGTGGGAAGACCCTCCAGACCAAGCTCTCGCCCACGTTGCGGGATCTGGTCGAGTTGCGTGAGGTGCCGGCTTCGATCTGTGTGCCGGCCGCGGGCGGCACCCTCGCGCTGGCCGCGGGCGAGGCCCGCATCGTGGTCACAGGCAGCGCTCTGGCGACTCCCACCACGCTGGCCTTGGCGGCTGCCGCGACGGTGGCCGCAACCCAAACCCTGCCGGAGATCGGCTCCTGGTCGGCCAACCGGCGCGTGCTCACCGTCGCGGCCGGCGAGCAGCCACGCGTGCTGGTGGTAAGGGAGAACACCAATCCCGGCTGGAAAGCCACCATGGGCGGGTTCACCCTGCCCGCGGTCGTTCTGGACGGCTGGCAGCAGGGGTGGTGGATAGCGCCCGGCCTTGGCGGGCAGGTGACGCTCAGCTATGAGCCCGACCGGACCTTCCGGGTGGCCCTTGCTTCCGGCGGCGGCTTGGTGGCGGGAGTGGTGCTGGTGGCGTTCATTCCGGCGCGGCGGCGTCAGACCCGCCCTAACCGGGCGGCCCGGCGCACCCGGCCGTGGCTTGCCGTGGCGGTTGGCGCGGTCGGCCTCGCGCTCGTGGGCGGGCCCTGGGCGGTGCTCATCGCTCTCACCGTCATAGTCGCACTCAGCGCGTACCGGCTGGCCCGCCACGATGTGTCCAAAGTGGATAGACGCCGGGTCCGGGTCTCGGTCAGCTGGCTTCGCCTGTGGCTGCCACCATTGCTGGTCTGCCTGGCGGGCCTGGCATCCTGGCGCTCGGCCACACCCGAGCTCGACGCCCTGGCGCAACTGCTGGCCCTGGGCGCGATGGTGGTTCTCTGGCTCTCGATGACCGCCTGGCCGCTACCCCAACGCCGCCCCCGCTGAGGAAGGTCGTGGAGCGTCGCGCTGCCTGAGGTAGCCTGTCCGTTCCACGAGAGGAGCTCATGTTGCGCGACAGGCTAGCGCTACACCTAGCCGCCGGGGCGATTGCCGCGGTCATTCTGGCGCCGCTGGCTTGGCCCGGATATGTCTTGAGCTACGACATGAGCTTCGTCCCGTCGCAGTCGCTGCGGCTCGATCTGATCGCGCCGCTGGACGCCGCGCCGCGTGCCGTGCCGCTGGACGCCGCCGTATCGCTGATCAACCTGGCGATGCCCGGCTGGCTGTTACAACGGTTGATTCTGGTGGCCATCGTCTGGGCGGCAGTGGTCGGAGCCGGGCGTCTTGTGCCCACGGAGTCCCTGGGCGTGCGATTGATCGCCGCCATTGGCTATGGGTGGACCCCATTTCTGGCGGAAAGGTTGCTGCTGGGGCAGTGGGGCCTGTTGATCGCCTACGCGGCCCTGCCCTGGCTCGTTCGGGCCGCCCTCGACCTTCGCGCCGAGAAGCCGGGTGCGTGGCCAAAATTGGTGCTGCTGCTGGGTTTGAGCGCGCTGACCCCCAGCGGCGGGATCATCGCGGCCGCGGTCTGCCTCGCGTTGGCGCCGCTACGCAAGGTGCCATTGATCGGCGGTGCGGTCCTGCTGGTCAACTCGCCGTGGCTGGTGGCCGCTCTGGTCGGCAACTCCACCGCCCACTCCGACCCGGCCGGCGTGGCCGCCTTCGCGGCGCGGTCCGAAAACTGGGGCGGGGCGATCGTGTCCCTGCTGGGCACCGGCGGAATCTGGAATGAAGAGACCACCCCGGCCAGTCGTGCCTCGCCGCTGGTGCCGATCCTCACGGCCGTTGTGGTGCTGCTATCCCTTTTTGGGTACCAAAAAATGCGCCACCGCATGCCAAGCCGTTTCCCGGCGGTGGCGGTGACCGGCCTCGCCATCGCGGCGCTGAGCACCTTCGGCCCCGGAATCACCGCCCTTACCTGGCTTGTCGACAACGTTCCCGGTGCCGGCGTGCTGCGGGATGCTCAGAAATTTGTTCTGCCCTACGCGCTGCTGCTGGTGCTGTGCGCCGCGCTCGGCGCTGAGCGGCTTGCTTCCCGGCTGCCCAAAGAGCCGGCGGCCGTTGTGCTCACAGGCACCGTGCTCCTGATGATGTGCGCCGTGCCCGATCTCGCCTTCGGTGGCGCGGGTGCGCTGCGGCCGGTGCGGTATCCGCCCGATTGGCAGGCGGTCTCCGAATTGGTCGGCCGGGAGCCTGGTGTGGCGCTTTCGCTGCCGCTTTCCGAATATCGCCGCTACCGGTGGAACCGCAACCGCACCGTGTTCGATCCCGCGTTGCGTTACCTGCCCGTGCCCGTGCTGGCCGACGACACCCTTGTCGTCGATGATGTGCTCGTCGCGGGAGAAAATGTTCGCCTGCGCGAAATCAGGGCAAGGCTTGCCAGTGGCGAGCCGATAGCCACGGCCGACGTGCGGTGGGTGCTGATCCAGCATCGCGGTGTCGTCGATCAGGCCGTGCCGCCCGGCGCATTGACCGGCCTGGAATCCGTGTTCATCGGCCCCGACCTGGCGCTGTATAGAAACCCGGCGGCGGTCGCGTCCACGGTGGAGCCAGCGCGGCACGCTCCTATCGTCGCGGCGGAGATCGCCGCGCTTCTGGCGATGATCGCGGCGGCAGGGACGATAGCGGGCACTGCGCGGAGGTGATAACGTGCGCGACATTCACCTTTCAAGAGAGGGGTTCGCCTATGGGGCGCTCGGGCCTTACCCTGCTGCTGACCGCGATCCTGGCGATCGCGCTGGGCGTCGTCGGCACTATCACCCTGGCCAGTTCCGTGGTGGCTACGTCTGCTGACGCAGCTAAAGCGGGGTCCTTGGATCTTGGCAAACCCGAAGGCTACGGCTCCCGCTGATACACGAACGGCCCGGACAATGTCCGGGCCGTTTAACTTTGATCGGCTTTCTAACGCCGCCCGGCGACCTGCTCGGGCTCGACGGCTTGCGGTGCGCGGCCGGAAATCAATGCGGCGAAACGATCCCCGGACACAGTCCAGTTGAACGACGCGGCATGCTCGCGCGCGGCCTGCCCCATCGCCTCCCGCCGGCCCGATTCCCGAAGCAGCTCACGCACCAGCTTGACGAAGTGTTCCTCGTCCTGGGCGAGCAGACCGGTCTCGCCGTCGACAAGCGCTTCGGTCACGCCGCCCGCGGCGGCGAAGGCCACCGTGGGGGTGCAGGCCGACCCGGCTTCCACGATGGTCAGCCCCCAGCCCTCCTTCAGCGAAGGCGTCAAGGCCACCCAAGCACGGCTCAGGAACTCGTGCTTGGCCTCTTCGGTGACGAATCCGGCGAAGTGGGTGCGGTCAGTGACGCCCAGCTCGTCGGCGAGCTGCCTCAGGTGCGGCTCCCACCAGCCTGTGCCGGCGATGGTCAACCGCAGGCCGGGCAGCTCGGGGGCCAGCTCGGCGAGGGTGCGCAGCGCGATTTCCACGCGTTTGTGTGGTACCAGGCGGCCTAAAACGATTAGGGAAGGTTCGCTGGAGCGGCTGGCGTTGACCGGTGGCCGGACGGGCGTTCCATTGTGGACGACGGTGACCCGGCCCTCTTCTACTCCAAGGTTCCTCAGCTCACGCCGGGTGGCCTCCGAGACGGTGACATATTGGCAGCCGCGGTAGACGCGGATGGCCAGCCGGGACTCGATCCACCAGCCGATCTTGGAGGTGATGCGCCCCATCACCACCGGCCACTGCTCGCGATGAACATGGTGAACCAGGACGATTACAGGCTTGCGCGAGTACAGCTTCGACAGGAAAGGTATGCCATTTCCAACATCCACGATCACATCGGGTCGGCCCAGCCCGCGGCGCGAAAGCCTTCCCAGCCCCACAAGTCCGGCCAGGTAGGTCAGCGCCGCCCGCGGATAGACGGTGTGCCGGGATCCCCTGCGCAGGACGGTTACCCCGTCGGCGGTGTGCTCCTCGGCAGGACCGTGCGGGTGCGCGGCGCACAGCACCGTGGCCCGGTGACCGCGCGCCACCAGCTCGGCAGCCAGCTGTTCGACGTACACCTCTGAGCCGCCGCCCTCGGGGTTGCGCGTGTCCCGCCAGTTGAGCAGGAGCACATGGCGGCGATCGGCTGCAGAGATGTCCAAACAGGACTCCTACTGGTCGGTACGCTGGGGGTGAATCGGCATACCATAGAGGTCAGACCAGGTTCTGGACAACATTGGTGACCTTAACTGAAAAGTTAGACTTACATCATCCTTACAGGGGTCGCGTTTAACTTAACCGAGTAGTAACCTGCCGCAAACCCTGCTTTCTCCATGGCGGTTGTGGGAGGACATTAAGTGAAGCGCGTAATTGGCACCGTGCTCTTTGGGTTAGGTGTCTTGTTCATAGTGCTGGCGGTGGGGCTGCCGCTGTACGTCGCGCCCGCCGCCACCAAGCTGCCCTACGACCTGGCGAGGTCTGTCTCCCAGGTCGAGGCGAAAGGTGCCACCTTCCTGCAGCTCAAGGAGGGCAATCCGCCCACCGTGTACACAGGAAAAGATCTCCGTTCCACGACCACCGTGGTTCCCCAGCCCGTCCTCACCAACCAGCTGCAGAAGGAATTCAAAGACGGCGCCGTGGTGTGGACCGTCTATTCCTCGACCGCACGTGTCGACAACGGTGAGAAGATCAGTGAGTCGATCACCGAGATCGCCCTCGACCGCGTGAGCGGCGCGCCGGTCACCTGGAGCGGCGCATATGTCGACGACGGCACCAAGACCACGACCAAGTTCGCCGGTCAGATCTACAAGTTCCCGTTCAACACCGAGAAGAAGGACTACGCCTTCTGGGACGGTGAGCTCGGGGCCACGGCGCCGCCGGCCAAGTTTGAGGCAACGGAAACCATTGGTGGCGTAGAGGTCTACCGCTTCAAGCAGACCATCCCCTGGTTCAAGACGACCAGCGATGCGAGCACGGTCGGCTTCCTGCTCGAGACCTTCGCGAAGGGGGCGACTTCGGGCGACATCTGGTACCAGAACACCCGCACCCTGTGGGTCGAGCCGGTGACCGGTCAGTTCCTCAACGTGCGCGAGCAGCGCGAGCAGGAGCTTCGCGACAGCAAGGGCGGCAAGACCACGTTGCTGAGGGCAGACTTCAGCTACACCAAGGAGACTCAGGACAACAGCGTCGACGGTGCGAAGAGCAACAAGACGCAGATCCAGGCGGTTTCGCTCTACGCCCCGATCGGCCTGGGTCTGCTCGGCATCATCCTCGTCGTTGTCGGTCTCCTCATGGCCCGCCGGCCGCGTGGTTACTCGGCAGAGCATCAGGCGGAGGGCGCTTTCTAGCGCGCAAACCTGATGGCTGTCACCACATCGATGCTCAACGAGGAAACTGTGGCGCTCCCCGTGATCGCCGCATCCTCGAAACCCGCTTCGCCGCCCCGCCTGCCAGCGCTTGACGCGCTGCGGGCGGTCGGCGCGATCGCTGTGGTGACCACCCACGTCGGCTTCAATACCGGCGTCAGCCTCGACGGTGTCTGGGGCGGGTTTCTGGCCCGCCTCGACGTCGGGGTGGCGGTGTTCTTCACGCTTTCCGGGTTCCTTCTGTTCCGCCCCTTTGCCCATGCGGCCGCGACCGGCGGCGAGCGGCCGGGCTTTCGGCGCTACCTATGGCGGCGGGCGCTTCGTATCCTTCCTGCCTACTGGCTCGCGGTCGTGGCCTACCTGCTTCTGCTCTGGCAAACATCCCCGGTCACGACCAGCATTTGGATCAAAAACCTTGCCCTGCTCCAGGTTTACGATGGCAGTTACCCCACTGGTTTCGTCCACACCTGGAGTCTGTGCACCGAGGTCGCCTTCTATCTGGTGCTCCCGCTCATCGCCGGGCTGACCCTGCGCGGCCGGTGGCGGCCGACCCGTGTGGTGATACTGCTTGCCTGCCTCGGGCTCGCGGCCACGGCCGGATGGTTCTTCTTCATGTTCCGCGGCCTGATCAGCTATACCCCCCAGGGCCACTGGCTGCCCTCATTCGCTGGCTGGTTTGCGGCCGGAATGATCCTCGCGGTGGCAAGCGTTGCGCTTCGAACCGGGACAGCACCGCGTTGCTGGCGTTTACTCGATGAGCTTGGCGCCACCCCTCTAGCCTGTTGGACCATCGCTTTCGCGGTGCTGGTTGTCGCAGCCACCCCGCTCGCAGGCGCGCGCGATCTCAACGAGCTCACGCCCGCTGAGTTTGCCACCAAACAGGTTCTCTACCTGGCGGCTGCGCTGATGCTCTTAACCGGCTTGGCTTTTGGCCCCGAGAACAGATTCAAGCGCGCCTTCTCAGCCGCACCTTCCCGCTGGCTCGGCACCATCTCCTACGGCCTTTTCCTTTGGCACCCTTTCGTCCTGGCGGCCATCTACCGCCCCGGCGGCCGTGAACCCTTCACCGGAAGCTTTGTCAGCACCTACTCGATTGTCCTCGCGGCCGGCATCGTCCTTGGCGCTGCCAGCTACTACCTTGTCGAACACCCCTTGCACCTGCTGGACCGTGCCGCCCGACGCCGTTAGCGCGCAGGACGGCACGGGCCCCATCCGCCTACTTGGGGGCAAGGACACCGACCTCTATCGAGTCGAGGCAGATGGTCACGGTCGGGTCAGCGATGGTGAGCTCGATGTAGTTGCCGCCGGCACCGTCGAGTAGGAAAAAGATCTCTTGAAGTCCTTTGTCCGCCTGGAATTTGTGCTCGCCATGCCCCAGCCGCATGGTGACGGAGGTGGGGGCGGATGCTAGGTAGCCAACCCGCACGGCCCAGTCCCACTCGAAGGCCGGCTTAACAAGAGGTATCTGCGCGACAGATGATCCACTGATCCTCCACCCGCACCCGGTCTCCGACCCGGGTACGGTGACGAAACCCTCGACCTTGGCCGGATGAATGTGCCCAGTTTTATCTATCGTGTAAACCTTGGTGGTTTCCCTGACGAACTTGGGGCCTGGATCCAGGTGGCTAAGGAAGATCGACTGCTTGTTCTCCGGATACGTGAGTGGCGACAGCAAATCCGGTGGCACGAACGAATCGAAGAAGACCGTATCGGCTGGCGCCTTCGCAAGGTCAGCGCGAATATTCACCAGATAGTCGCGGCCGGTCTTGACCGCCCACGCCTGGCCGTATTGTTCAGCCGACCAGGCTGCGCCGATTCCAAGAGCAGCTATCGCGACCATGGAGATCACTAGGCCAACAGCCGTGGCACCCGGCTCGCGCAGCAGACCGGGCAACGGCCACGGACGTACCTTTCCGAGGTCGGTCCCATGGTGGAGACCCATCAACGCTACGCCGACACACAAGGCGGCGACGATGACCGCATCTGCCAGAAACCGGGTCAGCAAGCCATTGACCGGGGACATGCCCGCCCTCGTCACAAGGAACAGACCAGCCGTCATCGCCAGATAGAGCCCGAGAAGGATCCAGGCCCTGGTCGCGATCGGCCGGCGCCACGCCGTCACGCCAATGAACGCGGCCACCACCGTCAGCGCGGCGAGGCTGGGCAAAGTTTGAGCGCCGGTAAAGGGTGGCGAATCGCCGTTGGGCAACCAACTCCAGGGACCACCTATTATCCCGGGCACGAAAGTGCGCAAGATGTAGGACTGAAGAAAATCGACGCCGCTTCGGATGGTGGAAGGCAGCGGTGGCGACGGCGCGTTTGTCGCCGCGTAGAAGAACAGATGACCGACCGAGACCACTGCAATGACGAGCCAAGCACGCCAGTACCTCACCAGGGTCAGTGCGACACTGCGAATGGGGCCACCATCAACGAAGAAGCACGCGGTGAGGAAGAACAGAAGCGCACTTACCAGTAGTGTCTTCTCGAAGAAGAGGAGCCCAAAAACAAGGGATAGCCCCAGCGACACAAGGTGTCGAGCACGCCGTGTCCGGGCGTACTTCATCTGCGCGCCAATGGCAAAGACCATCGCGATTTCCATCGGCAGCACAGCTGCGCCGACGGCCCACCATGTGGTTGTCTCCAAGGTCAGCGGGCTGAACATGACGAGACACAACGGCACGAGAATGGCCCAGCGGGCCCCGAATTGGCTTCGTAGCAGGCGGTAGAAGGCAATGCTGAGCACCGCTTGGCAGAAGAGCATGATCAGGACGTACGGCCAGTAGGCGTATCCCGCCGAGTTGGCGACGAGCCAATATATGAGCATTCCGCCTGGCATCAGGTGATCGTTCCAAGGGCTCGTCAGCAAATGCGCGTCGAGCTCCACACCTAGCGTTCGTCTGACCAGAACGTAGTCGTCGGCGGCCAGGAACCCCCGTGAGGCGATGTCGGCTCGCCAGATTATCTGGATCACAATGAGCGCAAGGGCGACGGCTCTCAGCGGATCTCGCCGCGCCCATCTGCTGATCCAACCCGGTCGCGAGCTCTCGACGTGGCGTCCTCGCTGTTGCGCCGAATTCTCCGTCACCGCCCATGCGTGCTCGGTTTCGGTTGTTGTCATGGGCAAAGCCTTCCATTCACTGGACTCTCCCCGGAGCCCTGATGGAGCCGTCCAAAGCCGACGGATGAGAGGTAGCCATTTCGAGTCGTATCCCCACTGTTTGGCGGCGCTGAACGGGTAGACAGCCGGGAGCCAGAGCAGGGCGACAGCGGTAACGGCCAGCGCTTGCGGCAGGGCATCGGTGAAACGATCGGCCGAACGCCAGGAAGCCAAGCCGGCCAAGGCAAGAAGCAGCGGAGGCAGCAGGGCGCCGGCAACCGATTCGAACCGTCTTGCTCGCTGCGCGTCTACTGCGGACAGATTCCATGACAGCCGCCGCCAACCCAGGGCTATCAGCCAGCTGACTAGAACTGCGAGTGCAGACCAGATTCCGCCCACCACAGCGAGCCCGGCTATCCCGGCGGCCAGGGCGAGCGCCCGGCCGCGGCGTCGCGACGGCCGGACACCGGGTGCGAAAGACGTGTGGAGATTGGAGCCATGGGCGTATGACTTACGGCGCATGGGCAGGATTGCTAGGAAAGCAAGAATGACTGTGAGCGCGCCACCGGCGGCCAGCGTCGCGGCGAATGTGGTGCTGGGCCGGTAGATCAGGGTGACCGTTCCGCCCATACCCGGCGGGACCCGCCAGCCCTGCTGCCAACCGTCAAGCACCAACGGCTGCAACGCTCTTCCGGCCAGGGTTGCCTGCCAGCCAGGGTTGGTGTTCTCCCGGACCACGAGCACCCGTTCCTCGGATGCGGAGTCGATTTTTAGACTGCGGTCAGTGGGTGCCCAGCGTGAAATGTCGATCTTGCCGGAGGCCTCGCCGGAAGGAGGGGCGCGTGTGGTGAGCACGATCCGTGATGGGGTGGCGTAAGGGCTGTCAGTCGCCACTATAGAAGTCGCGCCCGGCCCCAGCCGGAAGGCTTGACCGTTCGGCACGCACGGCAAACCAGGAATTTCGCGCAGCTGAAGCAGCTCGCGAACAGTGGCTGAAAGCCGCGTGTTGATAGTTTGCCCGCCGAGTTTCAGCACCGGCCCCGACCCGCAGGGCAACTCCACACGCCGGTCGAGGTTGGCGGGGAGCCGGTCGGGGTCGGGCAGCACGGTCACCTCGCCGACCGCTATCGGCAGGACTTGCTGCGCGAAAGTGTAGGGGTCCCGGCTGAGTGCCGGCGCGGTCGGATCCCTGAAGAAAATCACGATTTCGCTGGTCTGCAACGGCTCGGCGAACCTGATTTCTCCCTGCGAATCCAGGGGCCCGTCCCGCGTACCCTCCGTGCTGGCCACGGAAACGGCGCGTGGCCGGGTTCCAGCCACCCCCTCCTCCAGCGTGAACCGAAGGCCGGTAATGGTTCTGGGCGCCGGCCAGGTGATCCGCAACGAGGCATTACCGTCACCGACATCGGCTTGCCAAGCCGTCGAAGGATCGCCGTCGACGACAGCCCCGGCTCGGCCGGCCGGGTCGGCGATGCCGCGAGAGGAGGCCGAAACCGAAGGCGCCAGCTTCTCATCGATGATCCGGTCGAGCTCGGCTCCGGGCCGGAGACGGGCCCAGATCGCTGGTGAGTAAGTTCCGGCGGCGGGCAGGGTGACCTCACGGTCAATGCGGCCGCCGTCGGCGGAGGCGCGAGCGAGATCGGGATAGCAGCGGACCAAGTCCTCGACGAAGACGCAGGAGTTGGCGGCAGGTGCCGCGGTGAGGACCACCGTGGCAGGCCGATCGATGGCGGGACCGGCGGGGGCGACCAGCGTGCGGCTGGCGGCGACGTCGCCGATCTCCAGCTCGGCGATGCCCACACTGCCCTGGCTGGCGCGCCCGGTGCCCCGTACAGCGGTGATGAGCACGCGGATGGTCCGGGTGGGATATAGGCCGCTCAGCTTCACGGTGACCTTCGGCGCGGAGCGGTCCACGTCGCTGATTACCCGCTCTTTGCCGCCAATGACCTGCACCTTGCTCGGATAGTTGTCAGCTCGCCGGTCGAAGGTCAGGGTCACCTCGCTGACCGACCTCGCCACCGGAAGCGTCACTTCGAGCCACTGCTCGGTAGCAACCGACTCGGACGGCGCCCGCCATGAGGTGGCGGGGTCACCATCGACTGCGGCGTAGGGCAGGTGCTCGGGACGGGCGCCGAGGAACGTGTGGGCTTCAGACCAGGAGCTGCTCGCCACGACCTGAGAGATCCCCGAGTAGCGAGCCACGGTCTGGTGCCCGGTGGCCCAGGGCGGCAGGTAATCGGCTACCGGCTCGTCCGCGGTCAACGTGGCCGACGCGTTGTCCTGGCCGCGGCCGAAAGACACGTCCCGCCGTTGCAGCGTGTCAGTGAGGATCACGCCGCCGGGCGGCGGGCTGGTGCCAAGATCGCCCGACAGCACAGTCGGCGCCGAGGAAAGCTGGCCGGTCGCGGCGAGTTCGAGCAAGGACTCCGAGCCGCCCACGATGGTATTGACCGAATCCACCGGGTAGATTCCGGCCGGGTCAAGGGTTTGGCTGACCTCGAAGATCTCCAGCGCGGGGCTCAGCGGGTTCATGCCATAGTCGAAGAAGCCGCCCTCCGCCGGATCGGCCCCCACCATCGGCCCGAAGGTCTTGACGAGGGTGAGCCCGGGGGAGCGCGAAAGTGCTTGGCGCGCCAAAGCCGGGCGGCCCGCGCCGGTCTTGCCGTAGTTCAGGTCCGAGCGCAGCAGGACATACTTGACGCCGCTGCGCGCTAGCACGCTGGCCAGCCCCGGCGAACCCTCACCGCTGGTGAGCACCTGTTCGACCGAATCCAGCAGCCGGATGGTGCCGGCTGGGGCGAGCGGGATGGCGTTGCGCACGGCCCACCCGCGGTCCAGCAACGGCTGGGTGATCTCATCGGCCGTGCTTCCCCACATGTAGTGAGGAAACCGCGCCCCGGGCACCACAAGCACATGATCGCGCCCGAGATTGGCATTGAGCCAGCCTGTCGCGTCGCGCCAATAGCCCGGCACTTCGGTGAAACTTCCCGCCGGTACCAGGCCGAAACCCAACGCAGGCACGGCGACGCCCCCGATCGCGGCAAGAGCCGCGCCTGTCACGACAACGGCGCGCCGTCGGGCCAGGTGCCAGCCGCGTCCCGAAAACGCCGCTGCCCGGTCGAAGATCCCAAGCAGGTGGGCCAATCCCAGCGCGAGTGGCAGCCGTAGCAGCACGTCGAACTTGTGGACATTGCGCAGCGGCGCCCCTGCGCCGTCGAGAAACTGCCGCGCCACCCCGGAATGGAATGTGTCCAGATCGGACACATGGCCGAGCGTGAGCATCGCCATGCCCAACATAGCTCCGGCGATCAGGAACCGCCGATGCGGCATCCCGCGCCGCGCCAGCCCGGCTACAGCCAACACCGCCACCGCGATCGTGGCCGCGAAGAGCAACGGCTCAAAGACCAGGCGGAAGCCGGCGCTCATTGGCGGCCCGTGCGGCCCGCCGAAATAGGCAACCCAGTGCGAGGTGCCGCGCAGCACGGAGGTCAGATCCGTCGGCTGGGTGGTCACGGCCGAGGTCTCGATGTAGTCGAGGAAAGGCGGGCTGAATCTGCTCAGCAGCAGCAGCGGCCCGACCCACCACAGCGTCGCGCAGAGCACCGCCAGGCACCACAGCACCAGGGCCTTGAAGCGCAGCCGGGCCGGGCGCAGCATCGCCAGCCAAAGCAACGCCAACGGCACCGCGGCCAGCGTGGCGGTGGCGTTGATACCTCCGGCGAGACCAATCAGCAGCGCCGAAGCGGCTATGCGCCGGCGCATCGAACCGGTGGCCAGCCCGATCAAGGGCACAAGCACCCATGGCGCTACGGCGGTCGGCCACGCTTCCGACGAAATGACCCCGAGCTCGGTCAGAATGCGCGGGCACAGCGCGAAGGCGACACCCGCGACCATGCGCGTCAGGGGCGTGCCGATGGCCATCCGGTTCGCCAGCGCGACCACCCCGGTGTAGGCCACGCACAGCAGCAAAGCCCACCAGAGCCGTTGGACCACCCACGGCGGCAGGGAAATCCACTGGCCCACCGCGAAGAACGGTCCCATCGGCCATAGGTAGCCGTAGGCCTGGTTTTGCACCTCGCCGAAGTTCGCGACCGGGTTCCAGAGCGTCATGGCCCGCGTGAGCCAGCCCGAGGGGTTGACCAGCAGATCAATCTTTGTGTCGGCGGTGATGCGGCCTGGCTCTTGGACGAAGGCCAGCGCGGTCAGCAGGGCACAGACCGCGGCCGAGCGCATCCGCCAGGACCGCACCGGTTCTACAACATCCAAGGCACGCAGTCCCCGATCATGAACTCGCCGCCGCACAGGTCGGCGTCGAAGAGCTCGGTCACGGCCATGGCAGGCAGCTTGCCATAGTCAGGTCAGTCCTGGGGAGCCGCTGGAACGGTAAGGATTTCGACGGACCTGTTGATCAATCCCGCCACGTCGCCGGGGCCTTGTTCATTCCGCCCACCTTGGTGCAGCGTCTGGAACCACGTGGGCCTTTTGGCCGCGCGTCAGTGCGCCGAGGCCGGCGCCGACCAGAGCGGAAGGAAGCCCGATCACGATGATGGCGCCCAGCACCCAGAACAGTGCGTTGCCCAGGTTTTGACCGACCGGACCGGGTTCGCCGTCGAGCAGCAGCCCGGGTCTGATGGTGTAGCGACGCAGCGCTTCGTAGAGGAACACGGCGTAGGCCAGGGCCGCACTGGTGCTGATCGCCCACACGCCGACGTAGACGCCGGAGCGAAACGATCGGCCTGCTGATGCCGCCGCGAACGAGGCGAGGGGGAAAACGATGGCTGACCCGGAGACCAGCCACATGATGGCCAGCAACTGCATGGTCTGCTGAGTCCCGGGTTCAAGCTGTGGGTGATAGCCGGCCCGCAGCAGGGTGAGGTAGCCCGCAGCGTAGACGAGTGCGACGCCGATGCCCAAATAGGGTGCCAGCCGGTTGGTACGCGGTGCGGCGACGGCGATCCATAGGCCCCCGGCCAGGACGGCGGCGAGGAATATCCCTCCGAATATGGACAGGTGTTCAGCGGCGGTCGGCTGCCGGACCATGAACGTGACGGTCATCGTGACGGCCGCGGCCACCGCACCGCCCAACAGCAAGGTCGCGACAGGTGCGGGCATGCGCACCCGGCGGGAGTAGGCGATCGCCAGCATCACCATGACGCCGATGATCCCGGCGAAGGATGCCGCGAAGACTCCCAGCCCAGGCACTGCCGCGCCGGTCGCCCATCCAGCGGTCACGCCCCCCGCCACCACAACCGCCGTCACTGGGGCGAGGACCGGCCAACGGCCAATCGGCGCCAGCCATAGCGCGGCAGCGGCGCTGCTCGAGGCGAACTGCCAGCGGGCCCGCCGCCCCTCTATCCCGGCCAGCTCGGCGATCATCGCCACGCCCCAGTCGCGTCGGCGATCGGGTAGCGTCGCCACCGCCGCCGTGAGCAACCGATCTGGAAAGTCCATTGTGGACAGAGCCCGTCCACCGGTCCACCGGTGCAACAACAGCCCAGCCACGATCAACAGTGCCAGCGGGAAACACAACACCAATGCCGCGATCGCGGCCGTGACCGCGGCGGTCCGGAAGGTCCTTGTGTTCGGATTCATGCGCCCTGCCACCTCACTTTCAGTGCCGAGCTTGGGGATGCCGCTGCTGCCGCGGCGAGTTCGGTGGCCAGGGCCCGACCGGCGCCGGTCAGCCGGTAGAGGTGGCGTGGGGGCCGGCCGGCCGGAACATCGTTGTCCCAGGCCGTCTCAAGCAGACCCCGGTCGGCCAACCGCACCAGGATCGGATAGAGCGAACCAGGTTTGAGCCCCAGCTGCCGGCACAGCTCGTAGCCGTAGCGCCAGGTAGAGGGCTCGTGGGCCAGCGCCAATACCACCGCTGTGGTCTGCGGGGAAGGCCGGCGAGTACGCGTCACGCGCTTAACTCTATATAGTCAGAGTTAGGCGGTCAACGACTAGGCGCGGCGAGGTGGGGCGGTGCTGCCGCGCGGGGTCAGCCTCGAGGGCTCGGCTTGGAAGGAAGCGGTCGGCTCGTGGGCGATGGCGGCGAGCAGGGTGCGGGCTGCCAGCGCCCCGTAGGCGGGGATGTCGCGCCCGAGCGCGGTCAGCGCAGGGTGGACAAGCTGGCACAGCGGCGAGTCGTCCCACGCGACTATGGAAAGGTCGCCCGGCACGGCCAGGCCCATCTCCTGGGCCACGCCGAGGCCCGCAATGGCCATGACGTCGTTGTCGTAGATGATGCCGGTCGGCCGTCTGCTGTTGCTCAGCAGGCGTCGCGTCGCGCGGGCGCCCTCTTCGCCGCTGTAGTCGGAGGAGACCGTGATCGCCTCGGTCATCCCGAGCCGCTTGCTCGCGTCGGCGAAGGCTTGGCTGCGGATCTCGGTGTGCAGCAGGTCGGGCAGGCCGCCCACTCGGGCGATGCGCCGATGGCCAAGGGCGGCAAGGTATTCCACCGTCTCGACGAGCGCGGCCGCGTCGTCTGACCAGACGCTGGAGAGGTTGCCGGTATGGGTGGGCCCGCCGATCACCACCGCGGGAAGCTGGAGCTTGTCCAGCACCGGGATCCGCTCGTCGTCGACCCTCAGGTCACAGATGAGCACGCCGTCGACGCGCCTCTCGCCCCACCACCGGCGGTAGACGGCCACCTCGTCCTCGACCGTGGCCACCACTTGCAATGTCAGCGCATAGGACCGCGCTGACAGCTCGCCCTCCACACCGCTGATCAGCTCCATGAAGAACGGCTCGATGCCGAGGATCCGCGCGGGACGGCGAAGCGCCAGACCGATGGCGTTGGAGGTGGCGGCCGAAAGCGCGCGCGCAGCGCTGTTGGGGTTGAAGCCGATTTCCTCAGCGATGGCGAGGATGCGCTGGCGCGTTGCTGGGCTCACCCCGGGTTGTCCGTTGAGCGCATAGGACACAGCACCCTTGGAGACGCCCGCCCGCTGGGCGATGTCGGCGATGGTGGGCCGCTTCATGGCGATCACTGTACTCGGTTAAGCAACCGGGATAACAGTTTGGTAGCGCTCCCATCAATGTGTGTTCCATGTATTGACGAACGACTACGTCCGTGTTTCTCTGGTGTAACTTATCCGGTTCAGTAGGCATCGAAGAAATGAGGAAGGTAACGATGCGAAGCCGGTTAGCGCAGTTCGCAGCCGTGTTGCTAGCGGTCAGCATGACCGCTTCGGCCTGCCCGGGCGATTCCAAGACTCCGGATAACCCGGCCGGTGCAGGCGGATACCCGCGAAACGAGACGCTCTATACCAGCGGCACCCAATGGGGCCCGCCGAACAGCTGGAACCCGGTCGTGCCCTCGCACGCCATGGGGACGGTCGGCCTCGCCTACGAAACACTGTTCCTCTTCGACGCGGAGAAGCTGGTGCTCACCCCCTGGCTGGCCGAGAAGGGCGAATGGACCGACAGCAAGACCTACACCCTCACCATTCGCGAGGGCATCAAGTGGGGTGACGGCAAGCCGTTCGTCGCCGACGACGTGGCTTACACCGCAGAGCTCGGCAAGATCAAGGCCGTGCCCTACAGCAACCTTTGGAACTGGCTGGGCAGTGTGCAGGTGGTGGATCCGCGGACGGTCAAGTTCACGTTCACCGACACCCGGTACCAAGAATGGGACAACTGGCTTTATGAGAACGCCATCGTTCCCAAGCACATCTGGTCCACCCGGTCGGAGAAGGACATCACCACCTCGGCCAACGAAAAGCCGATCGGCACCGGCCCGTACGAGTACCTGACGCACGACCAGGACCGCATGGTCTGGCAGAAGAAGTCGGAGTGGTGGGCCACCAAGGCGCTCAAGCTTGAGGTCAAGCCCAAGTACATCGTGGACATCGTGAACTCCAGTAACGAGGTCGCGCTCGGCCTTCTGCTGCAGGGCAAGATGGACCTGAGCAACAACTTCCTTCCCGGCGTCGCCAACCTCGCGTCTGGCAAGTTCAACATCAAGACCTACTATCCCGAAGCGCCGTACATGCTTTCGGCGAACACAGCGGTCCTGATTCCGAACACCACCAAGGCGCCGCTGAACGATGCCGCGTTCCGTAAGGCCCTCGCCTCCTCTGTCGACACGAAGAAGATCGTCGAGGGCGTTTACGGCAAGATTGTCAAGCAGTCCAACGCCACCGGCCTTTTGCCGACGTGGGACAGCTATGTCGATCAAGCGGCCGTTTCGGAGCTCGGCTTCAAGTTCGACACCGCGGGAGCGAAGAGCATCCTGGCACAGGCCGGTTACACCGATCGCAACGGTGACGGTTTCGTCGAGACGCCAAGCGGTGCCCCGATCAAACTGTCGCTCATAGTTCCGGCCGGCTGGACCGACTGGATGGAGTCCATCCGCGTGATCAGCGCCGGCGCCCAGGCAGCCGGGATCAACGTGGTGCCCGAGTTCCCGGACTCGGGTGCGCTCGACGACGCGCGTACCGCAGGCAACTTCGACCTGGTCATCAACAACTGGACCGAGGTCAGCAACACCCCCTGGACCTGGTACAACTACATCTTCCAGATGCCTGTTCAGGCGCAGCAGTTCAACGCCAACTTCGAGCGCTACTCCAACCAGCAGGCGTGGGATCTGGTGCAGAAGCTGTCCCGCACGGCGAGCAACGATCCCGCTTTCAAGACCACGCTCAGCGAGCTGCAGAAAATCTCGCTGCGTGAGCTGCCGGTGATCCCGCTTTGGTACAACGGATTGTGGGCGCAGGCCAACGACACGGTCTGGACCAACTGGCCCTCCTCGGCCTCCGGCGCGCCGAAGCACTTCCCGACCACCTGGAACAACTTCTGGGAAAAGGGATCCATCTACATGCTTTGCGACCTCAAGCCCGTCGGAAAGTAGGAGCTCGCGATGCACCGGTACTTCGGGCGTAAATCGCTCATCTACCTGCTGACGTTCATCGTTGCGGTGACACTCAACTGGCTGATACCGCGGTTTATGCCCGGAGATCCGGTGCTGCGCATGCTGACCCGCAGCTCGGTGTCCAATCCAGAGTCACTCGCGCCGATGCGCGAGTACTACGAGAACGTCTTCGGCCTCGACGTCCCGCTCTGGCAGCAGTACCTCAACTATTGGTCAGAGCTGTTGCAGGGCAACATGGGGATCAGCGTCTGGTTGTTTCCCGCTCCGGTCACCGGGGTCATCCTCAAGGCGGTGCCCTACACCTTGGCCCTGCTCATCCCCTCGATCCTGTTGAGCTGGGTGGCCGGGAACAAGGTGGGGGCGCTTGCCGCTCGGCGCAAGTGGCTCGACAACACGGTGCTGCCGCTGGGTTACGTGCTCACGGCGACACCCTATATGTGGCTGGGCATCCTGCTTGCCTGGAGCCTCGGCATAGTCATGGGCATCTTCCCGATCGCGGGTGGCTATAGCTTCGCGTTGCGGCCAAGCTTCACCGTCGGCTTTATAGCCAATGCCTTCACCCATTGGTTCCTGCCCTTCCTATCGCTCTTTCTGGTGGCGTTCGGCGGCTGGGCGATCGGCATGCGAAACCTGATCATCTACGAGCTGGAAGCCGATTACGCCAACTATCTGGAGGCCCTCGGCACGCCGAGAAAGCTGATTCGCCGATACGCCTTCCGCAACGCCATGCTTCCGCAGTTGACCGGTTTGGCTTTGCAATTGGGGGTACTGGTCGCAGGCGCTCTGGTGACCGAGATTGTCTTTGCCTACCCGGGCCTGGGTTACCTGATCCTGCAAGCGATCCAGAACCAAGACTTCTTCCTGCTGCAGGGCGTCTTCCTGTTCATCGTGATCGGCGTTCTGCTGGCGAACTTCATCATCGACATCATTTATGTCCTGGTGGATCCGCGGACGCGGACCGGTTTGCAAGGTGGGACAGCATGAGAACCGAGCTATATTTCGCCTTCCGCAACCGCAAGGTGGTCGGCGGGTTCGCGGTGATCCTCGCCTTCCTCCTGCTGGGCCTCATCGCCCCGCTCTTCACCGACCACGGCCCCAACGACTATGTGGGCCCCCCGGCCGCGCCGCCGTCGGGCGAATACTGGTTCGGCACCACCACCTTCGGGCAGGACATCTTCCTGCAGTTCGCCAACGGCCTGCGTTCCACGTTTCTCGTCGGCCTGCTCGGCGGCGGGATAGCGGCGATCGTGGGTATGACGATCGGGTTCGTCGCCGGGTATCGCGGTGGGATAGTCGACGAGGCGCTCAACATGCTCACCAACATCGTCCTGGTGTTGCCGGCGCTGGCGGTGCTGATCATCCTGCACACCTACATCGGGATCAAAAGCGTTCCCGCCCAGGCACTTTTCATCGGCCTCTTCTCTTGGCCGTGGGTGGCTCGGGCCGTGCGGGCGCAAACGCTTTCGCTGCGTTCACGCGAGTTCGTCGACCTGGCCCGGCTCTCCGGGCTGCGGCCGCTGACCATCATCCGCCGCGAAATAGCGCCGAACATGAGCTCCTACCTGCTGCTGACCTTCATCCTGCTCTTCGGCGGGTCGGTGCTTTTCGCCGCGACGCTCGACTTCATCGGTCTGGGCCCGACGGAATCTATCTCGCTGGGCCTGATGATGAACAACGCTGTGCAGTGGAGCGCGCTCCATTTAGGACTGTGGTGGTGGTTCGTCCCGCCCGGGCTCGGCATCACCGCCATCGTCGGCGCGCTCTATGTCATGAACGTCGGCCTAGACGAGGTGTTCAATCCCAAGCTGAGGGAGATGTGAGCCGGTGGGCCTGCGAGTTGAGAACCTCCGGGTGTATTACCGGACCATGCGCGGCGACGTCAAAGCCCTCGACGGGGCCACCTTCGAGGTGGCCGATGGCGAGATCATGGGCCTGGCGGGCGAGTCGGGCTGCGGCAAGTCCACCCTGTCGAAGAGCCTGATCCGCCTGGACAGCCGGATGAAGCTGGTGGCGGGAAGCGTCGAGCTTGACGGGAAGATGCTGCCGCTCACCGATCACGAGGCGATGAACAAGTACAGGTTCGCCGAGGTGTCGCTGATCCCGCAATACGCGATGAGCGCGCTCAACCCGACCCGCAAAATCGGGAAAATGATCGCCGAGCTGGTCCGCTCCCGCGGCTTTTCCTATCGCGTCCTGCTCCCCGAGCTGGAGAGGCGCCTGGCGCTGGTGGGCCTGTCCCCAGACGTTCTGAACAACTACCCGATCGAGCTTTCGGGCGGGATGAAACAGCGCACGGTGATGGTGCTCTCGACCCTGCTCGATCCCTCGCTGCTCATCGCCGACGAGGTCACCTCGGCGCTCGACGTGTCGACCCAGCGGGCGGTGGCCGAAACCCTGGTCCAGTTCCGCGATCGCGGCTTCGTCAAGAGCATGATCGTGGTGACCCACGACTTGTCGCTGGTTTACCAGATCGCCGACACCATCATGGTGATGTACGCCGGGAAGCTGGCTGAAAAGGCTCCGGCCGACAAGGTCGTCAAAGAGCCCCGCCATCCCTACACGCGGCTGCTGATCTCATCGCTGCCCGAGGTGGGCGTGCGGTACGCGGAACGTCGGCTCGTCGGGATCCCGGGCCGCCCGCCCGGCCTGCTCGACCCGCCCAGCGGGTGCCGGTTCCGCGATCGGTGTCCGCTCGCGTTCGACAAATGCGCGGAGGAGCCGCCCTTCGTCGAGGTGGAACGCGGCCACGAGGTCGCCTGCTGGAAGGCGATGTGATGCTGACGCTGGAAGCGATTTCCAAGGTTTACAAGGTGGGCGCCTTCGGCGGCCGGGAGCTGACCGCTGTCCAGGAGGTGAGCTTCGCCGTTGGCCCGGGCGAGGTGGTGTCGCTGATCGGCGAGAGCGGCAGCGGCAAATCGACGATCGGGCGGATGGTGCTGCGGCTGGCCTCGGTCACCAAGGGCCGCATAGTCTTTGACGGCACAGACGTCTCCCGCCACACCGGCGCGCGCCTGAAGGCCTACCGCAAGAAGGTTCAGGGCGTCTTCCAGGACCCGTTCAGCAGCTACAACCCGATCTTCAAAGCCGATCGCGTGCTGCATATGATCCGGGATTCCTTCTTCCCGGGCGTTTCCGCGAGCCAGTGGCGCACAAAGCTGGAGGAGTCCCTGGACGCGGTTCGCCTCGATCCCGGCCAGGTGCTCGGAAAGTATCCGCATCAGCTCAGCGGCGGGCAGCTGCAGCGGTTACTCATCGCGCGGGCGCTCCTGCTGGACATCGAGCTGCTGGTGGCCGACGAGATTATCAGCATGCTCGACGCTTCCACCCGGATAGATGTGCTGAACCTGTTGGCAGAGCTCAAGGAGCGCGGCCTCGGCATCCTGTTCATCACCCACGATCTGTCGCTGGGGCACTACCTCAGCGATCGCTCGGTGATCCTGCGCCGCGGCGAGGTCGTGGAGATCGGCCCGACCACCGAGGTGTTCGCGAATCCGAAGCACGACTACACCAAGATGCTGTTGGCCTCAGTGCCGCAGCTGCACCGGAAATGGGACATGGCATGACTTCCTACCGTCCGCTCGACGAAGGCTGGACATTGTCGGGCGCGGGATACGACCGGGTTTCCGCACGGGTGCCGGGCTGTGTGCATCTCGACCTGATGAGCGGCGGTCACATCCCCGACCCCTATCTGGGCGACAACGAGAGCGACCTCGACTGGATAGGCAAAGCCGAATGGACCTACCGCACCACGTTCGAGTGGCACGACGATGGCTCAGACTTTGTCGATCTGGAGTGTGACGGGCTCGACACGCTGGCCTCCATAGAGCTCAACGGGGTTGGGGTCGGGCAGACCGCCAACATGCATCGGCGTTATCGCTTTGCCGTCAAAGAGCTTCTTCAGGTGGGTACCAATGAGCTGTCTATAACGTTCGGCTCCGTTTACCCTTACACCCAAAAGTGGCAGGAAGAGCTTGGAGCACGGCCCGCGGCCTACACCGAGCCTTACAACCTGGTCCGGAAGATGGCCTGCAACTTCGGCTGGGACTGGGGCCCGACCCTGGTCACGGCGGGAATTTGGCGGCCGATCGGGCTGCGCTCGTGGTCGGTGGCGCGCCTGGCCGAAGTCCGTCCACTCACGACGGTGACTTCCGGTTTGGGCACGGTCGATGTCCAGGTTCGGCTGGACGGGGAAGGGCCGCTCATCCTGAGCGCGACCATCGGGGGCCAGGCCGCACAGACGGAGATTCCATCCGGCCACGCTGAGTCCTCGGTCACGCTGACAGTGACCGATCCGCGGCTGTGGTGGCCTCGCGGCTACGGCGAGCAGGCACGTTACGTGCTCGAAGTGGTGTTGTCGGATGCTTCGGGGAAAAGGCTGGACAGCTGGTCTCGCCCGATCGGGTTTCGCTCGGTGCGGCTGGACACCACTCCCGACGAGCACGGGACCCCGTACACCTTGGTGGTCAACGAGGTGCCGGTCTTCGTCCGCGGCGCGAACTGGATTCCCGACGATTGTTTTCCGTCCCGGATCACCCGCGATCGGCTCGCCCAGCGGCTGACCCAGGCCTGCCAGGCGAACCTGAACTACTTGCGAATCTGGGGCGGCGGCCTCTACGAGTCGGAGGAGTTCTACGATCTGGCCGATGAGTTCGGCCTCATGGTCGGGCAAGACTTCCTCTTCTCCTGCGCCGCGTACCCGGAGGAGGAACCCTTCGCCTCGGAAGTGCTGGCCGAGGCAAGAGACAACGTCGCGCGGCTCACGCCGCACCCTAGTTTGGTCCTGTGGACGGGAAACAACGAATGTCTCTGGGGCCACGCGGACTGGGGCTGGCCGGACCAGCTCGACGGCAAGTCGTGGGGGAGCGGCTACTACCATGAAACGCTGCCAAAGGTAGTGGCGCAGCTGGACCCCACGCGTCCGTACTGGCCGGGCAGCCCCTACTCCGGTTCGCCGCAACTGCATCCCAACGATCCCGCGCACGGCAGCATGCACATCTGGGACGTCTGGAACACCCATGACTACACCCAATATCGTGCCTACACCCCACGATTCGTCGCCGAATTCGGCTATCAAGCGCCTCCGGCGTTCGCCACCCTGGCCAAGGGTGAGCACCAGAAGGCGATCGACGGAGCGCTGAAGCTGCAACGGGGCCTCGACGCCCACCTGCCGCCACCCAAAGACAGCGATGACTACCTCTACTACACGCAGGTGAACCAGGCGCGGGCGATAACCCTTGGTGTAGAGCGGTTCCGGGCGTTGAGCCCGATCTGCATGGGTGCCATCGTCTGGCAGCTCAACGACTGCTGGCCGGTGACCTCCTGGGCGGCCATCGACGGCGACGGCCGGCTCAAGCCGCTCTGGTACGCCCTTCGCAACGCGTTCGCCGACCGGCTGATCACGATCCAGCCGGATCTGTCCGTGGTGGCGGTGAACGACTCGCCCGACCGATGGACCTCGCGGCTGACCGTATCGCGACTGGGTCTGGACGGATCGAAATTCGGTGAGATGACGGCGAATCTCGACGTCGCGCCCAGGGCTTCGGCGACCGTCCGGCTGCCCGCCGATGTGTGCATGCCTGGCGATCCAAAGGGTGAGCTGTTGGTGGCCGAGACCGAAGGCTACCGCACGTTTCATTTCTTCGCCGAAGACCGCGAGCTGGCCTATCCCGCCGCGGCCTACCAGGCCGATGCCGAGCCGGTCCATGGCGGAATGAAGGTGACCGTGACCGCCCGCACCATCCTGCGCGATCTATGCCTGTTCCCCGATCGACTCGATCCAGCGTCCACTGTGGACAACGCATTGGTGACGCTGCTTGCGGGCCAGACCACCACCTTCTTTGTCCGCACCGATCAATCCCTTGACCCGGCGGCATTGACCTGCAGGCCGGTGCTGCGCTGTATCAACGACTTCCTCTAGGAGGGTCGCAATGAAACCTGTGACGCTAGTGGCGATTGCCGCCCTGGCGCTGAGCCTGGGCGCAGCCGTCCCGGCCAGCGCCGGGCAAACGGCTTCCGGCTTTGTCACTCGGCACGGCTCCGATTTGAAGCTTGACGGCAAACAGTTCCGGTACTCCGGAAGCAACAACTACTACCTTATGTACAAATCTCCGCTCATGGTGGACGACGTTTTCGCCGATGCCAAGGCCGCGAAGTTTAACGTTATTCGCACCTGGGGGTTCCTCGACATCGGCAACCAGGACGGGTCCAACTCGGTGCGGGGCAAGCAGGACGGCATCTACTTCCAGTACTGGGACGGGGATTCGCCCGCGTACAACGACGGTCCCGACGGTCTGCAAAAGCTCGACTACGTGCTCTGGTCGGCAAGGCAACACGGCATCAAGCTCATCATTCCGCTGACCAACAACTGGAACGACTTCGGCGGCATGGATCAGTACGTGCGGTGGGCGGGCGGCCAATACCACGACGACTTCTATTCCAGCGAGACGATCCGCGGCTGGTACAAGGACTGGATCAGTCACGTCCTGACCCGGGTGAACCCGCTGACCGGTGTCGCTTACCGCGACGACCCCACGGTGATGGCCTGGGAGCTGGGCAACGAGCCCCGATGCCTTTCCGCCGGGGCCTACCCGCGCTCGCCGAACTGCACCACCCAGACGCTCGTCGACTGGGCCGACGTCATCAGCCGCCACCTCAAGTCGGTGGCCCCCAAGCAGCTCGTCGACGTCGGTGACGAGGGCTTCTTCTGTGACGACCCGGCACAGGCGGACTGGACCCGCAACTGTGGCGAAGGCGTCGACACGCTCGCCTTCACCCGCCTGCCGGCCATCGACATGCTCTCGTTCCACATCTACCCGGCCGCCTGGGGCAAGGATCTGCCGTGGACGCTCGATTGGATCAAGCGCCACGTCCGGGAGGCCAACCGGATAGGCAAACCCGTGCTGTGGGGCGAGTTCGGCTGGCTGGAGAAGTCCACCCGCAACACCGTCTACAAGCAGTGGACCGACCTGTTCGACAGCGAGGGCGGCGATGGCTGGCTGTATTGGATCCTCTCCGGTGTCCAGGACGACGGCTCGCTCTACCCGGACTACGACGGTTTCACCGTCTACTGCCCGTCGCCGGTCTGCATCACGCTGACCAATGCCGGTGACGAGCTGAGGGGGCCGCAGCGCTCGCGTCCGCCGGTGGCCGATCACGACACCGCGATCGTGGAGTTCAACCAGCCCGCCACTTTGCATCCGGCCAGCAATGACGTGGCTTACCGCACGTACCTCAAGCCCGACACGATCCGGATCACGGAACCGGCCGGCGGCACGTTCACCCTCGGCTCAGGCGGGGCGGTGACCTTCACGCCGACGGAAGGCTTCGTGGGTCGTGCCACGGCCAAGTACACGATCCGTGATGCGGCCGGGCGCACCTCCAACGTGGCCGAGCTGTCGGTGAACGTCAAGCCGGACCCGACCGCCGCGATTCCCATTGCCACCTTCGAAACCGGGACGCAGGGCTGGGCGCCGGGTAATTGGATGCCCGACGCCGGAGTGCTCACCCAGACCGCCGACTTCCATCCCGAAGGCGCCCATGGTCTGCACCTCGAGGTGACCGCGGGACACTGGTTCGGGGTCAGCTTCGCCGAGCCGCTTGACCTGTCGGCGAAGTCGGAGATCGCTTACGAGCTGCGCACCGGCGCCAGCGGGACGTCGGTCTCCCTCGCCATCCAGGCTGGGCCGTCGTTCACATGGTGCCAGTCGCCGTTCCCGTTCATCCAGCCGAACACGACCACCACCATCAACGTCGGTTTGCTGACCGATCTGTCGGCGTGCGCCGGCATGTTCGCCGACATCCGTGTCCTCTACATCTTCTTCAACCCGGGTAGCTACGACATCGACAATGTGCGGGCGCTGTAGTGCTGAACCGGGTAGCTATGGGAGCGCGACCATACTATGAATACTGAGCAAATCGCTTACTGAACCGGTTCTGTAAACCCTTGCGCGTCCCGTGGGTGTCTGGCTATGCTGAGCCCCGACAGACACCCACGGGAGCCGGGTGGCCATCTCATGCTGACCAACTGCTTCCCAGAGGTGGATCATGAAAGCTCGGCTCATCATCGCCAGCCTCAGCGCGATCGCGATGACGCTCCTCGTTTCTGTGTTCGTAGCCATCCAGCCCGCCCAAGCCGCAGTGGGCCTGCGGATCACCAATGGACGGCTGGTCGAGGCGAACGGCACCCCATTCGTGATGCGTGGCACCAGCCATGCCCACGTCTGGTACCAGAGCCAGACCAGTTCATTTGCCAATATCAAGTCCTTGGGCGCCAACACTGTTCGCGTGGTCCTCAGCGGCGGGCGGTGGACCCCGATCAACGGGGTCAGCGACGTCGCGAACATCGTCAGCCTGTGCAAAGCCAATCGCCTGATCTGCGTCCTGGAAAACCATGACACGACAGGCTTCGGGGAACAACAGAACGAGTGGACCCTGGACCGCGCGGTCGACTACTGGATTAGTGTCCAAAGTGCACTGACCGGTCAGGAGAACTACGTCCTGATCAATATCGGCAACGAGCCCTACGGCAACAACAACGTGGCGGGCTGGACCCAGGCGACCACCAACGCGATCGCCCGGCTGCGCAACGCCGGCTTTGACCACACCATCGTCGTCGACGCACCAAACTGGGGCCAGGACTGGCAGTTCACCATGCGCGACAACGCTCAGGCCGTCTTCAACAGCGATGTCGACCGCAACACCCTCTTCTCCATTCACATGTACGGAGTCTTCGACACCGCCGCGGAAATCAACGCCTATCTCGACTCGTTCCGCACCCGCAACCTGCCGATCATCATCGGCGAGTTCGGCTTCAACCACTCCGACGGCAACCCGGACGAGGACACCATCATGGCTCAGGCCGTGGCGCGCGGCGTCGGCTACCTCGGCTGGTCCTGGAGTGGCAACGGCGGTGGGGTCGAATACCTGGACCAGGTGACCAGCTTCAATGTCAACCAGCTCACCTCCTGGGGCCAGCGGTTGTTCAACGGCGCCAACGGAATCCGGTCGACGTCGGTACAGGCGACCATCTATGGAAACCAGTCGCCTCCGCCCACCGGCTCGCCTTCGCCGTCGCAGTCCCCGTCGCCCAGGCCGTCTCCGTCGGTGAGCCCCACGCTGAGTCCCACCTCGGGCACCAAGGCCTGCACCGCGACCTACACGCGCACCAACCAGTGGCAGGGCGGCTTCCAGGCGGACGTGAAGGTCACCGCCGGCTCCGCCGCGATTTCGAGCTGGCGGGTCACCTGGACCTGGGCCAACGGCCAAGCCATCACGCAGTTCTGGAGCGCCAACGTGACCGGAAGCGTCGTGGCCACCAACATGCCCTACAACGGCAGCCTTGGCGCCGGGCAGAGCGCTACCTGGGGCTTCCTCGGCTCCTGGAACAACGCCACCAACACCAACCCGACTCCGTCCTGCACGGCTAGCTAGGGACGGCCAAGACTGGGCGCGCCGACTCGGCGAGGGGTTCGGCGCGCCCTCCTCAGCGCTTAGCGGGCAACAAATTGGGCCAAGCAGGGCTTATGGACCGTCGCGGCCTGGATATCATCCAGATGGCTGGCGGCGGGGGACCGCTGGCGTACAAGGGGGAGACAATGTCCAGGAACGTTCCGCAGGCTCACCGGGATGACCGGAGGCGCGACGAGGCGCAGGAAGCCACTTCGCGCGAGCAGGCTGGAGTGCAGACCGAGCAGCGGGCAGGCGAGAAGCATCATGCCAAGGCGCCCAACCGCACGAAGCCGGGCGGCGCGAAAGGCAAGAACGGCAAACGGCCTCGGTGATTCCGTTGACTTAAACCTCACTTGAGGTTGCAGACTTCGGGTCATGGATGGCACGACGAAAACGGTCACCACCGTTGAGGATCTGGTGGCCGCTACTCAAGACGAATCAATGCAGCACATTTTGATCGAGGGAGAGCTTCGGCGGGTACCACCGATTGCCCTGCAACGCGGTGTGACCTTAACCGGCCGCTCTCCCTCGTCCACGCTCGCTTTCGCCGAAGGCGTCGACGGCGTCCAGCTCCACGGGGACAACGCGGTGAGCCGCCTAGGTCTGCACACCGAGCCCACCCGGCGTTCGATTTTCCTGGACCCGGCCGCCAGCGGGTCCTTCCACCTCGTCGACCTCACGGTCACCGGTCAGGTCGACCTGGCCACCTCCGCCGGGCATTTCCTCGTCGACGGCCTGCACATCACCCAGGCCGATATCCGTCATCGCCGGGAACGCCCTGAGCTGTCCGGAGTCGGTGCCATGCAGGGTGCTTTCACGCTCTGGAACACCGACCCGCGTTCCGTGGTGACCGGCACCATCCGCCGCGTAAGCGCGGGAAGCGAGCAGAACCCGATCCGCGGCAGCGGTGTTCTCGTCGCGGGCAGGCTCGAGATAGACCTTCTCGAAACCGGCTCAATCCATACCGACGGCGGAATTCCGGACGGCACGACCGATGCCATCAGCGGCGGGGTCTTCGTCGTCCACGAGGCCCATGTCGAGACCGTGCGCAACATCGGTCCGGTCACCTCGCTGGGCACGAACGACATGCTGCTCGACAACTGGGGCCGGGTAGACCGCTGGATAGCCCAAGCCCCGCTCACCTCGTTCGGGCGCAGCGGGGTCGGCTTCGTCAACTTCGGCACCGTGGACGAGTTGCGCATCCTCGCCCCGATCGAGACCCATGGCGTTGGTGCGCGCGGCTTCAACGTCTACCACCTGGAAGGCCATCCGGACGCCTCGGTCGGCACGGCCGAGTTCGACTCCATCACCACCCACGGCGACGCCGCGATCGGCATCCAGATCGCGCAGCCGATCGGGCGATTGACCATCCACAAAGGAATCCGGACCCACGGCGGCGAGGGGGAATCGCTGGTCAAAGGCGTGCTGACAAAGCTGAGCGCACACGCGTTAAGCGTTCAGCGCGGGGGCGTGATAGCCGAGCTGGAAGTCGGTGGCACGCTGACCAGCACCGGCGAAGGCGTTGTCCCGCTTCATGTGCTGGGCGAAATCAAGTCGGCCCGCCTTGCCGGTGGGCTCAGCTGACCACCAGCGCTGGATGATCCGGGTCGTTCATGCGCACCACCACATCCGCGAACGAACCCGGATCCACCTCCTGCGCGTACCGGGCGTAGGCCGGCAACGTCCAGGCCAGCTCCGGCGGCGTGCGGCGGGACAGGATGAGCCCGGACATCTGCAGGTGCACCGTCATCTCCACGTCGAGCCCCGCCCCGAGTAGAAGGTCGCCGCTGACCACGATGACCCCCTCCGGCGGCACCTCCACATACCCAGCCCGGGTCGCCCGGTCGGTGTCGGCGTTCCACAGGGTCGGCAAAACCTTGCCCGGCTTGGAAAGCACCTCACGATTGAGCGCGGCGAGATCGACCCACCGCTCGTAGTAGGAGTCCGGTTCCTCGCGCCCAAGCTCATACCGGATCGAGGCCGGCCGCAGGAAGTCCTTGGTGCGTATGTGAATCGCGAACCCGCCGCGCGACTGCAGCCGATCGACCAAGGCCTGCGCGACGCGTTCCGGCCGCGCGGGCGGCGCCCCGTCCACGGCGACCCTGGTCCGATCGCCCATTTCCCGAGCCAGATAGTCCACCAGGCTCGCCAGGTCGATGGGCTTGAACATGTCAGAGGATGGCCAGCTTGCGGCTGGAGACGTTGAGGCGTTCGCCGCCTTCTTCGGTACACACCACAATGTCCTCGATGCGAGCACCGTGCCGCCCGGGCAGGTAGATCCCGGGCTCGATCGAGAAGGTCATCCCCGGCTCGAGCACCTGCTTGGAACCGGCCACGATGTAGGGCTCCTCATGCCCCTCAAGCCCTATCCCGTGCCCCGTGCGATGCACGAAGTAGTCCCCGTAACCCGCCTCGGCGATGATGTCGCGGCCGACCGCGTCGAGCTGTTCGGCGGTGATGCCCGGCCGCACCGCGTCCACCTGGGTCACCTGCGCCCGCAGCAGCACCTCGTAATAGCGGGCGAAGTCGGCCTCGGGCTCGCCGACCGCGTAGGTGCGCGTCGAGTCCGAGCAGTACCCGTCGGCCATCGTGCCGCCGATGTCCACCACGACCGGGTCGCCGTCGGCGATCACCCGATCGGAGACCTCGTGATGCGGGCTCGCGCCGTTGGGCCCGGACGCGACGATGGCGAAGTCGGCTGTCTCGTGGCCTGCGGCCACGATCGCCTCCTTGATGTCGTGGGCCACTTCGCGTTCGGTGCGCCCGGCGCGCAGCCATTGCCCCATCTGCTCGTGCACCCGGTCGATCGCGGCCCCGGCGCGCCGCAGCGACTCCACCTCGGCCGGCGTCTTGCGCATCCTCAGCTCGCGCAGCACATCCCCGGCGAGCTGCTGCTCGGCGCCGGGCATCGCGCGCCGGAACGCCAGCACCTTTTCCGCCCACATGTGGTTGTCGAGCCCGATCCGCTTCACCCCGCCCGGCAGCCGCGAGGCCACCAGCGCGTAGGCGTCGTCGGTCTCCCGGTGCGCGACCACCTCGATGTCGAGCCCGCCGACCGCTAACGCGGCCGGCTTCTCCAGCAGCGGGACCACCAGGAACGGCTCGCCGGAGGCCGGGATGACCAGGCAGGTCAGCCGCTCAAGCGGATGGGCGTTGTAGCCGGTCAGGTAGCGCAGGTCCGCGCTGGGCGTGATGAGCAGCGCGTCGAGCCCGCTGGCCGCGGCAAGCTCTCGTGCTCGGTCGACTTTGGGTGCCACAGCTAAGAATCTAGCCCGCTTCCGGCCAAGCGGCGTTATGAAACAGGGTTCAACCGGCTGAATAAGCGCTCCACCTCTTGACCTGGGCCTGAAAAAGAAAACACGTTCTAGTATTGAATGCGGGCTCGCGGTTGCTTACCTTGGTGCCACGGCGTCGCAGGATGCCGACGCGCTATGGAGGTATGTGATGCCCAAGGTAAGTGCATCGACTCAATCAGCCGCCGGGCCGGATCAGGTGTGGCAGCTTGCCATCGATCTCCCCAGATATCCCGAATGGCTCACCATGCACGACGCCTTCACCAGCGACGTGCCCGACACGCTCGGCGAGGGCGTGGCCTACAAGCAGCGCGTCAAGATGATGGGAATGCCCGCGGAGATCGCCTGGCGGGTCACCGAGGCCGCCGCGCCCAGCAAGCTCGAGCTGTTCGGCGACGGGCCCATGGGCATCAAGTCGGTCAACCGTTTCACCATCGAGCCGGCCGACGAGGGCTGCAACATCACCTTCGAGATGGAGTTCAACGGGCCCGCCCTCAACGGGCCGATGGCCAAGATGGCGGAGAAGAACGCGGGTGTGGCCGCGGAGCAGTCGCTCGCCAAATTCAAGGCGCTATTGGGCTGACGCCCGTTCGGCGCAACGCTGGCCGCTCACTTCAGCAGAAGCCGGGCGGCCAGTTCCAGGTGGTTGACGACATCGTTGGCGGAGGCCCGCCGGGTCACCCACGCCACCAGATTGGACAGCCATACGTCGCCGATGACCCGAGCGATCGCCTTGTCGTCCTCGGAGGGTTCACCATCGTGCATCGCCTTGGTGAACATGAGCTCCATCATGCGCGCGACGGTGTTCACCTCGGTCGCCGCGGAGGGGTCGGCGAACATGAAGGCTCTGGTCATCGCCTCGGTCAGCTGGGGATCACGCTGCATCGCCCGGGTGATCCGGCCGAGGACGAACAGCATGCGCTCGTAGGCCGTCTCGCCGGGCACCGCGGTGCGGTCCATCCGCTCCTGGGTGCGCTCGAACTCGCGCGCCAAGCCGGAGACCAGCAGGTGGATCTTGGACGGGAAGTAGCGATAGAGGGTGCCCAGCGCCACGTCGGCCTTCTCGGCCACCGCTCTCATCTGCACCGCGTCGTATCCGCCTTTGGAGGCGAGCGTCAGCGTGGCGTCGAGGATCCGCTTGCGGCGGTCGCGCTGCGCGGCCGAACCGAGCTCAGCTTCGGTCGGCGCGCTCAGGGCAATGGTGCTGTTGTTACGCGTTCTCGGCGCTGCCATCGAAACCCTCTCATGCGGTGCATCCTCTTCACGAGCCTAGCAAGCAAATGTTTCAAGAGCAGAAACGGCATGGTAGCCCCAGCATACTGAAACATGTTCTAATTTTGTTGTGCCGATCGCCATAACCGAGGAACAGCGGGCCATGCGGGAAGCTATCCGCAGCTCAGGGGCCTTGTCGTGGCCCGATCTCGGTGCGCTGGGGATCTTCGGGATGGCGATCGCGGAAGAGCTCGGGGGAGCCGGCGGCACCGCTGAGGACCTGGCGGCCGCACTTGAGCAGGTGACCGACTCACTGGCGCCCGGCCCGATCCTGTCGACGCTGGTGGCCGGCCTCGCGATCCCCTCGCCGGAGATGGCCGCGGGCAAGACGACGGTCGCTCTGGGGCTGGATCCGGGGAGTTTGACGCTGATCGGGGGCAGAGCGAGCGGCCGCACGCGGCTCGTTCTGGGAGCGGGGGAGGCCTCACAGCTCCTGCTCACCACGCCGGACGGGCAGTGGTTCCTGGTCGAGGCGGAAGATGCCGAGATCATCGCCAGCGAGGCGCTCGACCTGTCCCGCGGGTTGGGCGAGGTGACACTGTCCAATGTGGCCGCTACCGCGGTACCCGCGAGGGTGCTGGAGATAGCGGCCACGCTCTTCTGCGTTGAGGCGGCCGGGGTTGCGGGCTGGTGTGAGCGCACAGCCACCGACTACGCGAAGATCCGCCAGCAGTTCGGGCGGCCGATCGGGTCTTTCCAAGCGGTCAAACACCTGTGTGCGCAGATGCGATGCCGATACGAGGCGGCCATGGCGGTCGCCTGGGACGCCGCCCGCGCTCTGGACCAGGCGCCGCACGAGCATGAGCTCGCGGCCGCGGTGGCCGCCTCGATCGCGCTGGACGCGGCCGTCGACAACGCCAAGGACTGCATCCAGGTGCTCGGCGGCATCGGCTTCACCTGGGAGCATCCCGCGCACCGCTATCTGCGACGGGCGCTGTCGCTTCGCCACCTGCTCGGCGGAAGCGCGGTGTGGCGGATCAAAGCCGCTGAGCTTGCGCTCGCCGGGCAACGGCGTCACCTCAGCGTCGACCTGGGCGACACCAGCGCGATCAAGGCTGTGGTGCAAGGGATTGCCGCGCTCCCGGAAGAGAAACGCCGAGAAGCATTAGCCGACGCTGGGTACCTGACACCGCTTCGCGAGCCCAAGGACCAGCTGGCCGTCGACGAGGAGCTGGCGCGAGCCGGAATAGCCAAGCCAGATCTGGTCATCGGCGGCTGGGCGGTGCCCACCATCATGCGGCACGGCACCGAGGCGCAAAAGGAGCGCTTCACCGGCCCCACACTGCGCGGGGAGATCACCTGGTGCCAGCTGTTCAGCGAGCCCGAAGCCGGCTCCGACCTGGCCGCCTTACGCACCCGGGCCGAGCGGGTGGAAGGCGGCTGGCACCTCACCGGCCAGAAGGTGTGGACCTCGCTGGCCCGCGAGGCCGACTGGGCCATTTGCCTGGCCCGCACCGACCCAGCCGTCCCCAAACACAAGGGCATCACCTATTTCCTGGTAAGCATGGACAGCCCCGGCATCGAGATCCGCCCGCTGCGCGAGATCACCGGCAAGGCGGTGTTCAACGAGGTGTTCCTCGACGGCGTCTTCGTCCCCGACGACTGCGTGGTCGGCGCGCCCGGTGACGGCTGGCGGCTTGCCCGAAGCACCCTCGCCAGTGAGCGGGTGGCCATGGGGCGAGGCTCGTCGCTGGGCGAAGCGGTGGAAGGACTCCTGCGCGGCGCAGACGGGCCGAGCGAGCTCCTCGGTTCCCTCGTCGCGGAGGGGCTCTCGGTGTCGCTGCTGGACCAGCGTGCCACCATGCGCCAGCTCGCCGGGCAGGAAGCCGGTGCCGACTCGGCCGTGCGCAAGCTGATCGGTGTCCACCATCGTCAGGCCGTGGCCGAGGCGGCCCTGTTGCTGTGCGGGCCGCAGGCGGCCGCGGTCACCGAGCACACCGCCGAGCCCATCTACCAGTTCCTGCTGACCCGTTGCCTGAGCATCGCCGGCGGGACCACCCAGATCCTGCTCACGCTGGTGGGCGAGCGCGTCCTCGGACTGCCCAGGGAGGCTTGATGGACTTCACCCTCGATGAGGCGCAGGAGGTGGTCGCTCGGGTGAGCGCCGACGTGCTGCGGACCGCCGCCCCCGAGGAATCGTGGAAGGCGCTGGGGCAGGCCGGGATGCTCACTCTCGCCGCGCCGGAAAGCGTTGGTGGCGAAGGGCTGGGAGTTCTGGAAGTCGCCTTGGTGCTGCGTGAGGTGGGCCGGGCCGCGGCACTGGTGCCGGCGTTGCCTCACCTGATGACCGGCGTGATCCCCGTCGCGAGATGGGGGACGGCCGAGCAGCAGCAGGCGATGCTGACGGGCGAAAGGCTCCTGACCGCCACCCTGCATCGGGCCTCCTACGGCGATGGCGTCCTGAACGGCACGTGCCGCGGCGTGCCTTTCGCCGACACTGCCTACCGGATGCTGGTCCCGATCGAGCACGGAATAGCGGTGGTGGATCCAGCCCTGGCCCATCTTGAGCGCACCGTCACCTCCAGCGGCGGGCCGGAGTTTACGGTCCACTTGACCCGCACGCCTGTGGAAGAGGTGTGGGAGATGGATGTCCGGGAGTTTGAGGAGCTGGCGATCGCCGGGGCCTGTGCCCTGGGCGACGGGTTCCTCGCCGGGGCGCTGGAGCTGACCACCAACCACATCCGCACGCGGGAACAGTTCGGCAAGCCACTGGCCACGTTCCAAGCGGTGGCTGGGCAGATCGCCGACGTGTACATCGCCTCGCGCACCCTTCACCTCGCTGCGCTTTCAGCGGTGTGGCGGCTGCATACCGGTCGCGACGCATCCTCCGATGTGGACATCGCCGCGACCTGGCTGGCGCAGGAGGCCATGGCGGCCATGCGCACCTGTCATCACCTGCACGGCGGGATCGGCTTGGATGTCAGCTACCCGCTTCACCGGTACACGTCGATGATGAAGGACCTAATTCGGTATGTTCCTCGACCTGTCTGACGAACAGCTCGCCCTCCAGCAGGAACTGAGGGAGTATTTCGCCGCGCTGCTTTCCGTGCAGGAACGCGAGGTCATGATGACCGAGCGGCACGGCCCGGTCTATCGCGAGGTCATCAAGCGGATGGGCCGCGACGGCTGGCTCGGCGTCGGGTGGCCCGTCGATTACGGCGGACGCGGCTTTGGGCAGATCGAGCAGCAGATCTTCGTGAACGAGGCGGCCCGAGCCGATGTTCCCCTGCCGGCGGTCACTCTGCAAACCGTTGGCCCGACGCTGCAAAAGCATGGCACGCCGGAGCAGAAGGACTTCTTCCTTCCCAAGATCCTGGCGGGCGACCTCCACTTCGCCATCGGTTACACAGAGCCGGAAGCGGGCACCGACCTCGCCGCGCTCAAGACACGGGCGGTGCGCCAAGGCGACGAGTATGTCGTGAATGGACAGAAGACCTTCACGACCGGCGGTCACGATGCCGACTACATCTGGCTGGCTTGCCGCACCAACACCGAAGTGCCCAAACACAAAGGCATATCAATCCTCATTGTCGACACGGAGGACCCTGGCTATTCGTGGACCCCCATCATCACTTGCGATGGCGCGCATCACGTCAACGCCACCTACTACTCCGACGTGAGGGTGCCGGTCGGCCGCCGCGTGGGCAACGAGAACGAGGGCTGGCGGCTGGTCACCACTCAGCTCAACCACGAGCGTGTCATGCTCGGCCCGGCCGGAAGGATGGGCGCTCTTTACGATCGCGTGCACGCCTGGGCCGAATCCCAAGGCGTGTTGGGGGAGCGCGATGTGAGTTACGCGCTTTATCAGACGCGGGTGGCGATGCGGGTCAACGAGCTGCTGAATTGGCAGGTCGCCACCGCGGAAGAGGTGGAGATCGCCGACGCGTCCGCCACGAAAGTCTTCTCTTCGGAAAGACTCCAGCATCTGGGCGAGCTACTGGAAACCGCCGTTGCCCGGCACGGCGGGCCGGCGGATCTGGTGCGCTGGCTTGATGTGCAGACGAAGCGAAACCTTGTCCTCACTTTCGGCGGTGGGGTAAACGAGATTCAGCGCGAGCTGATCGCCACCGCCGGGCTGGGGCTGCCGAGGGTGCCACGATGATTGCCGAGACCGCGGCTCAGCTCAAACAGGCCGGCTATTGCACGCCGCGATCCGGGCGCGACCCGGTCAACCTGCCTATGATCAACAATTGGCTGGAAGCCATGGGGGACAACAATCGCCGCTATGCGGCGGAGGGCGTAGCTCCGCCGGCGATGGCTCAGGTGTGGACGATGCGAGGCCTGCACCCGGTGGCGACACCCGACGATCCGCTCTTCGCCATGACCGCGGTCCTCGACGAGGCAGGCTTCACCGCGGTGGTGGCCACCAACTGCGAGCAGACCTATCATCGCGAGCTGCGTCTCGGCGAGGAGGTCGCCGTGCGCAGCCGTCTGTCGGAAGTCGTGGGGCCGAAGAAAACCGCGTTGGGCGAGGGATATTTCGTCACCACGGAAAGCACCTGGTTCGTGGGCGACGAGCCCGTCTCGTCAATGCTTTTCCGGGTACTGAAGTACAAGCCCGCCGCATCGACGCCGTCCCCGGTCGCGGGTGACCCGATCCGGCCCGCGGTCAACAGGGACACGGCCTACTTCTGGGACGGCATCACCGCGGGCGAGCTTCGGATCCAGCAATGCTCGTCATGCGGGTCGCTGCGTCACCCGCCCGGCCCGATGTGCCCATCGTGCGGAGCCACTAAGCCGTCCTTCGTCGTGGCAAGTGGTGACGGCGTTGTCTACAGCTATGTGGTGCACCATCATCCACCTGTTCCGGGGCGGCGGCTGCCCTACGTGGTGGCCCTGGTCGAGCTGCCGGAAGGGGTCCGGGTGGTCGGCGAGCTGATCGGCGCCGAGCCGCGGGTCGGCATGCGGGTCGCCTTCGACGTCGCCGCCGGGCTTCCGATCTGGCGGCCGAAGTCCGATCTGCCGCCGCTCTCCATCGAGATCACGCCCACCTTCGTGGTCAGCTCCGCGCTGGCGACCCGCGACTTCCAAGATGTGCACCACGACCGTGACCTCGCGATCGCCAAGGGCTCCAAGGACATCTTCGTGAATATCCTCACCACCACCGGCCTGGTCCAGCGATTCGTCACGGACTGGAAACCGCAGGCGCGGGTGACGTCGATAGCCATCAAGCTTGGCGTTCCGTGCTACGCCTACGACATGCTCACGTTCAGCGGTCGGGTCACCAGCCCCACCACCATCGAGGTCGTCGGGCGCAACAGCCTCGGCGCCCACGTGACCGGAAGCGTGGAGGTGGCCGATGCTTAGCGGGAAGGCGGCGATCGCCGGGATAGGCGCGACCGAGTTCTCCAAGGACTCCGGACGCAGTGAGCTGCAGCTCGCCGCGGAGGCGGTGCGGTCGGCACTGGCCGACGCCGGGCTCCATCCGTCCGATGTGGATGGTCTGGTCACCTTCTCGATGGACAGCAACGCCGAGGTCGCGGTGGCGCGCGAGATCGGCGCGGGCGAGCTCACCTTCTTCAGCCGCATCGGCTACGGCGGCGGTGCCGCCTGCGCGACGGTGCAGCAGGCCGCGATGGCGGTCGCGACCGGGGTGGCCTCGGTCGTGGTGTGCTACCGCGCCTTGAACGAGCGCTCCGGCCACCGCTTCGGCCAGGTCTCGCTGGCCGCCGCCAGCGCCCCCACCACGTCCGGCATCGACAACAGCTGGCACTACCCGATGGGCCTGGGCACACCGGCGGGCACGGTGGCCATGGCCGCCCGCCGCTATATGCACAAATATGGCGCGACTAGCGAAGATTTCGGCCGCGTCGCCGTAATCGACCGCCGCCACGCCGCCACCAATCCGCATGCCTGGTTCTACGAACGCCCGATCACCCTGGCCGAGCACCAAGCCTCTCGCTGGATAACCGAGCCATTGCGACTGCTCGATTGTTGCCAGGAGAGCGATGGCGCGGTCGCCATCGTGGTGACCTCAGCCGAACGCGCCCGCGATCTGCCCCGGCCACCGGCCGTCATCACGGCGGCCACCCAGGGCAGCGGCCCCGACCAGTTCACGATGACCAGCTACTACCGCGATGATCTCTCTGGCCTGCCCGAGATCGGCGTGGTGGCCCGTCAGCTCTGGGCACAGTCGCGCCTCAGCGCCGCCGACGTGGACGTGGCCATTCTTTACGACCACTTCACCCCCTACGTCCTTATGCAGCTTGAGGAGTTGGGCTTCTGCGGCCGCGGCGAGGCCCCCGCCTTCGTGGCCGAGGAACGGGTGCCCCTCAACACCCACGGCGGCCAGCTGGGCGAGGCCTACATCCACGGCATGAACGGCATAGCCGAAGGCGTCCGCCAAATCCGGGGCACCGCCGTCAACCAGGTCGCCGACGCGCACCACGTGCTCGTCACCGCCGGCACTGGAGTCCCCACCTCCGCCCTCATCCTGGCCCGCTAAGCGAGGGTGAGCAAAGCGTTGTCGAGGGCCGGGGCATGGTCGCGGTCGATGACGGTGGCCGCGACACTCAGGCGATCCTCGTCGCGCCATACGCTGACCGCGAGGGTCTCGCCGGGGAAGACGACGCCCGCGAAGCGGGTGGAGTAGCCGACGACACGGGTCACGTCACCATCGCAGAAGTGGTCGACGATCGCCTTGCACACCATGCCGTAGGTGCAAAGCCCGTGCAGGATCGGTTTCGGGAAACCAGCCATGGCGGCGAAGCCGGGATCGGCGTGCAGCGGGTTGAAATCGCCGCATAGGCGGTAGAGCAGCGCCTGGGTGGGGAAGGTCGCGACCGTGAGCACCTCGTCGGGGGCGCGTTGCGGGGTCGGCACAGCGGTCGACGGGCCGCGGACGCCACCGAAACCGCCTTCGCCCTTGACGAAAATACTGATCCGCGAGGTGAAGTACTCCGTCGTCGTCTCGGTGACGATGATGGCGGCCGAGCCCTTGTCATAGACGTCGGCGATCCGCGACGTCGCCGTCACCGCGCCGGAGGCGGGCAGCGGCTTGTGCATGGTCAGCTCTTGGCGGCCGTGCAGGGCGGAAACCAGGTCGACGTCGACCCCCGGCATTTTCAGCACGGGCGGCGTGGTGTCGCGCAGGGTCGGCATGACCATGGCGAACGTGGGCAGGACGGCGAGGTCTCGCTCGTAAACGTATTGCAGGCGTTCGTCTGTCGCGCCCAGCGCCAGATGATAGAGCAGCACGTCAGACGCGTTCCAGCTCAGGTCGCGGGAGGGAAGCGCTGCGCCGATGGCGATCTCGGGGTCGATGGGCATGTCACTTCTCCGATCGGGAAATCATGTCGAGCGCGGCCAGGTACCCAAAAGTCATCGCCGGCCCAATGGTGGCCCCGGCTCCGGCGTAGCTGTGCCCCATCACGGCCGCGCTGGCGTTTCCGGCCGCATACAAGCCGGGAACCGTCGTGCCGTCTTCCCGCAGCACCCTCGCCCGGTCGTCGGTGCGCAGACCGCCTTTGGTGCCAAGGTCTCCGGGGACCACCTTGATGGCGTAGAAAGGCGGTTTGGTCAGTGGCGCAAGACACGGGTTCGGCCGGTTACGGGGATCGCCATAGTAGCGATCGTAGACTGAATCGCCCTTATGGAAGTCCTCATCGACCCCCGCGCGGGCAAAAGCGTTGAAGCGCTCGATGGTCGGCTCAAGCGCCGCAGGGGGAACGTCTATTTGCGAGGCGAGCGCGGCCAAGGTCGGCCCCCGGAACACCACTCCCGCCTTGTACCAGCGGCCCGGCAAGGGTTGCCGCGGCCCGAGCCCGGCGAACAGATAGCTGTTGCGGTAGCGCTGGTCGAAGATCATCCAGGCCGGGATGCTTGCGGTGTCATACATCGCGTGCACGGCATCAACGTAGGGCGCGGCTTCGTTGACGAACCGCTGACCGGCGGAGTTGACGAAAACACAGCCGGGCAGGCTGCGTTCGCCAAGGCAGAAGTAGGGTCCGCCGGTCAGCGGAAATGATGGCCCCCACCAGGCATCGTCCATGAGATCGGTGGCCGCGCCCAGCTCAAGCCCGGCAAGGATGCCATCGCCGGTGTTGGCGGCCGCGCCCACCGTCCACTCTGTGCCGATCGGTGCACGCTGGTACTTCTTACGCATCTCGTCGTTGTGCTCGAAGCCGCCGGAGGCCAGCAGCACACCCTTGCGCGCGTGGATGACCCCAGCAGCTGTCCGGATTCCGACGACTCGGCCGTCGCGCAGCTCGAGGCCGGTCAGCGCGGTGTTCAACCGCAACGGGACATCCCTGGCCAGCATTCCCAGGCGCAGCCCCGCAGCGAGGGCCTGGCCCATGCTGAGCATCCGTCGCCCCAGCAGTCGCGACACGACGGTGCGCGCGCCTACTCGCACAGCTCGGAGCAGGGATCGGGGGTGTCGGGTGCCGAGACTCAACCATTTGTAGTCGGCTGCGGTTATGGTGACACCCTTGGTGGAAATGTAAGGAGGATTCAGGTTGGCCAGCTCGTCGCCAAGACCGCGCCCATCGAAGGGCACCGGCTCGATCGTTCGGCCGCTGGCGGATCCACCCGGAGTCTCGGGATAGTAATCGGCATAGCCCGGGACCCACGAAAAACGGAGGGGTGTATGGGACAGGACGAAGGAGAGCATCGCGGGGCCATGGTCGAGAAACGCCCTCTGCCGATCTGGCGTTACGTCCGAACCGACGACATGAGCCAGATACTCGCGCGCGAGCGCGGGGTCGTCGTGGACACCTGCCTCCTGCAGCACCTCGTTGCCGGGGATCCAGATGCCACCCCCCGAGCGTGCTGTGGATCCGCCGAACATGTTCTCTTTTTCGACCACCACGGCGCTATGCCCGTGGGCCACAACCGTTAAGGCGGCTGTCATGCCAGCGGCTCCGCTACCCACTACGACAACGTCGAACTCGTCCATGGTCACTAGAACAGGTTATAATTTTTGGGTGAGCCAGGGAAGGTCGACGATTGAGACCGACGTTCTGGTGGTTGGTTTCGGTGCCGCCGGCGCCTGCGCGGCGATCGAAGCCTCCGACGAGGGCTCTGAAGTCCTGATCATCGACAGGTTCGGCGGGGGTGGAGCCACCGCGCTGTCAGGCGGGGTCGTCTACGCCGGCGGTGGCACGCGCCAGCAGGAGCAGGCCGGGGTGGAGGACACCCATGAGGCCATGTACAAATACCTGCGCCGCGAGACCGACAACGTGATCTCCGCCGACACGCTGGGCGAGTTCTGCCGCGAGAGCCCGCGAATGCTTGAGTGGCTTGAGGAGCAAGGCGTTCCCTTCGACAGCAGCCTGTGTCCTTACAAGACCTCCTATCCGAACAACGACTATTACCTCTATTACTCGGGCAGCGAGCAGGCGTTCACCGAGGTCGCGACGCCCGCGCCGCGAGGGCATCGCACCTATGGCAAGGGCACGTCAGGGCGGCTGTTCTTCGACAAGCTTGCGGAGTCGGTGCAGCGCAGAGGGATAGAGGTGCTCACCCAGACCACCGCGCAGCAGCTAGTCACCGACGAGACCGGTCGTGTGGTGGGCGTCAAATGCCGTGCGCTGCGCCGTGGACGCGTGCATCGGGTGCTGAATCGCTGGTCTGCCAAACCGTTCCTCTATGTGCCCAAGGTCGGCCGGATGATGCATAAGGTCGTCGAATGGCTCGAGCATAGGCGCAGCGCGAAGACCATCACCATCATGGCGCGCAAAGGTGTGATCTTGGCGGCCGGAGGGTTCGTCAACAACCGCCACATGATGCGCCAACACGCGCCACGTCATCGCGGTGGCCTTCCCCTGGGCACGCCGGGAGACAACGGCAGCGGGATCAATATGGGAGCCGCGGTGGGTGGGGCGACCGCCCACATGGACAGGATTTCGGTGTGGCGCTTCCTGACCCCGCCGTCGGCCATGCTCGACGGGCTGCTCGTCGACCGCAACGGTCAGCGCATCTGCGACGAGACCCGCTACGGGGCCGCGATCGGGGACGCCATCATCCGCAACGGCGGCAAGGCCTGGCTCGTGATCGATGACGTGCTCATCGAAGAAGCCAAGGAACAGTTGAAAGAGCAAACCCTTTGGTTCCAAAAGCTTCAGGTGTGGTACCTGTTGCTGACCCGCAAGCGGGGGACGCCGGGGATAGACGCGCAGGCACTTGAGGCGACGATGAAGGAGCTTGACGACGTCAAGCCGCTTTATCCGCCTTATTCGCTGATCGACATGTCGATCAGGCCGACGATCGGCTTCCCCGCGCCGATGCTGACCCTCGGCGGGCTGGTGGTGGACGAGAAGACCGGCGGTGTGAAGCGGGCCAACGGCTCGGTGATCCCCGGCCTCTACGCCGCGGGCCGCAACGCGGTCGGGATCTGCTCCAACTCCTACGTGAGCGGATTGTCGCTGGCAGACTGTGTCTTTTCCGGTCGCCGGGCCGGGCGCAACGCCTCGGCTCAGTTGTAGGTCACCGAGACATCGTCGGTCAGCGGGACGGCCTGGCAGGCGAGGATGTAGTTGTCGGCGAAGTCCTCCTCTTCGAGGATCTCGTTGTTGAGCAGCTTCACCTCGCCGCTGAGGATCCGGCAGGCACACGCGGCGCAGGTGCCCTGGCGACACGAGTAGGGCGCGTTGATTCCCTTGCTCAGTAACAGGTCTAGCAGTTTGGTGCGCACCGGCCAGTCGAACTCGTAGTTTTGCCCGTCGATGGCGACGCGCACCCGGGCTGTGCGCTCGGAGCTGGGTTGTTCGGCGAAAGGGTTGTCGCTCAACGACTCGAACCGCTCGATGCGCACGGACCCGGCGACCGCCTCCTGCACCGCCGCCATGTACGGGTCGGGACCGCAGACGAACTTCTCGTACCCAGAAAATGGCTCAATCAATTGGCGAAGCGCGGCCACCGTGGGCGGGCCGTGATCGCAGTCGAGCCAATGGATCAGCCGGAACCGGCCGGGATGGGCCGCGGCGAGATCGGCCAGCTCCTGGGCAAAAATGATCGACGGCTCATCCCGGTTGGCGTAGATAAGCGCCACCTGGCCGGCGCCGCGAAGCAGCGCGGACTTGAGAATGGACATGACCGGCGTTATTCCGCTGCCCCCGGCGAACAGCAGCAGGTCGTCGTCGAGCGAGCCGGGGGTGAAGACCCCGCCCGGCGCCAGCAGCTCCAGCTCGGTGCCCGGGGAAACGTTGTCACAGAGCCAGTTGGAGCCGTGGCCGCCGAGCATCCGCTTTACGGTGATCTTTGCCGGCTCGCCGGTGAAGGGCGAGCTGCAAAGCGAATAGCAGCGCGCGACCTCGCCCACCCGCACGGTCACGAATTGGCCCGGCTGATAGGTCCAATGCGGGGGCAGGTCAAGCACAAAGGACTTCGCTTCGGCGGTCTCGTCGATGACCGCGGCCACCCGCACCCGCTCACCCATTGAGCAAGCCCAATCGGCCCAGTTTGACCGCGAGCTCGATGCTGTCGCGCAGGGCGAGGCAGGTCGGGATCTGGGCGCTGTCACCGATGGCGAACTCCGCGCACCTGTGCACCGCCTCGGTGCTCCATTGCACGCTGGTCTGTTGCAGGCTGTGCTTCTTGACCAGTACCGATGCCGTGCAGCGCCCGCATTCCACCGGCGTCAGCCCGCCGTGTAGATAGTCCGCGCGGTCCATGACGTCAAACCGACTCTGCCGCCCGGCGGGCGAGGTTCTCGGCGACCTCGGCCTGCCAGTGCTCGTTGGCCCGGGTCGTGTCGAGCTCGAACTCGAAGCGGGCCACCATTTCTTCGGAGACGTTCTCCACGTCGACGTAGAACTGCTCGTACCACCTGCGCAGCTGATAGACCGGTCCGTCCTCCGCGCACAACAGCGGGTTGTCGATGCGCGTCTTGTTCTTCCAAACCTCGACGTCCTGCTCGAAGCCGATGGTGAGGCTATCGGCGAACTTGACGGCCGCGCGGTCGGCCTGCTCCTTGCTCAGACCCGGAAGCTTCTTGACGATCACGCCCCACTGCAGCAGGAACGAGGTCGGCGTGATCGGGTAGTGGCAGTTGATCAGGACGCTCTCCACCTGCACGCCGCGAAAGTCGTGCCAGAGATAGTCAATCATGTAGGAGGGCCCGTAATAGGAGGCGTCGGAGCGCAGCTGGGCAGCCGAGTAGGCGGCGCCGGTCATGATGTCCGGTCGCGTCTTCGACACCATGTACTGCGAGGCGATGTGCCCCTCCAGAACATTCTTGAAGTAGGTGGGGTAGGCGAAGTGGATGTAGAAGAAGTGGGCCATGTCCACCACGTTGTCAATCACCTCGCGGCAGTTGGCCCCCTCGATGAGCAGGGTGTTCCAGCTCCACTGGCTCCACTCGTCGTCGTAGGCGCCCTCGATGCGCGGGATGGTGACCTCCGCGGGCGGCGGGTTGCCCTGCGGGTCGTTCCAGATGAACAGCTGCTTGTTTTGCTCAAGAGTCAGCCAAGCCCGCGTGCGAGCCCGCGGCGGGACCCGGTTGGCATAGGGCACCAGGGTGCATTTACCGTCGCCACCCCAGCGCCAATCATGAAAAGGGCAGGCCACCGAGTCGCCCTTGACCGTGCCCATGGACAGGTCGCCGCCCATGTGCCGGCAGTAGGCGTCAAGCACGTTCAGCTTGCCCTGCGCGTCGGCGAAGACGACGAGCTTGGTGCCGAAGGCCTGGATCGCGTGTGGACCGTTCTCGCGGAACCGGTCGGCCAGGCCCAGGCAGTGCCAGCCACGCGCGAACCTGGCCGGCACGCGGCCGACGTCAATGGTTCGGACACCGTCCTGGTCGTTCATCAGGCCTCCCAGCTATCGCTGACTGCTTGTCTCAAGTAGTCGACTCTTGCATACTAGAACAGGTTCTAATTTTGTGGGAGTGGTTCTATGACTGAGGTTCTTGACGGGTTGCGCGACCTGCAGCCGGTGTTTCGCGAGCGGGCACAGGAGGCAGAGGATCGCCGGGTGCTGTCCGCCGAATCGATCAAGTCGCTGGAGGAGACCGGCTTTTTCCGGCTGCTCCAGCCGAAGCTGTTCGGCGGGCTGGAAGCCGACCCGATGGACTTCTACACGGGGGTCCGGATCATTTCCAGCGCGTGCGGGTCGACCGGATGGGTTTCCTCCGTGGTCGGCGTGCACCCCTGGCAACTCGCGCTTTTCCCGGCACAGGCACAACAGGATGTGTGGGGCAGCGACATAAATACCCGAATGTCGTCGTCCTACGCGCCGACCGGCAAGGCGCAGCCGGTCGAGGGGGGTTTCCGGCTCAGTGGCAAGTGGAGCTTCTCCTCCGGGTGCGACCATGCGACCTGGGTTCTTTTGGGCGGCATGGTCTTCGGTGAGGACGGCAAGCCGGTCGACTTCCGCACCTTCCTGGTGCCGGCGCCCGACTACGAGATCAAGGATGTGTGGAACACGGTCGGGCTGCGCGGCACGGGCAGCAACGACATCATCGTTCAGGATGCGTTCGTCCCCGAGTACAGGTCGCTGAGCATCAACGACACCGCGAAGTGCGCGTGCCCGGGGCACGAGGTGAACGGTGGGGCGCTCTACAAGCTGCCGTGGGGTTCGATTTTCCCGTATGCGATCAGCATTCCCGTCGTGGGCATGGCGTACGGGGCTTATGACGCGCATGTGGCCCACCAGCGGGAACGGGTTCGCGTCGCCTATCTGGGCCAGAAATCGGCCGAAGACCCGTTTGCCCAGGTGAGGGTCGCTGAGGCGTCGAGCGAGCTCGACGCGGCCTGGCTCCAGCTGGAGCACAACATGGGTGAGCTGATGCAGCATGCCAATGCGGGAACGAAGGTTCCGATGAGCGTGCGCCTGCGCGTGCGGCGTGACCAGGTGCGAGCCACCGGCCGCGCGATCAACGCGATCGACCGGCTTTTCGAGAACTCCGGGGCGCGGGTGCTTGCTTCTGGTACCCCCATCCAGAGATTTTGGCGAGACGCTCATGCCGGACGCGTGCACGCGATCAATGACCCCGAGCGGGCTTTGTCAATGTTTGGGCAGGGCGAGTTCGGCGTGCCCTTCACCGACGCGTGGGTGTGACCGTGACGCTTAGCTATCACGAAGAGGGCAAAGGGTTTCCGGTCGTCTTCCTGCACGGCGGTGGGCCTGGCGCTTCCGGAGTGAGCAACTTCGGGCGCAACGTGCCCGTGTTCGCCAAGCAGTTCCGCGTCATCGTGGTCGACCAGCCCGGTTTCGGCAGGTCGGCCATGTCGGCGAAGGCGGGGCACTACTTCACCATCGCCGCGGCGGAAGTGGTCGATCTGCTCGACGAGCTGGGTGTCGAGAAGGCCCATCTGGTGGGCAATTCGCTCGGTGGGGGAACGGCGATGCGCCTGGCCCTGGACCATCCCGACCGGGTGGCACGGCTGGTGCTGATGGGCCCGGGAGGGTTGAGCGTCAACGTCTTCTCGCCCGATCCGACCGAAGGGGTGAAGCGGATCTATGAGTTCGGGGCGCCACCCGGGCCGAGCAAGGAGAAGCTCGCCGCCTTCCTGCGCACGCTGGTCTTCGACACGCGTCTGGTGACCGATGAGCTTGTGGCGGAAAGATTCGCGTCGGCGATCACGCCCGAGTCGATGGCCGGGATGGCGGCGATGGGCCGGACTTTCACCGATCCGGCAACCGCCGAGCAGGGCATGCTTTGGCGCGAGGCGCACCGGCTGCGGCATGAGACGCTGCTCATCTGGGGGCGCGAGGACAGGGTCAACCCGCTCGACGGCGCCCTGCTCGCGCTGAAACTGCTCAAGAAGGCGCAGCTGCACGTCTTCGGCGGGTGCGGCCACTGGGCGCAACTGGAAAAGTTCGACGAATTCAACCGGCTGGCCATCGACTTCCTTGCTGGGGGCGCACAATGATCCGTTCACTGGGGTACCTGCGAATCGAAGCCACCGATATCAATGCCTGGCGCGAGTTCGGGGTGAAGGTGCTCGGCATGGTCGAGGGCCGCGGACCCAACAAGGAAGCCCTTTACCTGCGGATGGATGACTTCCCGGCGCGGCTGATCGTGGTGCCGGGCGAACGCGACCGCCTCCTCGCCTCGGGCTGGGAGGCGTCCTCTTTGGACGGTATTCGGCAGGCCCTCGAAGGTGCCGGCATCGCGGTCAAAGACGCCGATGAGGCGGAGCTTGCCGACCGCAGGGTGATGGAGATGATCCAGTTCACCGATCCGTTCCGGAACAATCTGGAGATCTTCACCGGGGCCGCGCTGGAGCACCGGCCCGCCATCAGCCCGTATGGTCATCGATTTGTCACCGGCGCGATGGGCATGGGACATGTCGTGCTTCCGGCTCTGGACATGGCCGCCGCACTGCGCTTCTATACGGAGGTGCTCGGCTTCCGGCTTCGCGACTCGATGCGGATGGATCCGCGTGCCTTCGGCATGCCCGCCGACGCGCCGCCGATGTGGATGCGCTTTCTCGGCTGCAACCAGCGTCATCACTCGCTGGCGCTGGCGCCGATGCCGCTCCCGGCGAAGATCGTTCATCTGATGATCGAGGTCGACACCCTCGATGGGGTGGGCCAGGCGCTCGACCGGTGCCTGCGTAAGGGAATAACCCCCACCTCGACGCTCGGCCGGCACGCCAACGACCTGATGGTCTCCTTCTATCTGCAGACCCCCGGCGGCTTCGACGTCGAGTACGGCTTCGACGGCCAGCTCGTCGACGACCAGACCTGGATCGCGCGCGAAACCACGGCCATCAGCCTGTGGGGGCACAAGTTCGCGGCGGGTCATGGGCACTGACCGGTTCCGGCAGGTCCTCGGGCATTTCTGCACCGGGGTCACCGTGGTGACCGCGGTGGAGGCCGGTGGACCGGTCGGTTTCGCGTGCCAGGCCTTCGCCGCGCTTTCGCTCGACCCGCCGCTCGTGCTGTTCTGCCCGGGCGGCAAATCCTCAAGCTGGCAACGAATTGAACGCTCCGGCCGGTTCTGTGTGAACGTGCTCGCGGCGGGCCAGGAGAACGTCTCGCGGGTGTTCGGGACGGCCGGGGCGGACAAGTTCGCCAACGTGTCGTGGACGGCCTCTCCCGGCGGTTCGCCGGTCATCGAGGGCAGCCTGACCTGGATCGATTGCAGCGTCGTGTCGGTGACCGAGGCCGGGGACCATTTCATCGTCGTCGGCGCGGTCGACACCCTCGGCCCGGTGCTCGATGAGCAGCCGCTGCTGTTCTACCGAGGCCGCTACACCACCGCTTCCACCGCGCCGGCGGGGCCGCCGGAGGTCGTGGACACCCTCCTTTCCTGGCCCCGCCACACCGACTGGATATAGCTACACTGCCCCGATGCGTCTCCCCATCCTCATCCCCCTGGTCCTGCTGACTTCCGCTTGTGCCGCATCGCCGAGTGACCCTCCTCCCGCAGCACCGGTGGCGAAGCCGGCGTACCACGCGCCGGCCGAGGGGTTCTGCAAGAAATTGGACCTGGAAGCGTTCGCGGGCAAATACGGTCCTCTCTTGCCCATAGGCATATTCGAAGATCAGTCGTCTGGGCAGATACCCAGCCACACCTGCCAGGCCAACTTCTCGCAAGAGCGTTCTATTAGCAGTGGTGGCTCGGTGAACTTGCTGATCATCGTCTTTCCCACCGAAGAGGCCGCCATCGGCGGGTATACCCGAACTGCGGGATTGCCATCAGCCGCACAGGCGGAGGCCGGAGTGTCCGCCGATGAAGTGAAATGGACATCCTCGGCGGACACGTGGCAGCTGGTCATGCGCGATGACAACGCGGTAGTGACCGTGAAGGTGACCAGCAAAGACAGCCCCTTCGACGTCTCGCTGGCGGTGCCTCTGAAGGAGCTGGGTAATCAAGTGCTTGAACGCATGCGGGCCGCATGAAGGCGGGCGGCTAGCCGGGGAGGGCGCCGAGCAGGGCCAGGAACTCCCAGCGTTCTTCCTCATCGAGCGCCTCATAGATGGGCGCGTCACGGCGGTTGGTGTCGGCTTCGATCGCCTGGCGCTGTTCACTTTCGGCGGGCAGAGCGCGAAGCTCGCCGAGCGTCAGACCGGCTGCGGCCCACGCGGCGCGATGGGCATCGGCGCGATGGTGGCGCAGCGCGCCGAGACGGCTCGTGACCTGCAGCCCGAGCGATGCGTCGGCGGGTTCGTAGACCGGGGCGAGAGCCGAGAAGGCTGGACCGCCCGAGGCCGCGCCAGCCGCGAGCAGCTTGCCGAGAAGGTCGGCCAGCCGGGGAAGCGCGTCCAGGCCCGGCATGGTGGGGATGTTCTTGACGGCCCAGAATTCTTCCGCGCCTTCGCCTATCGCCCGCTGCAGGGCGAGCGCCAGGCGACGTCCGGTGTCGGTGAGGTGCCACGCTCCGGACTCATCGACGGTGGCGATGCCTTGCGCCAGCGCGTCGGTCATATCGGGATCGATGTAGGAGCTCGCGGCCGCGAAGCCTTCAGCCGGCATCGGGCGGGCCAGCAGGCCGAAATAGAAGCTCACGATGAAACCGGGGTCCAGCCCGAATTCTTCGACCACTTGACGGGTACGAGGCCGGGCTGCCGCCCGGACCCCGGTGTAGACGCGGTCGATGACCGGACGGACCAGTGCTGCGTAATCCATGGGCGCTAGCCAAGCACATGTCCGGCGAGCCGTGTGACATGGTGCCGGGGGTGGCCGAACAGCTCGGCGCTGCCGTGCGCCCGTTTGAAGTACCGATGGGCGTCGTGTTCCCAGGTGATGCCAATTCCGCCATGGATCTGGATCATCTCGGCGGCCACCTTGAGCAGCGTCTCGGAGCAGGTTACCTTCGCGACAGCGGCGCTGAGCGGGTCGCCGTCGAGGGCGGCCAGGTAGGCCGAGCGCGCTGTCTGTACCAGGACGTGGAGATCGGCCATGCGATGTTGCAGGGCTTGGAAGGCACCGATGGGCCGTCCGAATTGGACTCTGGTCTTGGCGTAGTCGACGGTGATCGCCAGCGCCTGCTCCGCGGTGCCGACCTGTTCCGCGGCGAGCGCCACGCAGGCCAGGTCGCGCATCCGGTCGGCGTCGAAGGGCCCGAGCACCTCCCCGCGCTGTTGGACGTATACCTCGATGAGCGGCCGGGTGTGGTCCATTGTCGGCAGGGGCGTGGAAACCGCCTGCGCCGCATAGAGCTGGCCGCCGCTGACGACGAAGAACAGGTCGCCGGGAAGGACGAAATCATCCCAGACCAGGGTCGGAGTGCACGCCCCCACAGCGATTTCGGGCAGCAGCCGCGCGCACGCCTCCTCGTTGCCGGTGGCCAGCAGCGCTTGGGTGGCAATGACAGTCGACAGCATCGGTGCCGGTGAGAGAACCCGGCCCAGCTCCTCCAGCACCACGCAGGCTTCGGCCATGCCCGCGCCCGCGCCGCCGAAGCGTGCCGGGATCAGCAGCCCGGCCACGCCAACCTCCGTGCAGAGCCGTTCCCAGGCCTGCTCGGGCCGCTTGGTCAGCAGGGCTCTTACCGCATCGCGAAGGAGGTCCAACTCGTTCATAGCGCCGCCATCACCCGGGCGCGGTGCTCGGCCGGGGTGCCCCAGACCGAGACCAGGGCACGGACTTTGCTGAACCAGATGCTCAGGTCGAATTCCTCGGTGTAGCCGATCGCGCCGTGTACCTGCAGCGCCGTGCGCGCGGCGAGGTAGGCGGCGTCGCCACAGGCCACTTTCGCCGCGGAGATGTCGCGGGCTGTGCCGGAGAAGGCGGCCGCGTACAGCAGCGGGCGGGCGAAGTCGAGCGCTATCAACACCTCTGCGAGCCGATGTTTGATCGCTTGCAACTGACCTATCGGCTGTCCGAATTGGACTCGCGACTTCGCATAGGAGACCGACATCTCCAGCAGCGCACGGCCAAGGCCGGAAAGCTGCGCCGCACAAGCCAGCACGCCGGCGTTGAAGGCGGGCTCGGTGAGATCACCGGCGGCGGGGAACAGGCGGCGAGTTCGGTCGACGCAGGCCGCCAGCGCGCCCGGCGTCCCGCCGAGGACGAGGTCGGCGATGTCGGCATCGAGATACCAGGGCGCGACGGTCGCGATGACCTCGCCAGAGGCGAGTCGTGGCAACCATTGCGGGGGCGCGAGCAACGGCGCCACGGCGATCGACTCGACCAGCGGCCCGGGAACGGCGTGATGGCCAAGCTCCTCGAAGGCCACCACCAGATCCATCGCGGTCGCCCCCAGCCCGTCGTGCGACTCGGGAATGGCCAGGGCGGTCACCCCCAGCTTTGCCAGCTGACGCCAGAGAGCCAGCCCCGAAGGGTGCTCGCCGCGGCCCCAAGCGCGAGCCATTGAGGGTGTATCTGCCGCGGCGAGCAGCTCATGGAGAGACGCCGCGAAGTCCCGTTGCTGCGCAGACGGTGTCATCGTGGCAATCCCAGGAGGCGTTCGGCAATCACGTTGCGCTGCACCTCATTTGTTCCCGCGTAGATCGGCCCGGCCAGCGCGAAAAGGTAGCCGTCGGTCCAGCGGTCGTCGTGGGTGGGCCCGAGCAGATCCAGCGCTGCCTCGTGCAAGCTAAGATCAAGTTCTGACCAGAACACTTTTCCTGTACTGGATTCGGCCCCCAGCTTCCCGCCGGAGGCGAGCCGGTCGACCGTGGCATGGGTGTGCCATCGGTAGGCCTGTGCGCCGATCCACGCGTCGACCACCCGATCGCGCATCGCGGTGTCGCGCGGGTCGCCGAGCTCGCGCCAGAGTTCCAGCAACCGGCCGGCGGCGGCGATGAACCGCCCCGGGCTGCGCAGCGACAGCCCACGCTCGTGGCTTGTCGTGCTCATGGCGACCTGCCAGCCCTGGCCCGGTTCGCCGATGACGTCGACGTCCGGTACGAAGACCGCCTCCAGGAATATCTCGGCGAACCCGGGCTCGCCGTTGAGCTGGGCGATGGGCCGCACGGTGACGCCCTGGGCGCGCAGGTCGAACATGAGGTAGGTCAGGCCGCGGTGCCGCTGTGAGCCGGGCTCACTGCGAAACAGGCCGAAGGCGCGATCGGCGAAGGCGGCCCGGGAACTCCACGTCTTCTGGCCGTTCAGCAGCCATCCGCCGTCGACGCGGGTGGCGGTGGACCTGATCGCCGCCAGATCGCTGCCGGCTTCGGGCTCCGACCACGCCTGCGCCCAGACCTGCTCGGCTCGGGCCATCGGGGGCAGCAGGCGATCGCGCTGTTCTTTGGTACCAAAGGAAAAGAGAGTAGGAGCTAGGAGAAACAGCCCATTCTGGCCGACCCGGATCGGGGCGTCGGCGGCCCAGTATTCCTCCTCGAAGGTCAGCCAGTCGTGCAGCGACGCATCCTGCCCGCCATATTCGGCCGGCCAGGTCACCACCGCCCATCCTGCCGCGTAGAGCTTGCTTTCCCACTCGCGGTGCGCCTCGTTGCCGGCCGCCGTGTCGAGCGATGGCAAGCGGTGCGGCACGTTGGCGGCCAGCCACTCGCGGAGTCCTTTCACGACGATGCCTTCATCGAGCGTGCGTCCATGCCGGCCAGCGAGTCGGGCGAGACCTCCGCATTGTGCGAGTGGCCCACGTGATGCAGGCCGAAGACCGAGTCCATGCCGTTTCGCATGCCCATCTGGTCCTCGCAAAGGTTGACGGCTCGTTTCGTCAGCGCCAAGCCAAATCGGGGCATCTTCGCGATCCGCTCTGCGATCCCGAAAGTCTCCTCGGCGAGCTGGTCGCGCGGCACCACCCGATTGACCATGCCCACTTCGTAAGCCCGTTGCGCGGGTACCCGGTCGCCGGTGAAGAGCATCTCCTTGGCGAAGCGCGGGCCGACGATCCACGGGTGCGCGAAGTACTCCACCCCAGGAATCCCCATGCGCACCACGGGATCGGAGAAGAACGCATCCTCGGCGGCCACGATGAGATCGCAGATCCAGGCGAGCATCAAACCGCCCGCGATGCATGCCCCCTGCACCATGGCGATGGTGGGTTTGGGCATGTCCCGCCAGCGGCGGCACATGCTCAGGTAGACCTCCATCTCGCGGGACATGCGACGGTCGGCGCCCGCCGCGGTGGTGTGGTCCCACCACATCACGGCCTTGCGGTCGAAGGATTGATCGACATCGCGGCCCGGCGTGCCGATGTCGTGCCCGGCCGAGAAGTGGTCGCCCGAGCCGGCGAGCACGATCACGGCGATCTCGTCATCGTCGATGGCGCGGGCGAACGCCTCGTCCAGCGCGTAGGTCATCGCCGAATTCTGGGCGTTGCGGTACTCGGGCCGGTTCATCGTCACGATCGCGGTCCGCTGCCGCTTCTCGTATAGCACGACCGTCATCTGAGTTCCTCCCGGAGCACGCGTTTGAGGGGCTTGCCGGTGGCGCTGCGCGGCAGGTCTTCCCGCACTTCGACCTCGCGCGGCAGTTTGTAGTTCGCCAGCTGTGAACGGCAGTGGTCGATGATGTCCTCGGTGGACAGTCGATGTCCCGGACGCGGCACGACAAACGCCTTGCCCACCTCGCCCAGCCTTTCGTCGGGAACGCCGATGACGGCCGACTCCGCCACGCCTTCCAGACGCGCGAGCACCTGCTCGACCTCGGCGGGATACACATTGAACCCGCCACAGATGTACATGTCTTTAAGCCGGTCGGTGATGGCCAGATATCCGTTTTCATCGAGCCTGCCGATGTCACCGGTGTGCAGCCAGCCCTCCGGGTCAATCGCCTGGGCGGTCGCCTCCGGGTCATCGAGGTAGCCGAGCATCACGTTGGGGCCACGTAGGAGGATCTCATCGTTGACGCCGAGCCTCACCTGCATCTGCGCTGCGGCACGTCCGGACGTGGCGGCGACCGTCGCGGGATCGTCGCCCACGCGGCACATCGTGGCCACGACCGCCTCGGTCAGGCCGTAGGCCGTCAGCACGGTTTCGAAGCTCAGCTCCCGTTGCATCCGCTCGATCAGGGCGACCGGAACGATGGCGGCTCCGGTCACGGCGAGCCGAAGCGTGGACAGGTCAAGTTCGTGGCGCGACGGATGGTCGAGCATGGTCTGGTAGATGGTGGGCGGCCCGGGCAGCACGGTGATGCGCTCGGCGTCGACCAGCCGCATCGCCTCGGCCACGTCGAAAATCCGTTGCGGCACAATCGTTGCCCCACTGAGCAAGCACGAGAGAATGCCGGCCTTGTAGCCGAAGCTGTGAAAGAAAGGATTGATGACGAGGTACCGGTCACCGCTGGATAGCCCGCCACACTCGGCCCACGATTGGGCGACGCCGAGCGACTGCCGGTGCGCGCTCATCGCCCCCTTGCTGCGCCCGGTGGTGCCCGAGGTGAACAGGATGTCGCTGACCTGATCGGGGCTCACCGCAGCCGCCCGCTCTTCGGCAGCGCTCAGGCTGGCGATGCCCAGCCGGCCTAGGTTGTCGAGGTCCTCGGGGATCCGCCACACGACCTCGGGCGGCTTGGGCAGCTCGGCCAACCGGTCGCGCCCGAGGAACGGTCCAATCACGACAAGCGCTCGCGCCCGGCTGCGCGTGATGATCTCCTGTGCTTCGGGCGCGGTGTAGCGGGTGTTGACCGGAACGAGAACCCCACCGGCATAGAGCGCGCCGAGCGCGGCTATGACCCAGTGATAGCTGTTGGGCGCCCAGATCGCCACTCGGTCTCCCGGCGCGATGCCCGCCGCGATGTAGGCGCGGGCCGCGGTCTGGACTCGATCATGCAGCTCGGCATAGGTGAGCCGCGGGCCGCCTGGCTCCGCTATAGCCTCGCCGAATTCCGTTGCGGCCCTTGCGAGGGCGGCCGGAATGGTGAGCTTCACCCTCTCCTCCAAACAAGCAAGTGCTTGGTAGGCTGAGCCTATGCAGGACGAGGAGTTTCGGCAACACGTAAGGCAGTGGCTGCTTGACAACCTCCCGTCCGAGCTTGTCGACGTCGGCGGCCCCGGCCGTGAGCACGAGAGCTTCAACGAGCGCCTGGCGTGGGAGCGGCGGCTCGCCGCGGCCGGCTGGACCTGCCTCGGCTGGCCCGCCGCGCTGGGTGGACGAGATCTGCCGCTGTCGCAACAGGTCATCTTTCACGAGGAATACGCGTTGGCCGGTGCCCCCGCCCGGGTGGCCGTGGTGGGAGAAGGGCTGCTCGCGCCCACCTTGATCGCCTTCGGCACCGAGGCGCAGCGAGAGCGCTTCCTGCCCGGCATCAAGACAGCTGAACAGCTTTGGTGCCAAGGCTATTCGGAGCCGGGGGCGGGTTCCGATCTGGCCTCCGTCGCCACTCGCGCCGAGCTGGACGGCGACGAATGGGTCATCACCGGCCAGAAGATCTGGACGTCGCTGGCGCACGTGGCCGACTGGTGTTTCGTGCTCGCCCGCACCAGCCCGGGATCGCGGCGTCACGACGGTCTGTCCTATCTGCTCGTGCCCATGCGCCAGCCGGGAGTCACCGTTCGGCCGATCCAGCAGCTGACCGGGACCAGTGAATTCAACGAGGTGTTCTTCGACGGCGCCCGCACCTCGCGCGATCTGGTGGTGGGCGAAGCCGGGCAGGGATGGCGGATCGCCATGGCCACTCTCGGTTTTGAGCGCGGGGTGGCGATGCTCGGGCATCAGGTGCGTTTCCAGCGGGAGCTCGACGGGATCATCGCGATGGCCAAGGAGAACGGAGCGGTCGACGACCCGATCCTGTGCGACAAAATCACCCGCGCCTGGATCGGCCTGCGCGTCCTGCGCGCTCACATCCTGCGCACCCTGGCCAAAGAGGATCCCGGCTACGAGGCCTCGGTCGCGAAACTGGTCTGGGGCAGATGGCACCAGCAGCTGGGGGAGCTGGCGGTGGAGGTGATCGGCCCGCGCTCGATGTTCGAGCCGCTCGACGAATGGCAAAGGCTTTACCTGTTCGGCCGCGCCGAGACCATCTATGGCGGTTCCGACGAAATCCAGCGTGGCATCATCGCCGAACGCGTGCTCGGCCTTCCCCGTCAGGAGCGTTCATGAGCGAGCTTGTCGAGCTCATCGTGAGATTGGGATTGGTTCATGCCTTCGCCGCAGGCGATGGCCGACGTGAGGAGGCCATGGCATGAATCTGCTGGCCGACAAGGTCGTCGTGGTGACCGCGGCCGCGGGCACGGGAATCGGTTCGGCCGTGGCGCGCCGCTGCCTTGAGGAAGGCGCGCAGGTGATGATCAGTGATGCTCACCTGCGCCGCCTCGGCGAAGCCCATTCCGAGCTCGCGGCCGACTTCGGCGATCGCGTGCACTCGCTGCCCTGCGATGTCACCGCGCAGGAGCAGGTCGACGCGCTCATCGCCGGGTCGGTAAGCCATTTCGGGCGCATCGACGTCATGGTGAACAACGCCGGTCTGGGTGGGACGGGATCGGTGCTGGAGCTGTCCGATGAAGACTGGGCACGTGTCCTGGACATCACCCTCACCGGCACCTTCCGCTGCATGCGGGCAGCGCTGAGGCAGATGGTCGAGCAGGGCGGCGGCGGCGCGATCGTCAACAACGCCTCGGTTCTCGGCTGGCGCGCCCAGGCCGGGCAGGCGCACTATGCCGCGGCCAAGGCGGGGGTCATGGCGCTGACCCGCTGCGCGGCTCTCGACGTCGCCGAGCACGGCATCCGTGTCAACGCGGTCGCGCCAAGCCTTGCCATGCACCCGTTTCTGGCCAAGGTCACCACCGAGGAGCTGCTGCGCGAGCTGGCGAGCAAGGAAGCCTTCGGGCGGGCTGCGCAGCCGGTCGAAGTCGCGAACGTGATGGTGTTCCTGGCCAGCGACCTCGCCTCATACCTGACCGGCGAAGTGATCTCCGTAAGCAGCCAGCACGCCTAGGACCTCCCCGGCGGCCCGCCAACACCGCGGAGCCGCCAAGGCGGAGCTCCAAGGCTTAAATTCGCTCGATGATGGTGCCGGTGGACATCGCGCCACCGGCGCACATCGAGATCAGAGCGGTCGTCGCATCCCGTCTTTCCAGCTCGTGCAGCGCCGTGGTTATCAAGCGCGCGCCGGTGCTGCCGACGGGATGCCCGAGGGCGATCGCCCCGCCATTGACGTTGACCTTCTCCATGTCCGGGCGATGCTGGCTCGCCCAGGACAGGACCACCGAGGCGAACGCCTCGTTGACCTCGAACAGGTCCAGGTCATCGATCTTCATGCGGCTCTGGGCGAGCACGCGTTCGGTGGCGGCCACCGGGCCGTCCAGGTGGTAATAGGGCTCAGCCCCGACAAGGCATTGCGCCACAATCCGTGCCCGGGGCCGCAAACCCAGCGCGCGTGCCCTGTCGGAGTCCATCACCAGGATCGCGGCCGCGCCGTCGGAGATCTGTGAGGCCGTCCCGGCCGTGTGCAGGCCGTCTTCGAGCACCGGCTTCAGAGCGCTCAGGCCTTCGACGGTGGTCTCCCGCAAACCCTGGTCGCGCAAGACATCGCCGACGGGAACGACCTCGCGATCGAAGCGTCCCTCCGCCCATGCCTGCCCGGCGAGCCGTTGCGACCGTGCGCCGAACTCGTCCACGTCGGCGCGGCTCATTCCGCGCCGGATGGCGATGCGTTCCGCGGCTACATATTGGTTGGGCAGGTCGACGCTCCACGAGTCGGGTCGCGGCATGCCCGAGTCGACGCCGATGTTGGCGCGCAGCGCCACCCGGCTCATCGCCTCGACCCCACAGGCTATGCCGGCCTCGATGGCCCCGGCCGCGATGAGCCCTGCTACCAGGTGGGTGGCCTGCTGCGCTGAGCCGCATTGCGCGTCGAGGGTAAGGCAACCGGCCTGATGGGGCAGGCCGCTGTGCAGCCAGGCGGTGCGGGTGACGTTATTGGACTGCTCGCCCGCCTGGGTGACGCAGCCGCCGATGACCTGCTCGATCTGCGCCGGGTCGACGCCCGCGCGATCGAGGAGGCCGCGTTGTGCCAGCCCCAGAATTTCGGCCGCGTGGAGGTGAGACAGCCAGCCATTCCGTTTCCCGATCGGGGTTCTGACCGCCTCCACAATCACCGGTGTGCCCACGCGCCGATATTAGAACGCGTTCTGATATTGAGCAAACTTTGACGTTTACGTACCTCTTCATCTGTGCTGAAATTGCTAGAACGTGTTCCAAGAAGGGCGGGCGCATGATTCCGGAGGGCTTCGACTTCACCGATCCCGGGCTGTACGAACAGCGGGTCCCCACCGAAGAGCTCGCCGAGCTGCGGCGCACAGCGCCCGTGTGGTGGAACAAGCAGCCGCGTGGCATCTCCGCCTATGACGACGAGGGCTACTGGGTGGTGACCCGGCATGCCGACGTGATGGAGGTGTCGCGCAACAGCGACGTCTACTCCACATGGGAGAACACCGCCATCATCCGGTTCAACCCGGAGCTGATGACGCGCGAGCAGATCGAGCTGCAGCGCTTCGTCATGCTCAACACCGACCCGCCGCATCACACCCAGCTGCGCAGCATCGTCTCGCGCGGGTTCACCCCGCGCGCCATCAACAATCTGCGCGACGCGCTGGCGAGCCGGGCCGAGAAGATCGTCAAGAACGCCATCGAGCACGGCAAGGGCGAGTTCGTCGTCGATGTAGCCAGTGAGCTTCCGCTGCAAGCGATCGCGGAGTTGCTCGGGGTGCCGCAGGAGGACCGCCACAAGATCTTCGAGTGGTCGAACGAGATGATCGGTTACGACGACCCGGACTACCAGGCCGATCCGCTGAACTCCGCGATGGAGGTGCTCGGCTACAGCATGGCGATGGCGGAGGAGCGCAAGGCGTGCCCCATGGACGACATCGTCACCAAGCTTGTGCACGCCGAGGTCGACGGTGGTCACCTGACCTCCGATGAGTTCGGGTTCTTCGTGATTCTGCTTGCTGTGGCCGGCAACGAGACCACCCGAAATTCGATCTCCCACGGCATGCTGGCCTTCATGGATCACCCTGAGCAGTGGGAGCTTTTCCAGGCAGAGCGGCCCCGGACGGCGCCCGACGAGATCGTCCGCTGGGCCACCCCGGTCACGGTCTTCCAGCGCACCGCGAAGGTCGACACCGAACTGGGCGGACAGCAGATCAAAAAGGGCGACCGCGTCGGCATCTTCTACCGCTCGGCGAACTTCGACGAAGAGGTCTTTGACCACCCGGAGCGCTTCGACATCATGCGCAGCCCCAACCCGCATCTGGGTTTCGGTGGCAGCGGCGCGCACTTCTGCCTCGGCGCCAACCTGGCGCGGCTGCAGATCGATCTGATGTTCAACGCGATCGCCGATCACATGCCCAACATTCACAAGACCGCTGAGCCCAAGCGGCTGCGTTCGGGGTGGCTCAACGGCATCAAGGAGATGCCCGTCGCTTACAGCTGAGGCGAAAGTGGGGGCCTCGGCCAGGAGCCCCCACTTTTCTCAGGGACGAGGTGCGGCGCCAACCACCCACATGGAGAAGAACTGCGATCCTCCACCGTAGGCGTGGCCTAGCGCGCGTTGGGCTTCGGGCACCTGATGCGCTCCAGCGCGGCCCATCACCTGCATGGCAGACTCGGCGAAGCGCAGCAAGCCGGAAGCGCCGATCGGGTTGGAGCAGAGCACACCGCCGGAGGGATTGACCGGCAACCTTCCCCCTATCCGGGTCTCGCCGGCCTCGGTGAGCTTCCAGCCCTGGCCTTCCTCGGCGAATCCCAGGTTCTCCAGCCACATCGGCTCGAACCAGGAGAACGGCACGTAGATCTCGGCGGCGTCGATCTCGTTCAGCGGGTCGGTTATCCCGGCCTGCTGCCACAGCGCGGCGGCCGCATCGCGGCCCGCCTGTGGATTCACGTGATCCTTGCCCGCGAAAAAGGTCGGTTCGGTGCGCATTGCGGTGGCATGGATCCACGCCACCGGGCGTGCCGACGCCTCGGCCGCGGCCTGGTCGCCGATGACGACCGCGCAGGCGCCATCGGATGAGGGGCAGGTCTCGTCATAGCGGACCGGATCCCACAGCATCATCGAGGAGTTCACCGACTCCAGCGTGATTTCGGCTTGGCGAAGGTGCGCAAAGGGATTGAGGCTCCCGTTGCGCCGATCCTTGACCGCGACCATCGCTCCGACATGGTTGGGCGCACCGGAACGCCTGATATATGCGCGGATGTGCGGGGCGAAGTAGCCGCCCGCGCCGGCGCCGAGCGGCATGTGGAAGGGCGGGTTGATGGACAGCGCCCACATGGCGTTGGACTCGGACTGCTTCTCCCAAGCCAAGGCGAGCACCCGTTGGTGTACCCCGGCTCGCACAAGATTGCTTGCCACGATTCCGGTGGCGCCACCGACCGAGCCCGCGGTGTGCACGCGCAGCAGCGGCTTTCCCACCGCGCCAAGGGCGTCGGCGAGGTACAGCTCGGGCATCATGACGCCCTCGAAGAGGTCGGGGGCCTTGCCCACGACGACCGCGTCAATGTCGTCCCACGTGCTCCCGGAGTCTTCGAGCGCTCGGTCGACGGCTTCCCGGCACAGCCCCGCCATCGAGACATCTGTCCTGCGGGCAGCGTGATGTGTTTGTCCGGTACCAAGAACAGCCGCTCTCATCGGCCCTCCATCACGCATACGAGGTTCTGCTGCAAGGCTGGACCGCTGGTGGCGTGGCCCAGCGCCCGCCCGGCCCGGCCCGCGTGGATTTCAGCCGCTGCCCAGCCGATGCGGGCCAGCCCGGCGGCGAACATCGGGTTGCCGTCCAGCGCGCCGCCGGACGGGCTTATCCGCACGGCATCGCCAAGCCCAAGCGCGTTGCGCAACAGGATCTCCTGATGGGTGAAGGGTGCGTGCAGCTCGGCCACGTCAACGTTGCCACCGATCGCGGCGCGCGCCGCAGCGGTCGCGGAAGCGGCCGTCGTGAGGTCGCGCAGGCCGAAGTGCTGTGAGTCTGTCCTGTGCTCGAAGCCGGTTATCCACGCGGGCCGCTCGCACAGCTCGCGGGCCCGCGCCCCGGTGGCGAGGACTATCGCGGCGGCACCATCGGTGATCGGGGCGCAGTCGTGCTTGCGCAGCGGATCGGCGACGAAAGGCTGTTCCAGCAGATCCTCCACCGACTCCGGCAGCCCACGTCGCTGGATGGCGATCGCCGCCATCTCCTTCTCGCTCCACAACCCGGCTTCGATGCCAAGCCGCGCTTGCAGAGCGGCGATGCTCACCGAGTCGGGCCAAAGCGGCGCTTGCACATACGGATCGAGCTGCAACGCGAGCACCCGTCGCAGCAGCCCAGCCGAGGACTTTCCGAAGCCGTAGACCAAGGCGATCTCCGCCTCGCCCATCAGCAGCTTCACCCACGCCTCGTAGAGCGCCCACGCCCCATCCATCTCCACATGGGATTCGGAGGTGGGCGGGAAAGCACCGATGGCGTCGACCGCGGTGACGAAGGAGAACGCGCGCCCGGCCAAATAGTCGGACGAACCCGAGCACCAGAAGCCCACGTCGTCTTTTGTCAGGCCGGTTGTGTCGAAGAGCTGGCGGAAGATCGGGACAAGCATCTCCACCCCGTTGGTGGTGCTGTCGTTACGGCGCACCCGAGGCGACTCGGCAAAGGCAACGACGGCAACCTCGGTCATGGTGTCGGTCATAGGTGGCTCGCATAGGACTCAAAGGCGGCGTCGGGATCGCCGGTGGGCCGGAAATGATCGATGTTCTGCGGCGTGAAGCCCCACTCCTCGCGTGGTTTCCACACTGCCTGCACCCGCATGCCCATCCGCACCTCGTCGGCCGGGCAGCCGAGGATCAGGTGGGGGAACGGGATGTCCGCACCGTCAAGCAGGACGGCGGCGTGGACATAGGGCGGTTTGGTGCGCTGGCCTGGAAAGGGAACGTTGACGATACAGAAGGTGGTCACCGTGCCCACGTCGGGCAACTCCACCTCATCGGTGGTCGGCACGCCACAGGTCGGGCACGCCCCGCGCGGCGGAATGTAGACCTTGCGGCACCGGGGGCAGCGCTGAGCCAAGACCCGTCCCTCCGCCAGCCCATACAGATAGCGGGTCTCTTCGGGCGAGGCCGTGTGTTCATAGCTCAACCGGATAGGCGTCGTCACCATCGTCACCGGCTCCACTTCGCCCCCCGGCTCAGTCTCCGAAGTGGACAGTGGCTCGAAGCACGCGATGTCGCGAATGCTTCCCACCGGTTCGGCGGCCCAGCGCACCTGCACCCGCATGCCCGTGCTCATGGCCGAGGCGGAGCCGGCGTCCACGGCGTGCAGCATGGGGGTGTCCGCGCCGTCGAGACGGATCAGGGCCCACGCGAAGGGATGGGTCAGCGGCTGGCCCTCGATGGGCCGCGGCATCCAGGTCCAGGTCAGCACCGTGCCAGTCGCGGAAACCTCGACGAAGTCGGTGCTCGCCACGTGGGTCACCGGGTCGTACTCGATCGGCGGCGCGTGCACCCGTCCGGTGGAGTCGCGGGAACCGATGATGCGCCGCTGCGCCAGCCCGGTCATGAACCGGCTCAGCGTCGGGCCGAGCGAGCGCGTGTAGTCGAAGCTGATTTCCAGCGGCGCATGCAGCGGCAGAGCCATGCCACAAAGTGAAACACGTTTCCATTCCGGACCGCAACGCCTGTTGTAGGCAGTTGTAACGAGTTCTAATATTGGGCCCGTGACCGCTGAGATCGGGCTATGGAACATCGCCAAAACTCAATCATCCCGGACCGCGATTGTCGAGCCGGATGGGCGTGAGCTGACCTATGCCGAGCTTGCCGCCGAAGCCGACCGGATCGGGCGCGGGTTCTGCGAGCTGGGCATGCAAGCGGGCGACAGCGTGGCGACCCTGCTGCCAAACGGGGCCGACCTGGTCGCCGTCTACTTCGCCGCGATCCAGACCGGCCTCTATATCGTGCCGCTCAACTGGCATCTGGTGGCCGCGGAGATGGCGCACATCCTGGACGACAGCGACACCAAGGTGTTCCTGGCCGACGCGCGTTTCGCCAGCGCGGCAGCGGCCGCGCGCGGAGACGTGCCGGGGTTCGCCATCGGCGAGATCGCCGGGTTCGGATCGTTCCGTGAGCTGGGCGCCGCGTCGCAGGGAAGACCAGCGGATCGCACCGCCGGCGCGCCTATGGTCTACACGTCAGGCACGTCGGGGCGCCCCAAGGGGGTTCGCCGGCCGTTGACCGGGGCGGATCCTGACGTGGTACCCCCCACAGCGAATTGGTTCTTCGGCCTTTTCGGGCTCCTGCCATTTGACGGCCATGTGCATCTGTGCGGGTCGCCGCTTTACCACACGGCGGTGCTGAACTTCGTCACCATCTCGCTCCAGCTTGGACATACGGCCGTGCTGATGGATCGCTGGGACCCCGAGGAGATGATCCGGCTCATCGACCGTTACCGCGTCACGCACACGCACATGGTCCCCACCCAGTTCCGCCGCCTGCTTTCGCTGCCTGACGAGGTGAAGGCGCGCTATGACGTGTCGTCGATGCGTGCGGCGATCCACGGCGCAGCGCCGTGCCCACAGGAGGTCAAGCGCCGCATGCTCGATTGGTGGGGCCCGGTCGTCATCGAGTACTACGCCGCGAGCGAGGGTGGCGGAACGGCGATCACGGCGCAGGAGTGGCAGCGTAAGCCGGGTTCGGTCGGCAAGGCGTGGCCTGGCTCCGAGGTGCGCGTGCTTGACCAGGCCGGGGAGGACGTGCCGGTCAACGTGCCGGGCCAGGTCTTCATGCGCATGGGCGTGTCCACGTTCGAGTACCACCGGGATCAGGCGAAGACCGAAAAGTCCCGTCGCCGCAACATGTTCACCGTCGGCGACATCGGCTACCTCGATGAGGACGGCTACCTCTACCTCTGCGACCGGGAAAGCGACATGATCATCTCTGGCGGGGTGAACATCTATCCCGCCGAGATCGAGGCGGAGCTGTCGTGCCATCCCAAGGTGGCCGACGTCGCCGTGTTCGGCATCCCGCACGAGGATTGGGGCGAGGAGATCAAGGCCGTCGTTCAGCCGGCCGAGGGCGTGACCGCCGATGACGAGCTCACCGGGGACTTGCTGGCGTTCCTGAGTGAGCGGCTGGCGAAGTTCAAACTCCCGCGCTCCATCGACTACACCTCGGAGCTGCCGCGCGATCCGAACGGCAAGCTCTACAAGCGACGCCTGCGCGACCCCTACTGGGCCGGAAGGGAACGCGCTATCTAGCGGTCTTTGAACTCTGGCTTGCGTTTGTCGGTGAAGGCACGGGGGCCTTCCTTGGCGTCCTCGCTCATGAAGACCCCTATTCCTATCCCGGCTTCGAGCTTGAAGGCCTCGTTTTCCGGCATGCCCTCGGTCTCGCGGATGGTCCTGAGGATGGCGCGTACCGCGACCGGGCCGTTGGCCGCGATCATCTCGGCGATCTCCAGCGCCTTGGTGAGGGCTTGGCCGTCGGGCACCACGTGACCGATCAGCCCGATCTCCTTGGCCTCCGGGGCTTTGATATGGCGGCCGGTCAGCAGGAGGTCAGCCGCGACCGTGTAGGGAATCTGGCGCGGCAGCCGTACGGCCGACCCGCCGAGCGGGAACAAACCCCAGCGCGCCTCGGAGACGCCGAACCGGGCGCTTTCGCCGGCGACGCGGATGTCGGTGGCCTGCAAGATCTCCGTCCCGCCGGCTACCGCCGGCCCCTCCACCGCCGCGATGAGCGGCTTGGTCAGCCGGCGTCCCTTCAGCAGGCCGTCTATCACGGACATGTCCCAGCCGCTGGACTGGAAGCTTTCGCTGGGATGGCTCGCGGTCATGGCCTTGAGGTCGGCGCCCGCGCAGAAGGCCCCGCCGGCCCCGGTGAGGATGCAGACCCGGATCTCCGGATCGTTGTCGACCGTCTCCCAGGCCTGGCGCATTATGGCCAGCATTTCGCTGGACAGCGCGTTGCGTGCCTCGGGCCGGTTCATGGTGACGATCAGGACATGCCCGCGCCGCTCAACCAACGCATCCGCCATCTCGGCTCCCTGTCTGACAAGTCGGGTCTTGCCACGGACGATAACACGTTCTACTTTTTCAAGATGGCGCTCAATATTGCCGACCTTTACGAGCATGCTGCGGACCTTTTCCCGGACCGCGTCGCGATTGCCTGCGGCGAACGCGAGGTTACATTCGCGCAATTGGACGAACGCGCCAACCGTCTTGCCCACCACCTGGCCGAGCGCGGCGTCGGCCCGGGGATGCACATCGGCGTCTATGCCCGCAACTCGATCGAGGCGGTGGAGACGCTGCTCGCGGCCTACAAGCTGCGCGCTGTGGCCATCAACGTCAACTATCGGTACGTTGAGAACGAGTTGCGATATGTATTCACTGATGCCGATCTAGTGGCGCTGGTTCACGACGCGGAATATTCGCCTCAGGTGGCTGCCGTCCTGCCCCATGTGCCCGAGCTGCTGGCCGTGGTCGTGATTGGAGGCGACTACGAGGACGCCCTGGCGGCCGCATCGCCGGAGCGCGATTTCGGGCCGCGAAGCGCAGACGACCTCTACATCCTCTACACCGGCGGCACCACCGGAAATCCCAAGGGCGTCATGTGGCGTCACGAGGACGTGTGGCGGGTGCTCGGCGGCGGCATCGACTTCATGAGCGGTGAAGCGCTCGCCGATGAGTGGGAGCAGTCCAAGCGGGGAGTCGAAACCGGGGGCATGGTCCGGATGTGTGTGGCTCCGCTGATCCATGGCAACGCGCAATGGGGGGCGCTGATGGCGCTCTTCGCCGGCGACACCGTCGTGCTCGTGCCGCAGTTCGATCCGCATGAGATCTGGCGCGCGGTGCAGCGGCGCAAGGTGAACGTGATAGTGCTGATCGGCGACGCGATGGCTCGGCCGATCATCGAGGCCTTTGTTGAGGGCGGCTACGACGGCTCGTCGCTGTGGGCGGTCTCCAGCAGCGCGGCGCTCTTCTCGCCCACGGTCAAGGAGCAGTTCATTGAGCACCTGCCGAGCATCATGCTCACCGAGTCGATCGGGTCGTCCGAAACCGGCTTCGCCGGAATCGGCTTCGTCACGGCCGAGACCAAGAACGATGGACCGCGAGTGCACCCCGGTCCGAACACGATCGTCGTCGACGACTCCGGCCGCCCAGCCGGAGTCGGCGTGATCGGCCGGCTTGCCCGTGGCGGCAACGTGCCGATCGGCTATTACAAGGACCCCGAGAAGTCGGCGACGATGCTCATCGAGATCGACGGGGTGCGCTATTCGATGCCAGGGGACTTCGCCCGCTTGGAGGAGGACGGCCGGCTCACTTTGCTCGGGCGCGGAAACACCTGCGTCAACACGGGAGGCGAGAAGGTGTATCCGGAAGAGGTGGAAGGTGCCCTGAAATCGCACCCGGCCGTTTTTGACGCGCTTGTCATCGGGGTACCGGATGACCGGCTCGGGCAGCGGGTGGCAGCTCTGATCCAGCCCAGGCCGGATCAGAGCCTCGATCTTGCGGAGCTGGAAATCCATGTCCGCCAACAGGTAGCGGGGTACAAGGTGCCCAGGACGATCTGGCTGGTCGAGCAGATCGGCCGGACCGCGAGCGGCAAACCCGACTACGCGTGGGCCCGCAAGTACGCCGACGAAACGGCGGCGGCATGAGGCGGAGCGAGCTGTGCGAGCGGCTGGGGATCCAGGTGCCGATCGTTGGCTTCACGCCCTCCGAGCACGTCGCGGCGGCCATCAGCAAGGCGGGCGGTCTCGGCGTGCTCGGTGCCGTGCGTTACAACGACCCGGGTGAGCTGGCGACGGCGCTGGAGTGGATGGACGCCAACGTCGGGGGAGCGGCCTACGGGGTCGATGTGGTCATGCCCGCCAAGGTGCCGACCGAGGGCGCGCCGGTTGATCTTGAGCGGATGATTCCCGCGCCGCATCGGGATTTCGTCACCGAGACCCTGCTCAAACTCGGGGTGCCCCCGCTTCCCGACGACACCCCGGCCGGGGACGGCGTACGCGGCTGGCTTCACTCCGTCGCACGCTCGCACGTCGAAGTGGCGCTGAAGCATCCGGCGCGCCTGATCGCCAACGCGCTCGGCTCGCCGCCCGCCGACATCATCGAGCTGGCACACGAAAAGGGCATGCTGGTGGCAGCGTTGGCGGGGAAGGCCGAGCACGCCATCAGCCACGTCGATCGCGGCGTCGACATCGTGGTGGCCCAGGGCTACGAGGCCGGCGGGCACACCGGTGAGATCGCCAGCATGGTCCTGGTACCCGAAATAGTTGATGCGGTAGGGGATCGGGTGCCTGTCCTGGCGGCCGGCGGCATCGGCTCGGGACGCCAGATCGCGGCCGCCCTGGCCCTTGGCGCGTCAGGGGTGTGGATGGGTTCATGCTGGCTGACGACGGCCGAGTATCAGATGGGCCCACTGCAGTCGGCGGTGCAGGAGGCATTGCTGGCGGCGGGATCGTCGGACACGGTGCGTTCCCGGATCTACACCGGCAAACCCGCGCGCCTGCTGAAGAACAGATGGACCGAGGCGTGGGCGCAGACCGATGCGCCGTCACCGCTTCCCATGCCGTTGCAGAACATCCTTGTGGCCGAAGCACACCAGCGCTTGATGCGCGCGGGTGATCCAAGCGTGGTGCCGATGCCCGTCGGCCAGATTGTGGGGCGGATGAACGAGGTTCGCCCGGTGGCCGAGGTCATGGCGCGGCTCGTGGCCGAGTTCGAGGAAGCAATGTCCAGATTGGACAATATGCGCTAGCCCCGCCGCAGGGCGTTGCCGATGATCAGCAGCTGATCGGTGGCGTGCCCCAACGCGAACTCGTAGTGTTTGGCGGCCACAAAGTACCGGTGGATCGGGAAGTCGATGTCGATGCCGACGCCACCGTGGACGTGCACTGCGGTGTGCGCAACCCGGTGTCCGCCATCGGCTGCCCAGAATTTCGCCGTGGCGATCTCGGTTTCGCACGGAAGCCCTTCGGCCAGCCGCCATGCCGCCTGCCACATGGTGAGCCGGATCGCCTCCACGTCGATGTAGGCGTCGGCGAGCCGTTGCGCCACCGCCTGGAAAGTGCCGATCGCTCGTCCAAATTGGACTCGCGAGGTCGCGTAGGAGGCGGTCATCTCCAGCGCCTTCTCCACGACGCCCAGCTGCAGCGCGCAAAGCCCCACGGTCAGCCGGTCGGTCATCCAGCCGATGACCGCGGCGCCTTCGAGGAATCTGTCGCCGCTCACCCACACATTGTTCAGTTCCAGCAGTGCCTCGGTGTCGCCGTCGACCAGCTCCTGGCGCAATACGGTGACTCCGGCGTCGTCATCGAAGACCAAAAAGACATTGTCCTCGACGGGTACCAGAAACAGCCGCGCATAGTTTCCCGCCGGAACCGTGGTGAAGGTGCCGTTGACGACCCACCCGTCTCCGCTCTTCTCCGCCCGTGGCCTGCCCTCCGTGGTGAGCGCCGCAGTGATCACGAGCTCGCCCGCCATCGCCTGCCGGGCCCACATGCCATGCAGGTCGTTGGCGCCGAAGCGAAGCAGGGTGGAAGCACCCACCACAATGGAGCTCAGGTAGGGCACGGGCGCGACGGCCCGGCCAAACTCGACGAGGATCGAGCAATGGTCAAGCAGCCCGAGCTCGGCGGCGTCCAGCAGCCCCGCGCCCGCCAGCTCGCGCCACAGCGACGGATCGAAGCGATCCTCGCTGAGCCCACGCAACCGTTGCGGCGTCACGCGATCGGCCAGGATCCGGCGCGCCAGTCCGGAGAGTTCCTGCTGCGCTTCAGTGAAGGTGAAGTCCACGGTTAAATCCCTATCGCTTGGCGGCCGGGAGGCCGAGTCCGGCGGCGGCGATGATGTCTCGTTGCACCTCGTTGGTGCCTCCACCAAAGGTGAGGATCAACGCGGCTCGGTGTGCCCGCTCCAGGCGGCCATGAAGCACCGCTCCCGGCGAGCCGCCTTTGACTTGGGCGTTCGGGCCTAGCACCTCCATCAGGAGGCGGTATGCCTCGGTGGCGAACTCGGTGCCGAACACCTTGGTCGCCGACGCGGCGGCCGGGTTGGGCGAGCTCTGCGCGGCCGAGGCGATGCGCCAGTTGATGAGCTTCAGAAACTCCACCTTCGCGTGCACGCGGGCGAGATTGATCCGCACCCACTCGTGCTCGATGGCGCCGGTCTTGATCGCCCACTCGCGCACCTGCGCCAGCGCGGACCGGATCGGCGCTGAGGAGGTGAGCGCGACGCGCTCATGGTTGAGCTGGTTGGTGATCAGCGGCCAGCCCTCGTTCTCCTTGCCCACCACAGCGGTCACCGGCACGCGAACGTCGGCGTAGTAGGTGGCGCTGGTACTCGGGCCGGCCATGGTGCGCACCGGCGTCCACGAGAAACCCGGCGCCGAAGTGGGAACGATGATGATGGACAAACCCTTGTGCCGTGGGGCTTCCGGATCGGTGCGGCAGGCGAGCCAGACGTAGTCGGCGTATTGGATCAGGCTCGTCCACATCTTCTGTCCATTGATAACGTAGTCGTCTCCATCGCGTACGGCGCGGGTGCGCAGCCCGGCGAGGTCGGTCCCGGCCTCGGGCTCGGAGTAGCCGATGGAGAAATGCAGCTCGCCGGCAGCTATCCGGGGCAGGTAGAAGTCTTTTTGCTCCTGGGTGCCATAGCGCATGATGGTCGGGCCGACCGTGTTGATCGTCAGGAACGGCACCGGGACACCGGCCGCGGCGGCCTCGTCCATGAAGATGAGCTGTTCCATCATGGAACGGCCCTTGCCGCCGTATTCGGTTGGCCAGCCGAGGGTCAGCCAGCCGTCGCGCCCGAGCCTTCTGACGACCTGTTTGTAGGCCTCCGGATCGCCGTACTCACCGTCGACGGACTCCAAAGCGGCGCGCAGCGCGGGCGTCATCAGCTCGGCGAAGTAGCCACGTAGCTCCCGGGCGAGCCGGTCCTGTTCGGGGGTGAAAGCCAGGTGCATCGGCACTCCGATCCGAGAACTGTAACGTGTTCTAATATTACACATGACCGAGGCCTATATCGTGGACGCGATCCGCACCCCCGTCGGCCGCAAGAACGGTGGCCTCGCCAGCGTGCATCCAGCCGACCTGGGAGCGCAAGTCATTGCCGCACTCATCCGTCGCACCGGCATCGACCCGGCTGCCGTCGACGACGTCATCTTCGGCTGCGTCGACACCCTGGGGCCGCAGGCCGGGGACATCGCCCGCACCTGCTGGCTCGCGGCGGGGCTGCCCGACACCGTTCCCGGGGTCACCGTCGATCGGCAATGTGGCTCCTCGCAGCAGGCGGTCCACTTCGGTGCGCAAGCCGTGATGAGTGGGACGGCGGAGCTGATTGTGGCCGGGGGAGTGCAGAATATGAACCTCGTCCCGATCGCCAGCGCGATGCAGGGCGTGTCCCCGTTCGCCGGTTCCCAGGGCTGGGTTGCCCGCTACGGAGAGCAGGAGGTTTCCCAGTTCCGGAGCGCTGACATGATCGCTGAGAGGTGGCAGATCTCCCGGGAGGAGATGGAGGTCTACGCGCTGAGCAGTCACGAGCGCGCGCTGGCGGCAGACTTTTCCGCCGAGATCGTGGCGGTGGCGGGGGTGGACCGCGATGAGTGCCCGCGCGAGACCAGCCTGGAGAAGATGGCCTCGCTGAAGCCCTTGCGCGACAACGGGAGGATCACTGCCGCGCTGGCCAGCCAGAACGCCGATGGCGCGAGCGCGCTGCTCATCGCTTCGGCGGCCGCGGTGCGCGACCACGGTTTGCGGCCGAGGGCAAGAATCCATCACCTGAGCGCCCGGGGCGATGACCCGGTGATGATGCTGACCGCGCCGATTCCTGCGACCATCCACGCGTTGCGCAAGAGCGGGCTGACCATCGATGACATCGACCTGGTCGAGATCAACGAGGCTTTCGCCAGCGTGGTCCTGGCCTGGCTGAAGGAGACGGGAGCGGACCCGGCGCGGGTCAACGTCAACGGTGGGGCGATCGCGCTCGGGCATCCGCTGGGGGCCACCGGGACCCGCCTGATGACCTCGCTGCTCTACGAGCTGGAACGCCGGGGCGGGCGATATGGGCTGCAGACCATGTGCGAGGGCGGCGGGCAGGCGAACGTGACCATCATCGAGCGGCTCTGATGCGGACACGTTTGACGGACCTGGTCGGGGTGCGCTATCCGATCGTCCAAACCGGAATGGGATATGTGGCCGGGGCCCGGCTGACCGCGGCCACGGCGAATGCGGGTGGTTTGGGAATCATCGCGTCGGCAACCCTTGACCTGCCAAGGCTCGGCGACGCCATCGATGAGGTGCAGCGCCGGACCGACCGGCCCTTCGGGGTCAACCTTCGCGCCGACGCCGAGGACGCCGGTGAGCGGATAGACATGATCATCGGGAAGGGGGTGCGGGTCGCTTCCTTTGCGCTGGCGCCCAAACCGGAGCTGATCACGAAACTGAAGGACGCCGGAGTGGTCGTCATTCCGAGCGTGGGCGCGAGGCGGCACGCCGAGAAGGTCGCCAAGTGGGGCGCGGACGCGGTCATCGTCCAGGGCGGCGAGGGCGGCGGGCACACCGGCCCCGTCCCCACCACTCTGTTGCTGCCGCAGGTCGTTGACGCCGTTGACATTCCTGTGATCGCGGCCGGTGGATTCTTCGACGGGCGAGGTCTGGTCGCGGCTCTCGCCTATGGCGCGGCCGGGATCGCCATGGGCACTCGTTTCCTGCTGACCAGCGACAGCCCGGTCGGCGATGCCGTGAAGGAGGTGTATCTCGGCAAAGGGCTCACTGACACTCTTGTCACTACGCGCGTGGACGGGGTACCACATAGAGTCTTGAAAACACCATTCGTCGACACTCTGGAACGCTCCGGTCGGGTTGCCGGATTGGCGCGAGCGCTTCGAAACGCGATGGCCTTCCGCAAACTCGCCGGTCTGTCGGTGGCAAGAATGCTTCGCGAGGGGCAGGCGATGAAACACGGGCGCGATCTCACGTGGAGTCAAATGCTGATGGCCGCCAACACCCCAATGCTCCTGAAGGCCGCGATGGTTGACGGCAGGCCCGATCTGGGCGTGATGTCGGCCGGTCAGGTGGTGGGTTTGCTCGACGACCTGCCAAGCTGTGCCGAGCTGATCGAACGCATCATGGGCGAGGCAGCTGAGACTCTCGCTGCTTTGACGGGTCTAGCCGATCGATGATCGCAAGCTCGGACTCGGTGGGCTCTCTGGTGATGGGCACACTGTCGGGAATGGACAGTTTGAAGCCGGTCGCCTCGACCACGGCTTCCACGGCCACCCCGGGATGCACCGACCGCAGTCGCATCTCGTGGGAGGGCGTGTCGAAATCCAGGACCGCCAGGTTGGTCACCACCACCCGAATTTCGAACGCGCCACGGTCGTAACCTATCCCGCACACCATGTCCACGTTTTCGACGAACACCTTCGGCGAGTGGTTGGGCACGAAATAGCTAGTTGGGTGATTGATGGTATTTCCCGGAGCGCCGCGCACACCGAGCAACTGGGATTTGGGTCGCGCCCAATCGCCGATGCACGAGATGTTTTGGTTGCCGTAGCGGTCGATTTGGCTCGCACCCATCATGACGTGCCGGCGTCCGCTGGCCACCACCGTGAAGACCTGGCGATACGGCATCCAGCCTTCGATGCCGTTCTCGTGCATCAGAAACGCTTCGCCATCACTGAGCAGCAGGCCTGGCGAGAACGTGGCGCGGGCCAGTTTCGCGCCCAGGGTGGGAATGACCCCCATGGGGCTGGCGAGCACCTCGCCATCGCCGCGCCAAGCCTCCGCACATGCGACGACACAGACATCAGCGATGCTCATGCGATCGCCGCCTGATAGTCGGCCTCGGAACCGGCCAGGTATTTGGCATGAAACTCCGGCCACGGGGTCTGCGTGTATTCGCGCTGGAAGTCTTCGTCCCGGCCGTAATCGGGGACGCAGCTGGTGAAATGGGCACCGTTGGGGGTGTGCACGACGGCGTCGACCATCATCCGGTTGACCAGAAGGCTCTGCGGCGGCCCGGTCAGCTCCTCGGTCGGCACCAGCCTTTCACAGGAGAGGTAACGCTTCTCCGCGGCAAGGCAGAACAGGTCGTCGAAATACGGGTCGGGGCCTAGATACTGGCCGTTGCCGCGAGCGTCGGCCCGATTCAGGTGAATCAGCGCCGCATCAAGCTTGAGGGCGGGCATCGCCACAAATTCTTCATCATCCGGGTACGGCGACCGCACCGTTCTCAGCTCCGGATTGACCCGCATCACGTCGGAGCGGAGGCCAGCCCGGATCGGCAGGAAAGGCAACCGATGCGCGGCGGCCAGCAGACCCCAATACAGCATTCCCTCGTCGAGCTCGGTCAGCTCGATCGTTCCCTCCTGGCGGCCGCGCCGGAAATGCGGCTCGAGCGGGATGCTGTCCAGGGAGACGAAGCCGCAGACCACACGTTTGACGCGGCCAGCGGCCATCAGCAGGCCGACATCGGGCCCGCCGTAGGACACCAGGGTGAGGTCCTTGAGATCGGAGCGCAGGATCGCGCGCACCAGGGCCATCGGCTTGCGCCGGGAGCCCCAGCCGCCGATGCCGATGGTCATGCCGTCGCTCAGCTCGCCGACCACCTCGTCGGCGGTGAGCACCTTGTCGTCCATCAACGACCGTCCACAAAAGACTGCCGGGCCTCGTCGGAGACGCCGGTGAGGTTGAGTTCGAAGGTGAAGCCTTGCTCGAACCGGTACGACCTTTTCACGTCCACCGGATCGATTCCGTTGAGGGCCTGCTTGGCCGCGCGGATGATGGCCGGGTGCTTGCCCGCGATCTGCCGCGCCACCGCCCAGGCGGCTTCGCGCAGTCGCTCGGGGGCAACGACTTCGAGCACCGAGCCGTGGTGATGCAGCTGCTGCGCGGTCACCGTCGCACAGGTGTAGACCATGGCGCGCATCAGATGCTGCGGCACGAGCCGGGCCAGGTGGGTGGCCGCGCCAAGCGCGCCGCGATCGACCTCGGGCAGGCCGAAGGTCGCGTCGTCGGAGGCGATGACGATGTCGGCGTTGCCGACCAGGCCCACGCCACCGCCCAGGCAGAAGCCGTGAACCGCCGCGATGACGGGCACTTCGCATTCGTACACCGCGGCGAAGGCTTCGTAACAGCCTTTGTTCGCACCGAGCAGCGCCTGGTGCCCCGGGGTTCGCTGCATTTCCTTGATGTCTACGCCCGCACAAAAGCCACGGCCGTTGGCCGCCAGCACCACCGCCCGGTTCTGGCGGCCCGCCTTCGATATCGCCTGGGCCAGGTCGAGCCAGCCCTGCGCGGGAAGTGCATTAACGGGTGGAAAGTCGATGACGACCTCGGCGATGTCGGCATCCGACCGGACATGGATCCCCATCGCGGTCCCTTCAACCTAGCGTTTGCTTGGTACCGTACTATGCCATGGAGGCCCTTGATTTCACAGACCGCGTCGTGATCGTCACGGGTGGGACGCGCGGCATCGGGGCCGGGATAGCGCGGCGCTTCCGGGCCGCGGGTGCGACTGTCTACGTGTGTGGGCGGACTGACCCAGGGCAATCCCCGCCCGGCATTCGGTTCGCCGAAGCCGACGTGCGCGATCCGGCCCAAGTGGATCGTCTCTTCACCGAGGTCGGCCGGGTCGACATCGTGGTCAACAACGCCGGTGGTTCCCCCTACGCCGACGCGGCCACGGCCTCTCCGCGCTTTCATGCCAAGGTGATTGAGCTGAACCTGGTCGCGCCGCTGCACGTCGCGCAGCGGGCCAACGCGACGATGCAGGCGCAGCCGGAGGGCGGCTCGATCATCATGATCGGGAGCGTCAGCGGGTCCCGTCCGTCACCCGGGACAGCGGCCTATGGCGCCGCCAAGGCCGGGCTGAACCATCTGGCCACCAGCCTCGCGGTCGAATGGGCGCCCAAGGTGCGGCTCAACACCGTCGTGGTTGGACTGGCCGACAGCGGCTCCTCGGCCGGCAGCGAGCACTACGGCTCGATGGCCGCGATCGCCGAAACCGTCCCGCTGAGCAGGCTGGCGACGCCCGACGACATTGCGGGCGCGTGCCTGTACCTGGCCTCGCCGCTGGCCGCTTACATCACCGGCGCCTCGCTTTTGCTGCACGGCGGAGGAGAGCGCTCGGCATATCTGGCGGCGATGGCTCGCGAGGCGTACCCTCCCAAAAAGTAGAACGTGTTTCAAAAGAGGGAGTGGCGATGATTACCTCGATGAAGCCGTACCGCGACGCATTAGGGCTGGTCAATGGCCAGCTTTTGGTCGACGGTGCGTGGTCGGACTCCCAGTCGGGCGAAACATGGACTCACCTGCATCCGGCGACCGGGGAGGACGTCGCGCAGTTCGCGGTCGCTGGAGCCGACGACGTCGACCGGGCCGTACGCGCGGCGCGGAAGGCCTTCGACGAAGGGCCATGGCCGAGGTCGCGGGCGAAGGACCGCATCAAGGTGCTGCGGCGCACGGCCGATCTGGTGCGAGAACACGGCGACGAGCTGCTGCGGCTGCAGGCGCTGGACAACAGCGTGCCGCTCACCTTCTCCACGACCTACGCGATGTCGATGGAGTGCGTCGCGGACATCTTCGATCACCACGCCGGCTGGATAGACAAGCTCGGTGGCGAGACGCTGCCCGGCTTCCAAGGCGGCGACCACATGGTGCTGACGCTGCGCGAGCCGATCGGTGTCGTGGCCGCGATCGTGGCCTGGAACGCGCCGCTGCTGCTCGCCGCGCAGAAGCTGGCGCCCGCGCTGGCCGCCGGCTGCACTGTCGTGCTCAAGCCTTCCGAGCTGGCGACCTTCGCCGTGCTGCGGCTGGTGCGGTTGCTCGAAGAGGCGGGCCTGCCCGAGGGGGTTCTCAACGTCGTTACCGGGCCGGGTAATCCAACCGGTGACGCGCTGATCAACCACCCAATGGTCGACAAGATCTCCTTCACCGGGAGCCGGGAGACCGGGCGCCGGGTGCTGGCGGCGGCCAATGCCGGGTTCAAGCGGGTCAGCCTCGAGCTGGGTGGGAAGAGCCCGGCCATCGTGTTCGCCGACGCCGACGTCTACACCGCGGGTGCGGTCACCATGGGCACGGTCGCGCTCGGCGTCTCGGGTCAGGCTTGCATCGCGCAGACGCGAGCCATCGTCCATCGCGATGTCTATGAGGAATTCCTCATGGTGGCGATGGGGATGACGTCGATGATCAATTATGGTGACCCCTTCGACGAGGAGACCACGGCGTCGCCCCTGATCAGCGCCAAGCAGGTGGAGCGGGTGCTGAACTACGTTGACCTCGGCCATCAGGAAGGGGCGCGCCTCGTGTGTGGCGGGGCCAAACCCGACGGGCCTGGAAACTTTGTGCTGCCAACGATTTTCGCGGACGTCAACAACGACATGCGAGTGGCGCGGGAAGAGATCTTCGGCCCGATCCTGTGTGTGGTGCCGTTCTCCGATGAGGAGGAGGCGATCCGGCTCGCGAACGACACCGAATACGGGCTCGGGGCGACGGTCTACACCAACGACGTCAAGCGGGCCATGCGGATGGCGCGCGGCATCCGGGCCGGAACGATTGGCGTGAACGGGTATCAGCTCGAACCGCATGCGCCGTTTGGCGGGTACGGGCAGTCGGGGATGGGCCGCGAGGGCGGGCGGACCGCGATCGAGGCCTACACCGAGGTGAAGACGGTGCTGATTCCCACCACCGACGAGCTTATGTGAGCAACTTGCGGTGATCCCATGAGGTGACCTTGGTGGGCTGGACGAAGTAGCCGAACCGCTTGCGGCCGGTGTAGGCGACGTAATCCTCCAGCCCATCGGCCGGTACGCCGGCGATGCCCGCGGCTATCCGCCTGCCGATCTCCAGCACGCCCGCCTGCTCCTCGATGATGCGCACCGCCCCGTTGACCTGAACCCCTTGCAGGTCAAAGTATTCGTCGCCGGTCTCGACCAGGCAGGTCACACGGGGATCGCGGGCCATGTTGAGGGCCTTCTGGGACGTGCGGTAAGTCCAGAAGGCGATCTGGCCCTCCAACACGGCGTAGTACATGGCCACCAGGTGCGGGGTGCCGTCGCGGCCGATCGTCGCGAGCGTCATCTTGCGGTGCGAGGTAAGGAACTCAGTTACCTCGTCAGCGGACATTGCCGCCTTGGCCCGCTCACTCACCGAAAGTCGATTCGGCCAGCGGCAAGGTGGCCTCGCAGACGAAACCGGGGACCGGCGGCTCGGCGGTGAACAGCCCGCCGAGGGCGTCGTGAATGGACTCTGCGGACCAGAGGTTGGTGAAGGATGCCCGTAGCGTGGGCGGCGCCATGACTGCCACCACACCACTATGGACTATGAATACCTCTCCGGTGATCCGGGAGGCGGCGGGACTGGCCAAGTAGGTGACGAGAGGAGCCACGTGGTCGGGGGAGAGCGGATCGCTGGTGCCCGTGTCGGGGGCGGTGCCCATCAGGGCCGCTGTCATTTCCGTCCGGGCCCGTGGGCAGATCGCGTTGGCGAGGACGCCGTAGCGTGCGCAGCTGCGGGCGATGGACAGGGTCAGCGCGGTGATGCCGCCCTTGGCCGCGGCATAGTTCGGCTGGCCGGCCGAGCCGAGCAGGAACGCCTCTGACGAGGTGTTGATGACGCGGGCGTAGACCGGTGCGCCGGTCTGCTTGCTACGGTCGCGCCAATAGGCGGTGGCCAGGCGTGAGGTCACGAAGTGGCCGCGCAGGTGGACGCGAATGACCAGGTCCCACTCCTCGGGCGACATCGTGAAGATCATGCGGTCGCGCAGCACACCGGCGTTGTTGACCAGAATGTCAAGGCCGCCAAACGAATCCAGCGCCATAGCGACCATGGCCTCGGCGGTGGACCAGTCGGCGACATCACCCGCGCACACCGCGGCCTCGCCGCCGAGGGTCTTGATTTCCTCCGCCACGCCTTGGACGGCATCACCGGGCAGGTCGTTGAGGACCACCCGGGCACCGGCTTGGGCCAGGGCGAGCGCTTCGGATCGGCCAAGGCCCTGCCCGGCTCCGGTGACCAGGGCGACTTTCCCGTCGAGTGCGAGCGTCATCTCAGTACCCCGGACCACTCAAAATTCCGCCATCGGCAATGAATTCGCTGCCGGTGGAGTAGGACGACTCGTCGGAGGCGAGGAAGGCCACCAGCCGGGACACTTCGACCGGCTCGCCGAATCGGGGGATCGGCATGGCTTTGAGGAAGCTCGCGCCATCGACATCGGTCATGGTCTGCGCGGCCTCCATCGCCATCGGTGTCATGATGCCGCCGGGGTGGATCGAGTTCACCCGAATGCCATGCTGGCCAAGCTCTTGGGCGGCGGATTTGGTGATGCCGCGGATGGCGAACTTGCTTGCGCTGTAGGCCGACAGCCCGGCGGCGCCGGTGAAGCCCTCGATCGAGGAGATGTTGATGATGGAGCCGCCGCCGGCCGCGATCATCGGATCGATGACGGCCCTTATGCCAAGCCAGCTCCCCACCACATTGATCTCGAGCACCCGACGGAACTCGGCCGGTGACATATCGGCGATCTTCGCATGGCGCAGCACGCCCGCGTTGTTGACGAGCACATCGAGCCTGCCGAACGTCTCCAGGGTGGTGGCGACGGCGGCGGCCCAATCGTCCTCACTGGTCACGTCCTGGTGCACGTATCGGGCTGATTCGCTGCTCAGCTTGGCGGCGACCGCGTTCCCCGCGTCGTCGAGCACGTCACCGAAAACGACTCGTGCCCCCTGCGCCACGAGGTGTCGCACATGGGACTTGCCCATGCCGCGGGCACCGCCGGTGATGAGAGCGACCTTGCCTTCGAGCTTTCCCATCGGGCCTCCCGGCCTAGTCGACTCGCGGAAACCAAACGCTTGCTTGGTCGAGCATAGGGCAAGATTGGTACCTGTGGGAGATCTCTATGACGACGCAGTGGCCCAGCTATCCGCTTGGCGTGCCGACGATCCCGTGCGTCAGCGCTTTCTCGATCTGCTGGCTTCCTCGCCGGAGGTGATGTGGGCTGGGTATCCGGAGGCACACGTCACAGCGAGCGCGATGATCGTTCATCCCGACCTCGAGCGGGTGCTGCTCTGCCTGCACGGGCGGATGAACAAGTGGGTTCAGGTGGGCGGGCATTGCGAGCCTGGCGATAACAGCCTGCTTGAGGCCGCCATGCGTGAGGCGCGCGAGGAGTCGGGATTGCAGGATTTCCTGGCGCAACCCGTCCCGATCGACCTCGACATCCATCAGGTCAACTGCCGCCACGGGGCGTCATATCACTATGACGTGCGATTTGCGCTGCTGGCCCAGGCAGGTCAGGTGGAGCAGGTCAGCGATGAGTCCCATGAGCTCGGCTGGTTTGCCGCGGACTCGCTGCCGACGCCGATGGCGCACGCCACCGAGCACCTGGTGCCTTTGGCGCTCAAGGCTTTTCGTTGATCCCGTGGAACAGCAGGCTGAGGAAGGCGTCGACGATCTGCGGGGTCGACCACTGATTGCCGGGCTGCCAGTGCACCGGGATCCAGAGGATGTCGCGTAGCAGGCGGTAGGTGAGCTTGGCGTCGAGGTCGGCACGGAACACACCCGCCCGCTTGCCCTCCTCGAACTGGGTGATCCAGATTTTTTCTATTTCCTGCAAGGCTTTTCGCAGGTACCCGAATCGGGGTTGCCCGCTGAAATAGGTCCAGTCGTTCTGCAGCATGGCGAGGGCGGCCCGGTGCCGGGCCAGGGTGCCCGTGCTGGTGCGCACGATGGTTTCGAGCACGGCGCGCGGATCGTCGCCGGTGTCGACCGCCGCCCGATAGTCGGCCAGCACGTCGTTGAGGAACCCCTGCAGGATCTCGTCACCGATCGACTCCTTCGAGTCGAAGTGGTGATAGAGGCTTCCCGACAGAATCCCGGCGGCGTCGGCGATTTCGCGCACGGTGGTGGCCCGGAAGCCCTTCTCGGCGAACAGCTCCCCGGCGAGCACCACCAGATGAGCCCGGCGCTCCGATGTTGCGGTCACGGCGCCATTATGCCTGCACCCGTCCACGAGCTGCTCTTGCGGGCAATTTTGTCACCTGTTCTAATTTCTCGATGCGGGCAGCGGTGCTTCGTTCCATTGATGATAATGAGATCGTAATTCGCGATGATGTTGAGCTGCTGGCACCGGGGCCTGGCCAGGTTCGAGTCAAGATCAAGGCGGCTGGGATCTGCCACTCGGATCTGTCGGCACGCCGAGGCGACCTGCCGCAGCCGGTCCCGGCGATCCTCGGCCACGAGGCCGCGGGCGAAGTGATCGAGGTGGGTGAGGACATCGCGGATCTGTCCGTGGGCGATCGGGTCATCCTCAACTGGATGTCCAGCTGCGGAAGGTGCGCCAGCTGCCGGCGAGGTGAACCGCACCTGTGTCTGAACCATCTGATGCGCGCCTACTCGCGGCCTCAGTTCCGGCTCGATGGCGCACCGGTCTTCGGGCTGTCCGGGATCGGCGGATTCGCCGAGGAGACGGTCCTGTCCCGCGGGGGCGTGGTGAAGATCGATGATGACGTGCCCTACGAAATCGCGGCGCTCATCGGGTGCGGGGTGATGACCGGGGTGGGCGCGGTCCTCAACACCGCCAAGGTGACGCCGGGCTCCACCGTTGTCGTCATCGGCTGCGGAGGGGTGGGGCTTTCGGCCGTACAGGGGGCGCGGATCGCGGGGGCCGGCGCCATCGTCGCGGTCGACACGGTCCCGGCCAAACTTGAGACAGCGAAGCGATTCGGGGCCACCCACGCGGCCGGCCCGGCGGGGCTGAGCGACATCGCCGAGGCGGTCACCGGCGGGGAGGGGTTCGACTATGCCTTCGAGGCGGCCGGATCGCCGCAAGCCATCAGGAGCGCTTGGGGTGCCGCCCGGCGCGGTGGGACGGTCGTGGTGGTCGGGGCGGGCCGGATGGACGAGGTGGTGGAGTTCTCGCCCTTTGAGCTTATGTTCGATGCCAAGACGCTCGTCGGATCGCTTTTCGGGTCGGCCAATCCCAAGCTGGATTACCCACGGCTGCTTGAGCTGTGGCGGGAGGGGCGGCTGGACCTGGTCGGCATGATCAGTCATCGGATCCGGCTGGAGGACGTGAACGCGGCGCTCGGGGCGCTTGGGCGCGGCGACGTCATCCGCCAAGTGATCATTTATGACTGACAGGCCGGGCACCAATAGGTGTTGCGGCCGTTGAGTTCTCCGCGCGCGATCGGGGTGCCGCAGACGAGGCAGGGCTGGCCCGCGCGGCGGTAGACGTAAACCTCACCACCGTGCCGGTCGACGCGGGGCGCACGGCCCATCGCCTCGGGCATGTGCTTGGGGCGCACGGTGTCTATCCGTCCACTTACGACTGCCGCGGCCATGAGCGCGACCAGGTCACCCCAGATCTGCTTCCAGCCCTTGGGGGTGAGCGCCGTCCCGGGAGTGCTGGGATGCAGACCGGCTCGGTAGAGGCACTCCATGACGAAAATGAGGCCCGCGCCGGCGATGATGGACTGGTCGAGCAGGAGAGCGCCTAGCGGAGCGGCGCGTTTCTTCAGGCGGGCGAAGGCGAGCTTGGGATCGGCATCGGGGCGAAGCGGGTCGATGCCGAGACGATCCAGCAGGGCCTTTTCTGAAGCGCCGTCGAGCAGCTCGCAAGCCGAGGGGCCGCGCAGATCGATCCAATGGTGATCGTTGGAAAGCCGCATCCGCAGCTCCCCGATGGGAGGCGGCGCGGGAAGAGCGCCATCGCTGAACTTGCCGTAGAGGCCGAGGTGCACGTGCAGGGTCAGGCCGAAGTCGTAATGGTGCAGCAGGTGTTTGCCGTAGGCCTCGGCGAACTCCAGCTTCGACCCGGACAGCAGGGCCGCTCCGGCCGAAAACCGCCCTTGCGGGCTCGTCGCGTTCACCACCTCACCGCGCAGCAGCTCGTTGTGGCGTGCGGCGAGGCGATGAATGGTGTGACCCTCCGGCATGAAATGACGATATCCGGGGTACCCGATGAGGGTGACAGGACAGGTCATGGTCTTCGCGCCTGCGCCCGAGCTGACGATCACGATCGAGCAGGCGGGCGACGACACCCATATCCATCTGCATGCGGGCGGCCAGGGCATCTGGCAGGCCCGGATGATCGCGACCCTCGGCGTACCGGTGGCGCTGTGCACCGCGTTCGGCGGCGAAACCGGCCGGGTGCTGGAGCCGCTGACGGCGGCCGAGGGGGTCTGGCTGCGCACAGTCACCAGCGGCGGCCGCAGCGCCGCCTACGTGCACGACCGGCGCGACGGCGAGCGCGTGGAGCTGGCGCGCTCCCCGGCCGAGCCAATGCCGCGGCACGAGCTGGACGAGCTCTACGGGCTCGCGCTCACCGAGGGTTTGCGGGCAACGGTTTCGGTGCTCAGCGGCACCCGCGACCCGCATGTCATCGAGCCCGACGTCTATCGCCGTCTCGCCGGTGATCTGCGGCGCAACGACGGCTTGGTGGTGGCCGACCTGACCGGGGACTACCTGGACGCGGTCCTCGAAAGCGGGCTCGACTTCCTCAAGGTGAGCCATGAGGAGCTGGTGGAGTCGGGCCGCGCGCCCGACGACAGCCAGGAGGCCCTCGTCAAAGCGCTGCGCGAGCTGCACGAGGAAGGCGCGCAGACGGTGGCGGTCAGCCGCGCGGAAAAGCCCGCGCTGGTCTACCTCGATGGCGAGATCCACGAGGTGCGGCTCCCGTCGCTGGAGCCGGCTGACCATCGCGGCGCCGGCGACTCGATGACGGCCGGGGTCGCAGCGACCATGGCACAGGGCGGCGACATGCGCACCGCGATCCGCATCGGCGGCGCGGCGGGCGCGGTGAACGTCACCCGGCACGGGCTGGGAACCGGCCGGGCCAGCGTCATCAGCAAGCTGATGGAAGAGGTGGAGCTGGTGCCCCTCAGCCAGCAGCAGACCCGAAAAGCTTCCAGCGCCGCAAGGAATGACGGCGCTGGTCGTGCGGCGCGGAAGCGGGGAGCGGGCGCGGCCGGGAAGCAGGAGGCTGGGCGGTCGGCGTGAGGGGGCGGGTTCTGATCACCAACGACGACGGCATCGATTCGCCCGGTCTGCAGGCGCTCGCGAAGATGGCGCACCGGCAAGGCTTTGAGGTCGTGGTGGCGGCTCCGATGGTCGAGTCGAGCGGGTCGAGCGCGGGGATCGTGGCGACGCAGAGCGATGGGCGGGTCGTGGTGGAGAAGCGGAGCCTGCCGGAGCTGGCGGAGGTGGAGAGCTATGCGGTCGCGGCGACGCCTGCCTACATCGTGCTGATCGCCAGCCGGGGCGCCTTCGGAGAACCGTTTCAGCTGGTGCTGTCCGGGGTCAACCACGGTGCCAACTTCGGTTACGCGATCATCCATTCTGGAACGGTGGGGGCTGCGCTGACGGCGGTGACCTATGGGTGCCCCGCGATGGCGGTCTCCCTTGACGTCGGGCTGAACGTGCGCGGGGATCTACATTGGACAACCGCGGCTCACATAGCGTCGACCATGCTCGACGAGGCGTTGGGCGCGCCGCCGCGGGTGGCGATAAACGTCAACGTTCCCAACGTGGAGCGGGAAAAGGTGCTGGGCGTGAAACGGGCCAGGCTGGCGGCATTTGGTGCGGTGCAAACCAATCTGGAGGTCGGCGACGGATATGTGCGCACCACGATCGTCGATCACAGCGACGAATTCGAGCCCGGCACCGACGCGGCGCTGCTAGCCGACGGATACGCCTCGGTGACCCCCTTGCAGGCGGTCACCGAGGCGCTGGAGGTGCTTTAGGAGACGCGGAAGTTGCTGAAAGCCCAGGGCTCGTCGCCTTCAACCGCCGCCGGGCGGAAGTTGGCGAAGGGCTCGTAGGCGGCGCTGCGCGGGTTCCAGTCCGTCTGGACCGAGGGAACCTTGCCCAGGTAAGGGTTGGCGACCTCGAGGACCGCGGTGTGGTCGAGATCGTCTGGCACGCACAGACCCTTGTTCGGGTTGTTGACGATCCAGAAGACCGCGCCCAGCACCGATGCGGCAACCTGGAGGGTTGTCGCGTTCTGATGCGGTACCAAGGAACGGGATTCATGAATGTCGAGTTGTGAACCGACCCACCAGCCGTTGAGGTCGTGTCCTAGGAGAAGGACACCGAGCTCATCCATTCCTTCGGTGATCTCGTCATTCATGATGCGCTGGTTGGTCTGCAGCTCGTAACCGGTCATCCGGCACTCGTAGAGCGAGTTCATCGCCGCGTCGGTGGGCAGGTAGGCGTAGTGCACGGTCGGCCGGTAGGCCGCCTCGCCGTTTTCCCACACCGTCAGGTGATCGGAGATGGTGAACGCTTCGCCGTGCCGGACCACCATGCCGATGATGGGGCCGCCGATGGGCACCCAGGAACGAACGTAGGTGGTGATTCCGGTCTGCGCCAAGCAGATCTGGTTACGCGGGCCCTCGGCGTGGGTGTACGCGTGCTCCGGCAGCGCCGGTTCGTGCGTGCCCCAGCCCATCTCGGCCGGCGCGATGCCCTCCTCGTAGAAGCCCTCGACCGACCAGGTGTTGACGAATTCGCCTACCTGCTTGGGCTTGTCGGAGATCTGGGTGTCGCGCTCGGAGATGTGAATGACCTTGGTGCCGGTCAGCTGGCCGAGCTTGGCGTAATCGCGGTTGGCCAGAGCGGTTTCGAGCGCCTCGCGGCGCTCGGGCGCTGGCGACGACTGCTGCAGGATCGCGCCGGTGATGTCCTCGAGCGCCACCTTGGTCCAGTGCGAGACCAGACCGGGGTTGGCGCCGTGCTCGACCACCGCGGTCGGGCCGTCGGCCCGCCACGTCTTGGCGCGTTCACGCAACTTCATGTGCCGGGCGTAGAGCGTGCGGTCCTGCGGCGTGGTGGTGAGCTGGTCCTCGTAGGGGTCCCAAAGCTCGACCGACGTGTCGACGTAGAGCACCCCGTGGTCTTGGCACCACTGGATGATCTCCACTGTGTCGATGTTCCAAGCGAGGTTGATCAGCAGATCGCCCTCTCCCAGGTGCGCGCTCAGCTCGGCGGAGATGTTCTCCGGAGTGATCCGGGTCCTCGCGTAGTTGGCCCCCGCCGCCAGCGTCTCAGGGATGGCCTCGGCCAGATCCTCGAAGTCCATCACCGTCAGGTTGGCGAAGTCCATGTCGAGGTGGCGCAGCAGCAACGGCTGCAGGCACTGCGAGACCGAGCCGCAGCCCAGCAGCAGCACCTTGCCGTTAAAGCGAAGGCGGGGAAGTCCAGTCACGCGTTGTCTCCGATACAGAAAGTTGCCAGTGGTGCGAAGCCGTTGAATGCAACGGACGAATAGGTTGTGGTGTAAGCACCGGTGTTAAGAATATCCACGTAGTCGCCGGTGCGAAGTGCCAACGGCAGCTCATAGGGTGTGTCCTTGTACATGACATCGACGCTGTCGCAAGTCGGGCCCGCGATTGCGGTGGGTCCGGTTGCTTCGCCGTCATGCGCGGTCACTATTCGGTACCGGATAGCCTCGCCCTCGGTCTCGGCGAGCCCGCCGAATCGACCGATATCAAGGTAGACCCACCGCAGATCCTCCTCATAGGACTTTCGGGAGACGAGCACCACTTCGGCCCGAATCACCCCGGCTTCGGCCGCCACGTAGCGGCCGGGCTCGATAGCCAAGCGGGGCTTGGCTTCGCCGAAGTGCCGGCTTACCGATTGCTGGATCGCCTGGCCGTAGTCGTCGATGGGCAGCACCGGACTCAGATATCCCACCGGGAAACCACCCCCTACGTCCAGGAAGTCCAGCTCGATGCCCACCTTTTGCAGAGCCTGGAAAACCTGGGCGGCCTCGGCGATGCTCGGATCCCACCGGCTCGGATCGAGCTGCTGGGAACCGACATGGAAAGAGATCCCGATCGGGTCGAGCCCGAGACTCGGGGCTAGTGCCAGCAGATCCACCGCCATATCCGGGGAGCAGCCGAACTTTCGGCTCAGCGGCCACTGCGCTCCCGCGCTGCTGGCCAGGAGCCGGCAGAAGACCTGGGCACCCGGTGCGTTCTCAGCCAGCTTGCGCAGCTCGTCTTCGCAGTCGAACACGAACATGCGCACGCCGCGTTGGTACGCGTAGCGGATGTCTTTGGCCTTCTTGATGGTGTTGCCATAGGACAGCATTTGCGGATCGGCGCCTTGGGAAAGGCAGATATCGATCTCTGCGGTGCTGGCAACGTCGAACGATGAGCCCGCTTCGGCGAGTCGCCGGATCAGCCGTGGCTCTGGATTCGCCTTGACGGCGTAGTAGATCTTGGTGTCCGGGAAGGCTCTCGCTAACCGGTGGTACTGGGTCGCGGCTACCTTCGGGTCGAGGAGGAGATAGGGGGTCGTAGGGAAGTCTGGGATGCTGGGTGGGTCTGTGCCAGTGAGGCCATCGACATTGGTGTCGTTAATCATCTCTCGCTAGAACCTCCACAAGAGTTTGCGGATTGGGACGTAGAAGAGTAACCGGTAAGGGGCCTCGAGTGCTATCTCCCCTTCGGACGAGTGAAACCGGTAAGTAGTTGACGCGGATTGCGTTCCTTACCTCCATCGGGCAATATAGGGTCGTGCCTCCCTCCTTGCGCCAAATAGCCGGTCTGGCCCTTCCCGCGCTGGTCGTGCTTGCGGCGGAGCCCTTATACGTGCTGGTGGACACCGCCGTGGTGGGGCATCTCGGCAGCGTCCCGCTCGCCGCGCTTGCGGTAGGCGGCACCGTTCTCACCCTGGTCGCGTGGCTCGGAACGATTCTCGCGTATGGCACCACGGGAAGAGCTGCGCGCCGCTTCGGAGCGGGCGATCGAGCCGCCGCGGTTGCCGAGGGGGTGCAGGCCTCCTGGCTGGCGCTCGGGGTCGGTGTGCTGGTGGCGGTCGGGGCGCAGGTGCTGGCCGAGCCGCTGGCGCGGATGCTGGCTGGCGGGGAGTCGGCCACCTGGCAGGACGCCGCGTCATGGCTGCGGGTCGCCGCGCTGGGCGCGCCGGGGCTCATGCTCTCCGTCGCGGGCAACGGGTGGCTCCGCGGAATACAGGACACCCGGCGTCCACTGTCCTATGTGGTCGCAGCTTTCGCGCTGTCGGCCGTGCTCTGTCCAATTCTGGTCTACCCAGCGGGTTTCGGGCTTATCGGATCGGCCATCGCCAATGCGACAGCGCAAACCCTGGCCGGGTTGCTGTTTGTGCGGGCATTGTTGGCCGAACGGGTGGATTTAAGGCCGCATCCGGCTGTCATGACAGAACAATTGGTGGTTGGACGGGACCTGCTCCTGCGTGGGCTGGCGTTTCAGGCGTGCTTCCTTTCCGCCACCGCGGTAGCCGCCCGCTTCGGCACCGCGACGCTGGCCGCACATCAGATCGCCCTGCAACTCTGGTTCTTCACCGCGCTGATCCTTGACGCGGTGGCGATAGCCGCCCAATCGCTCATCGGCGCGGAGCTGGGGGCCGGCCGCGCCGCCGAGGCGCGCTGGCTCGCGAAGCGAATCACGGTGATCGGGGCGGTGTCGGGCCTCTTCTTCGCCTTGGTGATCGGGGTCGGGGCGCGATGGGTACCCGGCTGGTTCAGCTCTGATCCCGCTGTGCACGCCAAGGCGCTCGTGGCATGGCCCTGGTTCGTCGCGATGCAGCCGTTGGCGGGCATAGTGTTCGCGCTCGATGGGGTGCTGATCGGGGCGGGTGATGTGCGCTACATGCGCAACCTCACCCTGGTGGCCACGCTGTGCGGCTTCCTGCCCGCGGTGTGGCTGGCCTACGGGCTGAACCTGGGACTGGGCGGGATCTGGGCCGGGCTGAGCCTTTTCATTCTTATCCGCCTGGTCGCCCTGCTGGCCCGGCTCCGCTCGGGCAAGTGGGCTGTGGTGGGCGCGCAGCTCTCGCGCGCCCACGCTACTTCTTGACTTCGTCGCGAGCGCTGCGCATCGCCAGCGGGTCGCTCGGCGCCTTGGACTTGGCGGCTTCCATCTGCTTGCCCAGCTCGGTCAAGCGGTTGCGGCCCAGGCTCTTGCGGACCTCGGGGAACCACTCCTTCTCTTCCTCCTCGACGTGGTGGCGGACGTTTTCCATCAGCACCGTCACCTTCGCGTCGAAGGTTTCCTCGGTGGGTTCGAGGTCCATCAGCTCGGAGAGCATCCAGACCACCACGTGGTGTTCCTCGACGCTTTCGAGCACGTGCTCCTTGGTCTCCTCGGCGGCGCGCCAGGCGGCCGGATAGAAGATCTCTTCTTCGATATAGGCGTGCTGAGTCAGGGCCACAATTATCTGGTCGACAAGTTTGCGCTTCTTCGCGGGCGCGGCCGACTGCTTCGTCTTCTCGAATTCTTTGAAGAGTTTCTCTACCGTCTTGTGGTCTTCCTTGAGCAGAACAATGGCATCCATGCTCCGCGGCATACCCGGCTCTGGTTGCGGGCAAACGGCATAGCGGCATGATGTAAGCATGACCGCGGCAATCTGGTGGGGAGTCCTGGCATCGGCGACCCTCTTTGCCGGCCAGGCTTTGGCCCGTCCGCTGGCGCGGTCGCCCCGGGTCACCGGGCTCATCATGGGATTCGGCGCGGGCACGCTGCTGAGCGCGATCGCCTACGAGCTGGTGCCCGAGTCGAATATTGGGAACGGCACCACGGACGCCATCAAGATCGCCGCCTGGCTGCTCGTCGGGGCGCTGGCCTACTACTTGGGAGATCAGCTGCTCGACGGCCGCGGCGGATCGGTTCGCGGTCAGATCCGGCCCAGCACCGGGGCCGGCTCGGGCAAGGCCATGTTCCTCGGCGCGCTGCTCGACGGGATCCCCGAAGCGTTCATCATCGGCCTCGGGCTGGCCGCCGGCGGTTCCATCAGCTGGGCATTCCTCCTCGCGGTGGCGCTGTCGAACATCCCGCAGGGAGTGGCCGGCACGACCGGGCTCAAGTCGGCCGGGGTGCGCGATCTTCGCATCTTCGCCATGTGGACGTCGCTGACGATAGCCTCGGGGCTGGCGGCCGGGCTCGGGTTCTGGGTGGCCGACAAGGCGCCGGGCGCGGGCTTGGGCGCCAACGCGTTCGCGGCCGGGGCTTTGCTCATGATGCTGGCGGACTCGATGATTCCCGAGGCCTACGAGCACGGTGGCCGGGCCGTCGGCCTGCTCACCGTGCTCGGCTTCCTCACCGCCGCCGCGCTCAGCGTGGCGCAGTGAGGGTAAGACCCGGCATGCGGTAGCGGTGTGTCTCACGGTGCCAGTGCAGGATCCCGGCCATCCAGTCGCGTAGATGTTCGACGTAGCCGACGACCCCTTGCCGGGCCGGCGGGTCGAGGTCTTCCAGCACGTAGGGCAGCTCGCCGGCGGCGAGGTGCTCGAACTGTTGCAGGCGCCGGGTCATCAAGTCGTTAGTGATGGCCACCGCAGCGGGCGTGTCGATGTCGAGGAAGCGCTGGATGATGAGGACCCCGTTGTGGAACTCGCCGTCGAACTGAATCTCCTTCTGATAGCTGAAGATGTCATTGGCGAGGCAGGCGTAGTCGGCGGCCGCGTTGTCGAGGCTGCGCAACGTCCGGGTGCGATAGACCTCGGGCGGGACGAGCTGGCCGTGGCTGAGCCGAGCCAGGCTCATCGTGAGGTCCGAGCCGAAGGTCAGGCGCCGCATCTCCAGATAGTCGATCGGGTCGGGCACGCGGTGCTGAATTGCGTTCGCCAGCTCCCACAGCCAGCTCGACGTCATCTCGTGTACCGATTCCCGGAACCGCCGGCGCACGTCGAGGGGCATGGCCACGGTGGTTCGCGCCCACAGGTCGGCCAGGCCGCGTTCGATGGCATTGGTCGCGGCCGGGGTGGCTGAGCCGTCCAGCGGCATGAAGGTGGTGAGCCGTTCGTTGAACAGTCTCGCTCCCACCATGTCCCGGGCACGCCCGAAGACGGCCGGGAAGTAGTCGTCGGCGTAGGTGCCCCAGGTCAGCCAGCCGGTGCTGACATCGAGGTCGGCGGCGGTGGCTCGCCAATGGATGGTGGCCGCGCAGAGGGCGAAGTCGAATCCGGCCAGGGCGCGCTCGTTCCAGAGCCAGCCGTCGAGCATGCCCATCCTGGTTGCCCAGGCGATGGCGTTGGCGCGGGCGCTTTCCAGATGCGGACTGATCCTGAGGCGGTAGGGCATGTGAAAGGCGGGCAGCCCGGTGACGCCGACGTGGTGATGGGGCAAGTGGGTGTGAGCCGACAGGCGAACGCGCGCGGCCGAGGTGCCCAGCCCGCGCGGGCCGCCCGCCACCATGACGCCGCCGCCGTTCATGTACCGGCTGGAGCGCATGTGCCACTCGTGCCCGCCGCTCTGCCAGTCCTGCAGTCCGCGCACATAGGCCATCACGTCGGCGCATTGCGAGGAATCGAGCCGGTGCTCGATGGCCAGCGGCGCCAGCTCGGTCAGCACGGTGTTCTCGAACTGCTGCAGGCGCGAGGTGAGCAGCTGGTTCACCGTGTCGGCGGCACGCTGCGGGGCGTAACCCAGGAAGCGTTCCACCACCAGCACGCCGTTGTTCACCTCGCCCTCGTGCTCGGTCTCACGCTGGTAGGAGAAGATGTCGTTGCGCAGGTGGACACCGTCGGAGAAGGTGTCCTTGAGCACGCGCATCGGGCGGCTGGCGGCTATCTGCGCGGGCACCTCGGCACCGACCGCGAATTCGACCAGGTCGGCCGACCAGGGCGCGCCGCCTACCTTGCGGCGCATCTCCACGTACTCCACCGGGTTGGGGATCCGCTTGCCATTGATGTTGGTCAGCTCCCACAGCGACTCGACGAGCAATTGGTGGGTGCTCTCGGCGAAGCGGGCCTGCCACGCCGCCGACATGCTCGGAACCGTTCGCTGCCAAAGGTCGGCGAGCCCGGCCTCGACGGGGTTGGTGGGAGTGGCGGTCACCGGCTGCGGGCCGGCCGGCATGAAGGCGGCGAGCCGGTCCAGGTACACCTTGGCGCCCTTGATGTTCCGGGTGCGCTTGAACACGTCCAGGAAGTGGTCGTCGAAGAAGAACACCCAGACGTACCAGTCGGTGACCAGGTCGAGTTTGACGCTGTCGGTTTCCGGGTGGGTATAGGCGCAGAGCAATGCGTAGTCGTGCGAGTCGAAGGTCCGCTCATCCCAGATTCCCGAACCTTCAATCATCTTCATGTCGCGCGCCCACGCCTTGGAGTGGCGGCGCGCCTGCTCCAGGTGCGGGTTGAGGCGGGCCGGATGGGGGACGTAGAAGTCCGGAAGCTGGAACGGTTGGCTCATGTAATACGTCTATACCGTTCTTTGATCGAGAAAAATAGACTATTAACGCGAATGGGTACTAAAGCTAGCGAGTCGCACTAGTTGCTGATCTGATTTGGCCATGACAGTTGACACACGGTCCGAAGTGGACAGCCAGCCCAACTCCAGCCTCAGCACAGCCGCCGCCCGAAATCTCGCCACGACCACCAAGTCCGTGCCGCAGATGCAGGAGATCAGCTCACGTTGGCTGCTCAAGGTGCTGCCCTGGGTCCAGGTCAACGGTGGCGCCTACCGCGTCAACCGAAGGCTCAGCTACGCGATCGGAGACGGGCGGCTCAGCTTCACCAACGTCGGCGACCAGGTGAGAGTGGTCCCGCCCGAGCTGTGCGAGCTGCCACAACTGCGTGGATTCGCCGACTCGGACGCGCTGGAGGCGGTGGCCGCGCGCTTCACCCAGCTCGAGTTCGCGGCCGGTGAGCCGATCGTCCAATCCGGACAGAATGCGGATCACGTTTACCTCCTAGCCCACGGCAAGGCCGACAGATTAGGCGAAGGCCGCTATGGCGGGCAGGCCGTATTAGGCGTGCTGGCCGACGGCGAGTTCTTCGGCGACCGCGTCCTGGTGGAGGGCGAACACGCTTGGGACTACAGCGTTCGGGCCGCCACCAGATGCACCGTGCTGGCCCTGTCCCGAGCCGCCTTCCTTCAGGTGGTCGAGGCGAACGCGGCGCTGTGCGACCACATCACGCGGGTGCGGCAGAGCAAAATCCCCCGGCAGAACAAGCACGGCGAGGCCGAAATCGCGCTGGCATCGGGCCACGACGGCGAGCCTCAGCTGCCGGGAACCTTTGTGGATTACGAACTTTCGCCGCGCGAGTACGAGCTGAGCGTGGCGCAGACGGTGCTGCGGGTGCACAGCCGCGTCGCCGATCTGTACAACGAACCCATGAACCAGATCGAGCAGCAGCTGCGCCTGACCGTCGAGGCGCTGCGGGAACGCCAGGAGTTCGAGATGGTGAACAACCGCCAGATCGGGCTGCTGCACAACGCCGACCTCAAACAGCGCATCCACACCCGAAGCGGCCCACCCACCCCCGACGACCTCGACGAGCTGCTCTGCCGGCGGCGCAGCACGCACGTGTTGCTGGCGCATCCGCGGGCCATCGCCGCCTTTGGTCGCGAGTGTTCCAAGCGCGGCATCTATCCGCCGACCATCGACTACATGGAGCGCAATGTCCCGTCCTGGCGCGGGGTTCCGTTACTGCCATGCGGAAAGATTCCGGTCAGCCCGACCCACACCACCTCGATCATCGCGATGCGCGTGGGCGAGGAGAACCAGGGCGTGATCGGGCTGCACCAGACCGGGATCCCGGACGAGTACCAGCCGAGCCTTTCGGTGAGGTTCATGGGCATCAACGACCAGGCGATCATCTCGTACCTGGTCAGCGCCTACTACTCGGCGGCCGTGCTGGTGCCCGACGCGCTCGGCGTGCTGGAGAATGTCGAGATTGGACACTTCTCCTCATGACCGCCGCCGAAGTGACCTCGCCCAAGGCGATCGCATTACAGGCCCTGGACCGGGCACGCCTGCTCACCGAGCCATCCCTGCGGGAAGCGGTGGACACGCTGCCCGGCTCCATCCGGCACCTGGTGGGCTATCAGTTCGGCTGGTGGAACGCCACCGGCCGAACCGAACGGGTCGCCGCGGGCAAGGCGCTACGGCCGACCATGGTGCTGCTCGCGGCGGAAGCCGCGGGGGCAGACGCGACAGCGGCTATCCCGGCCGCGGTAGCCGTCGAGCTGGTGCACAACTTCTCGCTGGTGCACGACGACGTCATGGACGGCGACGCCATGCGCCGGCACCGGCCGACGGTATGGAAGGTCTTCGGCATCGGCTCGGCGATCCTGGCCGGTGACGCGATGCTGAACCTTGCCCATGAGGTGCTGGCCGACAGCGGGCACCGGCATGCCACCGAAGGATCGCGGATGCTTTCCGCTGCGGTGACCGAGCTGCTCGAAGGCCAGTGTGACGACCTGGCCTTCGAGCAGCGCGACGATGTGCAGCTGGCCGAGTGCCTGCGGATGGCGCGCCGCAAAACGGGTGCGCTGCTGGAGTGCGGAACCGGGCTGGGCGCCCTGTTCGGGGACGGTTCCGCCATCCAGATCGAAAGGCTGCGCTCCTTCGGCGGAGAGCTGGGTCTCGCCTTCCAGTTCGTCGACGACGTGCTGGGCATCTGGGGCCACGAAAGCCGTACCGGCAAGCCGGTTCATTCGGACCTGCGAAGCCGCAAGAAGTCGCTGCCGGTGGTGGCCGTGCTCAGCTCGGGGTCGCCGGCCGGCCGCAAGCTCGCGCAGGCTTACCAGGACGGACGCAAGCTCACCGACGAGGACGTGGCCATGCTGGCCGATCTGATCGACTCCGCGGGCGGCCGCGACTGGTGCCTGACCCAGGCCTCGGCGCTGCTGGAACGCGCGATGGCGAGCCTGCACGCGGCGGCCCCCGCCGCGCGGCTGGAGGAGCTGCGTGCGCTGGCGAGCTTCGTCGCCGACCGGGATCGGTGAGGCGTGTCCGCCTTTGTCGCCTCGCTGCTGGTCGCCGCGCTCGCCTCGGCGGGCGCGGCGGCACCGGCTCCTCCGGCCGGGGTTAGTCCTTTGTGCCGCAATGGCTTTTATCTGGTACCCGAAAAGGAGCTCTTAAGATTTGGCGAACACGCCCTGGATCGGGTCTCGATGGCGAGCCTGCGCGATCACGTCAATGCGCTGGCCTATTCCGACGGCGATGAGTTGCTCTACGGAGTCGCCGAAACGGCCGGCGTCTCGCACGTGGTGACCCTGGACGGCGCCGGCACCATCACCGACCGCGGCCCGGCGCCACTGGCCGGGGCCTACGCGGGCACGGCCGAGGGCGGCCGGTGGATCGTCCACAACGGACAGGAGATGATGACTGTTCAGCTGCCCACCCTGGCCGTGGTCAGTCGCGCGAGCCTTCCGGCCGGAGCCGATGTCGGCGACTGGGATCTCTACGGCGGCATGCTCTATGGCATAGCGGCCGGAGCGGTGCCGCGACTGATCCGGGTCGATCCGAAGACGGGCGAGGCGTCGGCGGTGGCGCAGCTTGCCGGGCTGCCCAAGGGAAGCAGCTATGGCGCAGCCGTGGTGGACCTCTACGGCGTGCTGCACGCGCTGCACAACGCCACCGGCCGGATCTATCACGTGCCGCTGGCCAATCCAGAACGTTTCACCTTCAGCGAGGCCGGGCTGCAAGCCTTTCACGCCGATGCCGCTCGCTGCCCGATCGCTTGGGACACAGCGGAAATGCCGGAAGCCCGGCACACCCTCACCACGATCGGCGAGCTGAGCATCGGTGCCATCCCGGAAATCACGATCGCCGCGGAGGCGACCGCATTAACGTTAAAGATTCCGGTGCGCAACACCACGAGCCGAGACGCGCTGCTGGCGGGCTGGCACGATCTGGATCACGATGGTCAGCTCGCCGCGGCCGACCGGATCACGGTCACCGTGCCGCCGGGAGCGCAGGAAGCGGTGCTTAGCTGGCCGTCGCTGGCGGTGGGCACCGGATCGGATGTGTCGCGACTGCGCTTGCGGCTCTATGGCTTTCCGCCCGGCAGCGTCGTCCCAGAGGGGACGGCGTCGGGCGGGATGGTTCAGGACTATCCAATCCAGATTATCTGGCCGATGCCGCGCCCGGTCGAGCCGCCGCCCGCACCGCCCGTTCCCATAGCCACCCCAACACCGACACCGACGCCGGTACAGATGGTGCTCGCGGCAAGGCCGCCACCGCCGCCCGCCGATCCGCCCACCCGCCGGCTTCCGCTGACGTGGTCGCTTTTCGCGGGGCTGCTCGTGCCCGCCATCACCATCGCCGCCCGCTCGGGCGGCCGGAGAGGAACCGCGTGAACATGTTGGGTGCCTCGATCCTGGTCGTGCTCGCGGCGGCCGCGCTATCGGTCACCGGATTCCTTCTGGTGTCCCGCTTCATCCCGTCGCGGTGGCTGGTGGCAGACGCCGATGCGGCAAGCGCGCTCTACGCCACGATCGGCATGGTCTATGCGATCCTCATCGCGATAGCCGCGATCGCCGTCTGGGAACCCAGAACGGGCGCCGCGCAGAGCACCGATCAGGAGGCCGCCAGCCTGACCGAAGCCTATTGGTCGGCCAACTCGCTGGCGCCCGAGGATCGCAGGGATGTCCAGGTGCTCGTCTCCGGATATCTGCGCGTCGCCGCGGGCACGGAGTGGACCAGCTTGCGCCTGCACCAGACCGGGACGGCAGAAGCGGACCAGCTGTTCACCCGGCTGCGTCAGCGGGTGGATACCGTTGAGCCGCAAACGGATCGGCAGGCCAACGCGAGCCAGCAGCTGTCGGCTCAGATCAGCGAGGCGGCGGGGGCCAGGCGGGCCCGGCTCGCGGCCGCGACCGAGGGCATGCCCGACATCCTTTGGCCCATCCTGCTTCTGGGCGGGTTCATCAGCGTCGCCTTCCTCTACCTGTTCGGGCTCGACCGCACCTTCCCCAACGGGCTCATGATGGCCGTGGTCGGCGGGATGATCGCGCTGCTGCTCCTGGTGATCTATCAGGTGGAGTTCCCCTACAGCCGCGCCTTCGCGGTAGGGCCGGACAGTCTTGAGGCGGCGCTGGACAATTTGAGATCCAGCGCCGCCCCGGGCGGTCGTTAGTGGACGATCGACGGCAGCAGGTCGACGTCATCGAGGTTCACGTACATGATCCGATGGCCGAACTGAATCTGCACATAGATCATGTCGCCTTCGATGACCGTGCCGTCGCCCGGCGACGTCCACGCGAATGTGGTCGAGCGGTAGTACTCGCCACGCATCAGGTTGCCGACCACGTAACGCTGGCCGGCGGCGAAGGTGTACTGCAGTGGCGCGAGCGCCTGATAGGGCACCTCCGCCGGGTAAGCGGCCGCCTCCGGATAGGCACGGCCGTAGACCGGGATGGTGGCCTTGCCCGCCTTGGGCTGCACCACGAAACCGAAGCCCCACAACGCATTACGCGCTGTGGACGGGTTGTGGAACCAGGCCTTGCGGCCCAGGTACCAGATCGCGGTCCAGTCGCCCTGGACCTCAGCGATCGCGAACTGCTGACCCGCCGAAGCGCGGGCACCGTGATCGGAGACGCGCATCGTGTTCGGGGTGCCGTCCGGGCGCAGGCCCAGATCGTTGATGAGAGGAGCATCGAAAGACGGGGCCTGGCGCAGGATCACCGACGACGACCCGCGCGACGGGCACGGGCCGGGGACGGCCGGGCCGCCCGGGTTGGACTGCGGCGGGCAGTTGGTGAATTCGGGGCGGTTGCTGGCGAAGTCCGGGTTGATGGTGACCAGACCGGTGCGGTAGGTCCCGGTTCCCCGCAGCGGCGCCCTGAGCAGGTCGAAATAGTGAGTCCAGTCCCAGTACGGGCCTGGATCCCAGTGCATGGCCGACACCCGGGCCGGGGTGATGCCCGGCACGTTGTCGTGGCCGAGGATGTGCTGGCGGTCCAGCGGGATGCCCAGCGCGCCGGCGAGGTGGCGGACCAGTTTGGCCGAGGTGCGGTACATGGTCTCGGTGTACCAGGTGCCCTGTGCCGCAAAGCCTTCGTGCTCAATGCCGACCGACTTCGCGTTGACGTACCAGTTGCCCGCCTGCCAGCCGACGTCCTTGACCTTCAGGTGCTGTGCGGTCTGACCGTCGACTGAGCGCATGGTGTAGTGCCAGCTCGCGGCGTAGGAGGCGGTGGTGCCGAGCCGGGTGGTGCCGGCGTAGTAGCCCTCAGAGTCGTGAATAACGATATATTCGATCTTCTGCTGCTGGGGCCGGTTGCCCTTGTCGTACTGGCCGTAGTTGCTCGGAACGGTGCCGTTGCCCAGCAACGCGTAACCGGCTGGCATGTACTCGCAGGCGATGTCGATCGGGCACTCGAGCCCGTCCGGCCTTTCCAACCGGCGCAGCCGCAAGCGGTTGAGCCAGTCGAGGATCGGCTGGATGCCACCGAGGCCGGTCAGTCGCACCTGCTGGCCGTCGTCGGTGGTGCGGGCCGCGCCCTGGCGGATCGTGGCGAAGACCTCGTCGGCGAAGACCTTGGCGGCGTCCTCGGTGTCCGAACCGGAATACTTTGCCACAGCGCCATACCAGGCGGCCGGGTCACTGGTGGCGCCGGTCGGTCCGCCGATTTCCGTCTGGTACCGGGAAAGCAGCGCAGCACCACCCCGGATGTTGGCCTCGACGTCGGTGCGCAACGTCTCCTTGGCTATCCCGGTCAGCTCACTGGCCCGGTCGATGGTCTGCAGGGACTCGGCAGGAATGTCCTCGGCCGGCCCGCCATGACCGGCAGGCAGCTCCTCGCGGGAGTCGTCGCCCCGCCGGTCCTCGCCCACCGGCTCGGCAAGGCCGGGCAGTGAGGCGACATAGTCGGCGTCGGTCAGGTGCATCGGGCCGTAGCCACCGCCTGTGCTGGGGGTTCCCGCGTTGACGTCCCATCGGGACTCCAGATAGGAGACCCCGAGCAGCACGCTTTCCGGAACCCCGAACTCGGCTGCTGCCTGCGCATATTGCGCCTGGCGGCTTTCCGGCACCGGGCTGGCCGGGGCCGGGCTAACCACCACCAGCGAGGTGACACCGGCCAGCGCGGCGCTGAAGAAAATGGTTATAGGTCGCGACATTGGCCTACCCTGCAACGAACCGCCATCTATGTCAATGGTTTACGCACTCCAACATCATGCCGTAAATAATTAACCATCGCTTTTAGAGCTCCAGCGTTGCTGTGGCTCGGGTTGCGCAGGTGGCGAGGTGGTGGAGGAGCTCTCGGGCGGCGGCTTCGCGTTGGGGTGGTAGCTCGCGGATGAAGGCCTGGTAGGCGCGGTCGAAGGCGGCGCTGGCACGGCGGTGGGCGCGTTTGCCGGCGGGGGTGAGGGCCAGCAGGTAGGAGCGGGCGTCGCCGGGATTGGGCGCTTTGCGCACGTGATCGCGCGCCAGCATGGCCCGGACGTAGTCGGCCGCGGTGGTCACGGGCATGCCGAGGGTGCGGGCCATTTCGGTCATGGTGATCTGTTCGGCTTCGAAGATGACGCTGTACGCGGCGTATTCGTCTGGGCGCAGGCCGGAGTCGTGCAGCGCGGTGGCGAGCAGGGTGCGCACCCGCTGGCCGAGCTCGAAGACGTCGAACAGGATCGACAGGTGCTGGCCCGGCTGCGGTTGCCACTGCGTCTCGGGGCGGGTCTTGGTGCTCGTCGCGCGCATGGTTGCAGCCTAGTAACAGGCCTCGACAGATAGTACGGGCCCGTAGTAGTTGTTACGGATGCGTACTATCTTGGTGAGCATCGCGCTGGCACTGAGCATCACAGCCTGCGCGGCGGAGAAGGTGCCAGCACCGCAGCCGTCGGCCGGTGCCCGTGATGCGGGCTTCGCGGCGGCGGACGGGGTGGCGCTCCACGGCCGGATCTACGGCCAGGGGACGACAGCGGTGGTGCTGTCCAACATGGGCGACAACAACATCGCGGGGTGGGAAGGCTTTGCCCCGCTTCTGGCCTCGCGCGGCTATACCGTGTTGACCTACAGCTACCGCTATTCCACGGGTGCGCGAGCTTTCACCGCGGCCGACGCCAAGGCGAGCGTCACCGACCTTCAGGGCGCTATCGCCTATCTGAAGCAGACCGGCGCCACCAGGATCGTCCTCATTGGAGCGAGCCTGGGCGCCATGGCCACCGCGAAGGTCGCCGGTGGCGCCGGGGTGGCGGCGGCTGTGCTCATGGCCGGCCGCCTCGATCTCAGCGACTACGATTTCCGCGTCACCGAGCAGGAGCTGGCGTCGATGACGATGCCCAAGCTCGTGCTGACCTCCGACCGGGACAGCGTCACCGCACCGGAGCTGACCCGCGAGGTCTTCGATCGGGCGCCGGAACCCAAGTCGTTTCACAGTTTTCCGGGTACCGCCCACGGCGTGAACCTCTTCCAGACCGAGCACAAAGCCGATCTGGAGAAGCGGCTGCTCGACTTCGTGGAGATGAACTCACGAAGCTAGGAACGGGACCACCTCAGCAAGAAACTCGTCGCGGGCGAGCCGATGGATCTGGTGGCCGACCGGGATCTCCACGAGACGGCCGCTGGGCAGCATAGCGAGCGCATCGGGATAGAAGTGCTGCGGCGCAGGGCTGGACGGGCCGCCGGCGAGCAGGAGAGTGGGTGCGGTGACCCGGTCGAGGCGGTCGAACACGGCCGGGTCCGGAGAGTTGATCTGATCGACGACCTGGACGAAAGCCTCCCAGTCGTAACCGGGGTCGTCCTGCGGCGGGGCACCGATGGCGATCGGCGGCAGGCCGGGCCGGCTCGGCGGCGTGTCCTCGATGACCAGGTGGGCGACGCGCGATGGCTCCTTCTGGGCGATGAGCCAGGCGACCATGGCGCCCATCGAGTGGCCGATGATGTCGACGCGGTCGGCGCCGATCTGGTCCAGCAGGCCGAGCAGGTCGTCGCGCATGGCTTCCAGCGCATAGGAACCCGGCCGGTCGCTGTCACCGAAGCCGCGGCAGTCGACCGCGTAGACGCGGTGGGTCGCGGCGAAGGCGGGCGCGACCTCGTCCCAGGTGGACTTGTCACGCGGGCAGGAGTGAAGCAGGAGCAGGGGCATCGCGCCGTCGGCACCGGTGACGTTCGCCGCGAGGCGCACGCCAAATACGTCATAGAATTCCACTGATCGTCACCTAACTCCGGGCACGGAAAGCCACGGCAGGATCGAGGGGGATGCGGGCAGCTGGCCTCGCCCATCCAGCCTAGCCGCCGCGGCCCAGCCCCGCTGCCCCGCTCACCGAACCGGCGTGAATGCCGTATACGTATATCAATTTCGCCGCTATCGACTGCGCCCGATAAGGCAGTAGGCTCATCCACGCCAGGGGAGACGATGGGCAGTGCGCCGAGGGCAAGGTTGGCCGCCACCGGCGCCGGTCAGCAGCCCAGGAGCCGGCTTGGGGCAGCAGCCGGATCAGCGCCAGTCAGCGCACGCTCGACCTGCTACGGCGGCAGCGGTTGACGCCTTCCACGCAACAGTTAGGACTCTTAACTGCAGTCCGATCGGTGGATGCCTTATCCATTGATCCAAAAGTTAGGGTTTATGAATGGATGTTGTCCTGCATACGGTCGTTATGACGCATCCGCGTCGGCTCTCGTCTGCGCAGGCTCTGCGCGAGCGGCATCCGGAACTCGACCCGGTCATCGTGTTCGATCCGGAGCCGGAGGCGACGCCGAGCGCCCTGCGTGGCGCGCGGCTGGCGTGGGCCAACGCCCCCGCCGATGCTACGCATCTGCTTGTAGTGCAAGACGACATGATACTCGGGCAGGACATCGCCAGGCACGTCATGAGCGCGGCCAGGGCGATGCCCGACGCGGTCCTCAGCTTCTTCACCGAGTGGGGCTCTCGCACGGCGCATGCGCTGCGGCTGGCCGCGGTCGTGGGTGGCAGCTGGGTCGAGGTGATCGACCCCTATGTGCCCACATCGGTTCACCTGATGCCGACCGCGATCGGGCGCCGGGTGGCCGAGTATCCGGGAGATGAGGCCGACGATGTGCTGCTGCTGCGCTTTGTCAAGGAGTTCGGCATCCCGGCCTATGCCAGCGTGCCCAACCTCGCCCAGCACGTGCCGATCGCCAGCCTGATGGGCAACGACATCATCCAGGGGCCTCGGCCCGCCGCGTGGTGGGCATCGCCCCCCGGCGACCTGGACGCCACCGTGGCCGAGCTGCCGGTGGTTCCCGTCCTGCCCATTTTCGAGTCCTACTCGATCTGCCGCATCGACGGTCGTAACATCAAGACCCACGACTATCTCACCGAGCACCTGGGTGTCCCGGTCAAACAACAGCTCGACCTCTTTGTCGAGGCGATGGCCGAGGTCGATCCCGGTTACGCGATAAGGGAAGTGGTGGCCGAGCCGTTGCTGCTGCAGTTCTGGCTGACAGCGATGATCTACGGCGTGGTGGCCGGCACCCCGCCGCCGGAGGAGGCGCTGCGCACCCTGGCGCCCGGGTCGCTGCGCCGATTCGTGCCGTTCCCGAGCTTGGAGAAGCTGCCCGAGCTGTTGAACCCGGTGGTCCATCAAGCGATCAAGCTCGGGTCGTCTATCGGAAAGAGCGCCTGACGTGGATCTCAAGATGCTGCTGTCGGACCAGGGGCGCGCCGATCCCTTCTCCATCTACGCCCACCTGCATTCCAGCGGGCAGGCGGTGGCGCTCGACGCCACCAAGGACGGCTACGCCGCGGCGGTCTACGGCTATGAGGCGGTGAGTCGGGTGCTGCGTGACCCGCGCTTCCGGCAGCTCGGCGGGGAATACATGGAGGCCAACCACAGTGGATGGCGCCGGCATCGGGCCCTGGTCGTGCTGCGTGACTCCATGTTCTTCAGCGACGGACCCGTACACGATCGGATGCGTCAGCGGATCGGCCGCTATTTCACGCCGCGGCGGATGGCCATCCTGGAGCCGAGCGTGGCGGAGCTGACCAAGGTCACCCTTGAGCGGCTGGCCACCCTGCCCGAACCGATCGACTTCATGGGCGAGTTCGCCTTCCTCCTGCCCAGCAGCGTGATGGCGGAGGTGCTCGGAGTGCCGCAGGAGGATCTGGGCTGGTTCCGGCCGCGGGTGCTCGCGATCGGCGCGATCCTCGAGCTGGACGGGGCGACCTGGCGAAACATGGTGCGCGCCAACACCGCCGCCGACGAGCTGACCGAATACTTCACCGCGCTGGTGGCGGCGCGCCGGGCCGAACCGCGCGACGATCTGATCAGCATTTTGTCCGATGTGGACGATGCCGAGCTCATCCCGAACCTGATCACGACCTTCAACGCCGGTTTCGTCACCACCACCCATCTGCTCGGCAACGGGCTGATGCTGCTGCTCGACGACCCGTCGCTGCGTGGGAAGACCATTACCGACGAGATCCTGCGGTACGAGCCACCGGTGCAGATCGTGCTGCGCTACGCCATCGAGGACTGCGCGGTGGATGGGGTGCCGGTCCAGGCCGGCCAGGCGATCCTGGTCATGCTCGGGGCGGCCAACCGCGATCCCAAGCGGTTTCCAGACCCCGACCGGTTCGATCCGGCCCGGCCGGACAATGTCTCGCTCAGCTTCAGCCTCGGGCCGCACTACTGTCTGGGCGCCGCGCTGAGCAAGCTGGAAGCCGAGATCGCCTTCCCCGCGTTGTTCGAAAGGTTCCCCGGGCTCGCGCTCGCGCAACGGCCGCCCGAGGCCAAACCCCTGATCCTGCGCGGACACGACCAGCTCCTCGTCACGGTGCGATGAAACCGCTCTCCGCCCTGCAGCGGCGCATGTGGCACCTGTGCACCTCGTATTCGGGGACGTCGTCGCCGATAGTGGTGACCGCACGGCGTTTTCGCGGACCGCTTGACGTGGCGCGGTTCACGAGCGCGGTGGCGCAGGTGGTCGACCGGCACGATAGCCTGCGGACAGTTTTTGCCGTTCACGGCGACCAGCCGGTACAGATCGTTGGCCCGCCCGGAAGTTTCGCTACCGAGCTGGTGGAGACCGACGACCCACAATCGGTGGTGGAGGAACAGAGCACGGCTTTGCTCGACCTGTTCGCCGGGCCGCTGGTGCGCAGCAGGCTGCTGCGGCTGGCACCCGACGACCACGTCTGGTGTTTCACCGTGCACCATCTGCTCGCCGACGGCGGGTCGGCCACCATCATCGAGAACGAGGTCGCGGCGCTGTACAGCGGCGAGTCCTTGCCGCCCGTGCAGCCGGTGACCTGGGACGAGGACCCGCAGGATCTCGATTGGTGGGTCGAGCAGCTGACCGGGGCGCCCGTGCTCTGGCTGCCCACGGACATGCCGCGCCCGGAGCACAAGGGCACCCGCGCCGTGAACCACGACGAATTCCTCGACCTCCAGCTCGCCCGCGACATCGAAGAGCTGGCGCGGCGCAGCCACAGCACGCCCTTCATGGTGCTGCTGACCGCTTTCCAGCTCACCCTGGCCCAGCGCAGCGGGCAGCGCGACTTCTGCATCGGGGTTCCCGCTGACGGCCGGGACAGCGTGGAAGCCGAACAGGCGGTTGGTCTTTTCGCCAACATGCTTGCCCTGCGCCTGCGCGCCGACCAGCTCAGCTTCGCCGCCCAGATGAGGCAGACGCGGTCGACCTTCATCGAGGCATTGAGCCGGCAAGCGGTGCCCTTTGGCCAGATCGTGGCTACTCTGAAGCTCGCCGATGCCCCGAACCAAACGCAGGTATTTCAATCCATCTTCTGTTTGCACACCGAGGCGACGCCGCGGGACGATCTGCCCGGCCTTGCCGTAGAGCCGTTTAGCGCCGGCCACCCCCAGGCGCTGCACGACCTGGTGCTTGATCTCTGGCGCAACGAAGCCGGCATCGTTGCCGCGTTTCGCTACGACTCGTGTCTGTTCAAACCGGACACCATCGCCGATCTGGCCCGCGGGTACATCGACGTGCTTCGGGCAGCGGCTGCCGACCCGGAAGGTGCGCTATGACCGGGCAAAAGCACATCGCCTTCTTCAACATTCCCGCCCTGGGCCACATCTACCCGACACTTCCGGTGGTCTCCGAGCTGGTCCGGCGCGGGCACCGCGTGAGTTACGCCGCGGTGAAGGACAGACAGACGCTCATCGAAAAAACCGGCGCACGGCTGATCCCTTACGGATCCACGCGGCCCGGCGATGCCGATCCCACCTACGCGGCGCCCGCGGGCGAGGAGTACATCGCGGGCACGCTGCTCAGTTTCCTGATCGAAGCCGAACGGACCCTGCCCCAGCTGGAGTCGGCCTTCGCCGCTGACCGCCCGGACCTGGTCGTCTTCGACCGGATGGCCTTCGCCGGCTCGGTCTTCGCGCGCAAACACGACCTGCCCGCGGTGCAGCTGTGGCCGATGATGGTCTCCGGACCACAGTGGTCATGGGTTCGCCAAGAGGACCTGGCCCATCCAACGATGGCCGGATATCTCGCCTACCTCGACCTGTTCCTGGCCGGCGAGGGCCTGCAGATCGACCCGGCCAGCTTCCTGGCCCCGCAGGTGCGCCGCCACGTGTCGTTCTACCCGCGAGCCTTCCAGTGTCACGGCGAGCTTTTCGACGACTCCTACTGTTTTGTCGGGCCGTGTGTGGGCCAGCGGTCTGATCATCAGCGGTGGGCGCCACCGGCGGATGGCTCCGACGTTGTCCTGATCACGATGGGGACGCAGGGCAACCTGCTACCCGACTTCTACCGCGGCTGCTTCGACGCCTTCGCCGACGGCCGCTGGCACGTGGTGCTCGTGGTGGGAAAGCGCTTCGACCCGGCCGGGCTGGGCCCGGCCCCGGCGAATTTCGAGGTCCTCGCCACCGCGCCGCAGGTCGACATCCTTCGGCAGGCCAAGGTTCTGGTCTCGCACGGCGGCATGGGCGGGGTGATGGAGGCGGTCCAGGCGGGTGTGCCCCATGTGGCATTTCCCGGTACCCGAGAACAGGAAACGAATGCGGCGCGCCTCGCTGAGCTGGGGCTGGGCGTGGTGCTGTCGGACGTCGCGGCGCTGCGCTCGGCGGTCGACTACGTCTGCGCCGACGCCCCGATGCGTTCGCGTATCAGGGCCATGCAAGAGGAGGTGGCAGCCGCGGGTGGAGTGCGCCGAGCCGCGGATGTCATCGAGGAGTGTCTGGCCAGTCGATCGTCTGTGGACGAAAGTACGGCACGGACTTAGTCATTAGCTGACATTGTGATTGATCGAAAGCGGGGGCCATTTCGATATTCGGAGGTTTCACGCTGTGTTCAAACCGATGCGAGTACTAGCCGTCTTGGCGGTGACCGCTACCACGCTGGTCGCCACCGCGGCGGCCACTCCAGCGACCGGCTTCCTCCCCCCGAGGTGGACGGGCAGCTGGGGGACAGCGCTGACCGCCGCAAGCGCAACCAACACCAGCGGCTCGCTGGTCGGCTTCACCGACCAGTCGGTCCGCATGATCGTGCGCACCTCGGTCGCGGGCGAGAAAATGCGCATCCGGCTCTCCAACGCGTTTGGTGTGCAAGCGATTACGGTCGGGCACGCCACCGTCGGGACCCCGTCGGCTTCCGGCTCGCCGGAGCTGGTCGCCGGCTCGATCAAAGAGCTGACCTTCAACGGCGGCAGCGAGTCGGTCACCATCTACAAGGGTTCTGAGGTGCTCAGCGATCCTCTCGACTTCGCCGTGCCGGCGCTGTCGGAGCTTGCCGTGACCCTCTACTTCCCGACCGCCACCGGGGCGACGTCGTTCCACTGGACGGCGCGGCAGACCTCGTACATCTACGCCGGTGACCAGGCGGAGAACCCGGCCGGGGCGGGCAATACGGCCGCCTTCAACTCCTTCTACTTCCTTGCGGGAGTAGACGTGACCAGCCGGACAGCGCTTGGCACCGTCGTGGTGCTCGGCGACTCCATCTCCGACGGCTTCAACACCACGCTCAACGGCAACAAGCGCTGGCCAGATGCGCTGGCCAGCCGGATCGTGGGGACGGCGCCACACCTCGGAGACCCGGGCGTGCTGAACGAAGGCTTGTCCGGCAACCAGATCACCGACGCCGGGGCGTTCATCCCGGTGGGCACCAATGCGCTGTCCCGCCTCGACTCGGACGTTTACGGCCAGACCGGGGTGCGTTCGGTCATCATCGAGCTGGGGATCAACGACCTCCAGATCGCCGGCCACCCGGCCGACCGGATCATTGGCGGGCTGCGCCAGCTGGTGGCTCAGCTGGAGGCGAAGGGGTTGCGGGTCCTGGTATGCACGCTCGGCCCGTTCGAGGGGTTCCCCTCGTGGACCGCTGACCGGGAGGTCATCCGCAATACCGTGAACGCCTACATCCGCGGCGAAATCGACCACGTCGTGGACATGGACGCCGTGTTGCGCGATCCGGCCGCACCTTCCAAGGTGAAGGCCGAATTCGACAGCGGCGACCACATCCACCCCAACGATGTGGGCTCCGCGGCCGTGGCGGCGGCCGTGCCGTTGTGGCTGTTGTAACACCGGATACGGTGCCGGCTCTGCTGTCCGCCCGCGCGGCGGCAGAGCCGGACCATGTCGCGCTCCTGGTGGACGGCGAGCACCGCCTTACCGCGGCACAGTGGCAGGCTCGCGCCAGTGCGGCCGCACAGGACCTGACGGCGCAAGGGGTGCACCATGGCGACCGTGTCGGGCTGGTCTTCTCCTCCTGGATCGACTATGCGATCGCCTTCGTGGCGGTGACTTCCATTGGCGCCGTGGCGGTTCCGCTTTCCGCGTCGTTGCCCCCGGCCCGTGTCCGCGAGGCGCTTGCGCATTGTGGTGCCCGGCTGACGCTGCGCTCGGTGCCCGCCACCGGTTCGAGCCGTCCGCTCGGCCTGGCGGTTTCTCCCGGCGAGCTGGCTCAGATCATCTATACGTCTGGTACCACCGGCACCCCCAAGGGCGTCAGCGCCACCCACGCCAACCTCACCTTCGGGCTGGGCCGGCTGGAGCACTCCCGCTATTTCTTACATGCCTTTCCGTTGGGTACCAACGCAGCGCAGACCATGCTCATGACCGCACTGGTGGCCCGGCCCACGTCGATTGTCCAATCACGATTTGATGCGCCCGGTTTCGCCCGGCTGGTGTCCGGGTTCGGGGTCTCCTCGATCTTCCTGGTTCCGGCGATGGCGGTCGCGTTGCTCGACGGTGGGCATCCGCTCGACGAGGTCGAGCTGATCGCCTCCTCGGCCGCTCCGCTGCCTCCGGCTGTGGCGCAACGGCTTTCGGCGGCGTATCCAGAAGCCACCCTGATCAACACCTACACCTCGACCGAGGCCGCGCCGGCCTTCACCACGATGATCTATGACCCGTCGCGGCCTGACGCGATCGGCCGTCCCTCGGGCGACATCCGCGTGGACCCGACCGGTCAGGTGTGGCTACGTTCGCCCACCAAGCCCCGGTCCTACTACGGCGACGCGATGGCCACCGAGGCGACGTTTCAGGACGGCTGGGTGCGGATGGGAGATGTCGGCTATCTCGACCCCGACGGGTACCTCTACCTGACCGATCGCGACGCAGACGTAGTCAAGTCCGGGGCGCACAAGGTGTCCACCTTGCGCATCGAACACGCTCTCTACGAGCATCCCTCGGTGGTCGAGGCGGCGGTGGTGGGCCTGCCCCATCCGGTCATGGGCGCCACCCTGGGCGCGGCCGTGGTGACTCGGGCGTCCTTCGACGTGCGCGCCTTCCTCGCGCTCAGGCTCGCTCCGCACGAGCTGCCGACCCGGGTTCTCACGCTGGACAGCTTGCCCCGCAACGACTCCGGCAAGATCCTGAAGCGGTCATTGCGGGCCTTGTTCGAGGCCCGCCCCCGCTCACTGCCTCCGCAGACCCCCGCCGAGCTGGCCGTAGCCGCCGCGTGGCAACAGCTCCTCAACGTCTCCGAGATAGGCCTAGCCGACGACTTCTTCGCCCTCGGCGGCGACTCGCTCTCCGCCACCCGCCTCGCCGCCCTACTCGATGTGCCCGTCTCCCAAATCTTCGCCACCCCAACCCTCGCCTCCCTCGCAACGGCCCTGCCCACCCCCGCCTCCGCGCCCGCCCCCTCCGCGCGCGGGGTGGGTGCGGCGGGCGGGGTGGAGTTGACGGCGACGCAGGAGAGTTTGCTTGCGTGGATGTATGCGGGGGAGCAGACCCGGGACGCGGGACCGATCAGTGTGGGGATCAGGGTGCGCGATGGGTTTGACGCGGACCGGTTCGGGTGGGCGCTGGGCGAGGTGGTGCGCGGGCACGAGGCGCTGCGGATGGTGTTCGACGGGCGGACCCCTCGGATCCTGGAACACTGTCCGCCCGAGGTCACCGTCACCGAGGCCGGCGGCGTGCAGGAGGGGGCGCAGCTGCTGCGCAGCGATCGCGAGGGGCGCTTCGATCTGAGGAACGGCCCGCTGGTGCGCTCGGCCGTGGTGCGGCTGGGCGAGGAGGATCACCTGATCGGGCTGGCCGTGCACCACCTGGTTTTCGACGGCGCTTCGATGGGCGTGCTGCTGCACGAGCTGGGGTTGGCGTATTCGGGTTCGCCGTTGCGGCCGCGAGGGGACTACCGCGAATACGTGACGTGGACGAGGCAGCAGTGGCGGGGCAACCTGCCCTATTGGGAGTCCACTTTGGACGGGGCACCCAGCCACCTCGACCCGTTCCGCGGGCGGCAGGTGGCGAAGCGGATGCGCAGCGCACAGCTCGAACTCGACCTGGGTGAGGCAAAACCGTTGCGGGACAAGGCCGCCCGGCACGGGGCGACCATGTTCATGGCACTGGCCGCGGCCTGGTCGGCGGTGCTCACGCGGGCGAGCGGGCTGACCGACATCGTGCTGCTGACCCCGGTACCCGGAAGAGCAAAACCGGGCTCGGAAGCGCTCATCGGCTGTCTGGTGCAGTCGATGCTGCTGCGCGTGGACACCGGTGACGATCCGGGTTTCCCCGATCTGCTGGCCCGGGTGCGACGAGCGGCCCTCGGTGGGCTGGACCACCAGTTCCACCCTTTCGCCACGTTCTACGACCGCCACCCCGGGGCCTCCTTCCTGCGCGTGGAGAACTGGGCCGGGCAGGCGCACCTGCCGGGCCTGGTTTCGGAACAGTTCGACCTGCCCAGGGCGCTGGACGCGGAGTGGCCGACCCCCGACGGCGGGCCGGATCTGCAGGCGCCGGAGCTGGCCGTGGTGGAGCAGCCCGACGGGCGCTTGACGGCCTGGTTGCTTTGGAATGACTACGCATTCGACCGGTCGACGATGGAGTCGATCGCCCGGATGCTCACCGATTACGTTGGCAAGGAGCTGAGATGATTGAGGCCTCCCCGTTCCAGCATGGGATGTGGCTGACCGAAAGGCTGGGGATCGCCGGGTCGGCCTATCGCATGCCGCTGCCGGTCGTCTTCGACGGCCCACTGGACCGCGCGGCCATGCTGCGGGCATGTGCGGCCATGCTGATCCGGCATCCGATCCTGGGCTGCGACTTTGATGAGGTCGACGGCGTGCTGCAGCTGCGGCCAGACGGCGGTGGGCATTTCGACTACAGCCTGGTGGAGCTGGCACCGCAGCGGCATCTGCTGCGCTTTGAGGCGCATCATCTCGTCTTCGACGGGACATCGAAGGATATTCTCCTGCGCGATCTGGCCAAGGCCTATGCCGGGGAGCAGCTGGCGCCGCTGGGGTTCAGTGAGCCCGAGCCGGGCGATGTCGCGTTGGCGAAGCATTATTGGGCGGCGCGCTGGCGGGAGCCGCAGGAGGTGGTGCTGCCGGGGCTGTCCGGGCAGGTGCGCACCGCGCGGGCGGGCGAGTGCTTCGACTTCGAGCTGGCGCACGTCAAGTTCGACGTGCTTTTCGCTGCGCTGCAAGCACTCCTGACCCGGTACGGAAACGCCGAGCCGGTCATCGCGATAGATCTGGGCACCCGTACCCCGGCCACCCAGGACGCGATCGGGCTCTACGTCAACGAGTTGCCGGTGTTCCCCGGCGACGATCTGCGCGAGCTCTATCAGGTGCGGCGGGTGCCGATTTCGCAAGCGGTGAGCGGCCTGAGCCCGCGGCTGGCGATGGCCCCGGTTTCGATCAGCTACCGGCGGCGCGCCCCCGACGTCACGTTTCACGGCCTGTCCGCGGCGGTGGACTGGATGGCCTTCCACGGCACGGCCCGCAACGCTCTGCACGTGCAGATGGTCGACGATGGGACAACTATCCAAGCCCGCCTTCACTTCGACCCGGAAGCCATCGCCCGGCCATATGTCGAGCAGATCGCCCAGGAGTATCTGGGCGAGATCAGCGCGCTGGCCGACGGCGTGCCTTACGCGGGCAAGGTTTCGCACCTCGCCGGCCCGCGGCGGGAGTATCCCGGGCCGCAAACTGTGCACGAGCTGGTGACACAGCAGGCGGCACGCACCCCCGAAACCGTTGCCGTGACCGGCACGACTGGGACATTGACCTACGCCGAACTCGTGGCTTCAGCCGGGGAGACCGCGGCGGCGTTGCGGGAACGCGGAATCAGGCCCGGCGACCGGGTCGCGGTGCGCATGCACCGCAGCCCTGACCTGGTGGCCAAGCTGCTAGGCGTGTGGCTGGCCGGAGCCGCTTATGTGCCAATCGATCCGGACTACCCGGCGTCGCGACAGTCATTGCTCCTTTCCGATGCCGCACCCGCGGCGCTGCTGACCGAAGCCGGCATCGTGCAGTTGCCCGGCGGCGCAAGGAATCCGGAGGATCTGGCCTACGTCATCTACACCTCGGGCTCGACCGGGCGTCCCAAGGGGGTGCAGGTGGGCCACGGCTCAGTGGTCAACCTGCTGCATTGCCTGCGCGATGCCCTCGGCGCGGGGGTCTGGCTCGCCACGGCGTCGTATTCGTTCGACATGTCGGTCCCGGAGCTGTGGCTGCCGCTGATCAGCGGAGGCACCGTGGTGCTGGCCGGTGAGCAGGAGACCCGCGACGCGGAGAAGCTGCTCAAACTCATCCGAGGCTGTGCCGTGACACACGTTCACGTGACGCCGTCGACCTGGCAGCGTTTGCTGGAGGCCGGTTTCGACGAGCCCGGCGTGATCGCCATCGCCGGGGCGGAGGCGTTGCCGCAGCCGCTGGCCAAGCGGCTGCGCGGGTGTTCGGCCCAACTCTGGAACCTCTACGGCCCAACCGAAACCACGGTCTGGTCGACGATGGCACGGCTCGACGGGGCCACCGTGACAATCGGCCGTCCGCTGCCCAACACCGACCTGCACGTGCTCGACGGCCAGTTGCGTGCGGTGCCGATCGGGATCGCGGGCGAGCTGTGTATCGGCGGGCGCGGGCTGGCCCACGGCTACCTCGACCGGCCCGCCCTCAACGAGGAACGCTTCGTGCCAACCGAATGGGGAAGGCTCTACCGCACTGGAGACCGGGTGCGCCTGCTCGCCGACGGCCAGCTCGAATGGATAGGGCGTTTTGACGATCAGATCAAGCTTCGTGGGTACCGGATAGAGCTAGGCGAAATCCAGAGCCAGCTGCTGGACTATCCCGGCGTGCGAGCGGCCGCGGTGGTGGCCGACCCCGAGCTCACGGCCTACGTGGTCGGGCCGGTCGAGGGGCTCAAAGAGCATCTGGCGCAGGCGCTTCCGGCCTACATGGTGCCGTCGAGGTTCCTCTCCCTGGCCGCGCTTCCGTTGACCCCCAACGGCAAGCTCGACCGATCGGCGCTGGCGGCCGCTCCCGTCGAGCAGCCGGCCGGGACAGCCTTCACCGGCCTGGCCGAGCAGGTCTACCAGGTGTGGTCGGAGGTGCTGGGGCGCAGCGACATCGGGGCCGACGACAGTCTCTTCGATCTCGGCGGTCATTCGCTGACCGTCACCAGGATCTCGTCACGGCTGCGCAAACGCGGATTAGCCGTGCCGCTGCACGTCTTCTTCGATCACCCAACAATTTCAGGCATCGTCGCCGCGATCGAGCAGCCATGATCCGTCGCGTTCGTCGATCTCGATCGGCGCGTCGGTGAGCACCGCCACCGCGGCGCAATAACCCGGGCCGGGTTGCAGGTCGCGCAGCACGCAGGGGCGGTCGAAACCGATCAGCCCCTGCGGGCCGAGGGTGAGCTTGGACATCGGCATCCGCAGGCCAAGGCCGGTGGCTTTGAGCACGGCTTCTTTTCGCGCCCAGCGCGTGAAGAAGTCCATGTCGGTGGCGATCTCGTCGGGGGAAAGGATGTTGGCCAGCAGCTCGTTCACGTGAACCCGCGGGTCGACCTGCTCCACATCGATGCCGACCTGTGCCACCCGGGTCAGCGCCACGGCGACCCGGTTGCCCGAGTGGGACACCGAGACGTGCAGGTCATGTCCGACCACCGTCGGCTTGCCATGTGGCTTTTCGCAATCGGGGCAGCTGCGATCGATGACGACCTCGCCGACCGGGCAACCCGCGGCCTGAGCGATCGTCAATCGCAGCAGGGCGTTGCCGATCATGAGCCGCTGCTTGTCCTCGTGGCGGCGCAGGCGCACCATGCGCTCCCGCTCAGGCGGGGTGAGCAGGTCTTCGTGCCAAGAACGTGCCAGGCCGGGGGCAGCCCACCAGACCTGGCACGTCGACTTTTCCACGAGTCCTTTTTACCAGTTGCTGGATCCCGGGACACGCGGCCATGGCTTCCACCACGGCTTGATCAGGTAGGCGACGCCGCCCGGACCGCCCGAGACACCGCCGCTCGCGTTGATCCGCTTGGTTCGCTGCCAAGCGGTTTCGACCTGGTGACGCGGGTAGACGTTGCGTACCACGTCATTTGACGACGACGCCGGGTCGTTGATGATGACATCACCGGTATCGGTGAAACCGATGATGACGAACAGGTGACCGCTGGTGCTGTAGTTGGCGCCGTCCATCTCCAAGGAGAGGAACGAGATGCTGACCACGATCGGGATGCCCGCCTTGACGAAACGTTCTACTTCGTCGAGGGAGTGCAGCCGGGTCACCTTGGCGTCCAGCCCCGGGAACGACGCCGCGTAGGCGGTGTTGAAGGGCCAGTTGCCCGCGCCGTCGTACTGGTAGTCGTAAACCATGCGCGCGGCATGGTTCACGGTGTGGTCCGGGTACTCCGGAACCACCCACGAGGTGTCCTCTTCGGACGGTCCCCGGCCCCAGTACTCGACCACCATCTCCGTTGACGTTGGCGAGCACCAGGCCGCGCCACCGCCGTCGTACTCGGGGTAGTGGCCGGAGTGGATGTTCTGGGAGTAGCGCGGGACGGCCAGCTCGGTGCCCCAGGCGATGTGGCCGGCGCTCGGCGCGACCGTGAACCTGTCCGGGACGTACGAACTCATCGCACCGAGCATCCAGACCCGCGGCGACTGCCACTGGCCCGGAGCGCGATACAGCGTGAGCTTGAGCTGGTACTTCTCCAGCATCACGCCGTTGGCCACGTCGTCGATCGAGAACGTATCGGTCCAGATCGTCGACCACGGGTCACCCTGGCGGTTCTTGCTGGTCCGCATGATGTCCTGATCGCCTTCGGCCCAGCGGCCCATGACGTACCAGGGGGTGAGCCCGCCCGTGTTGTAGGTGCCCTGGAGCTCGATCTGGATCCACGTGCCCGCCGGTGTGTTGGCGTTCCACGACGCGACCAGCTCGCTGGCCTGGAAGCCCACGCTGGTAACCGGGGACGTCCAGGTGGAGTAGTTCCAGGTCTTGCTGACACCCGTGTGGGGGTCGAGATATTCGGTGGTGCCCTGCGGCCGCAGCATCGTGATGCCGGTTCGAACGCCCGGGATCGCGAAGGTCCCCTCGTGCGTGCCGCCGCGCCAGTCCTGATAAGACTCCCAGGACTGGTAGGTGATCTGTTCATCGTGCACCGGGGTGCTTGCGCCCGCCGGGGCAGGGATGGTCACCACGGCCAGCGCAGTGGCCGCGATGACTAAGCGTGAAATCTTCACGTCGGCACGATAACAAATGTCAAAGAATCACTGAAGACCCATTGCGCTTCGATGTCTGGACGTTGAAACTTTCTTTCCATGAAGCTCTTGAGGTTGTCTATGGCGGCGGGGCTGATCGCCAGCGTCCTTTTGGTACCGTCGGGCGCTGTTCAAGCGGCCGTGTGCACGCCCGCCCCGGCCACCCCCAAGCAGCAGTTCCGGGCGATGTGGGTGGCAAGCGTCGCGAACATCGACTGGCCGAGCCAGACCGGCTTGAGCGTGGCGACCCAGCAGGCCGAATTCCGGTCCTGGCTCGACCTCGCGGTGGCCAAGCGGATGAACGCCGTCGTGGTGCAGGTCCGGCCGACCGCGGACGCGTTCTGGCCCTCGCCCTTTGAGCCGTGGTCCAACTGGCTCACCGGTTCCCAGGGCACCAACCCCGGTTACGACCCGATGGCGTTCATGGTGGCCGAGGCCCATTCGCGCAACCTTGAGTTCCATGCTTGGTTCAACCCGTACCGGATAGCCAACCACGACGATCCAGCACAGCTGGTGGCGAGCCATCCCGCGCGGCAGAACCCGAGCTGGCGCTTTGCATACGGCGGCAAGCTCTACTACAACCCGGGCATCCCGGCGGTGCGGGATTTTGTCGAGGACGCCATGATGGACGCGGTGACCCGCTACGACGTCGACGGAGTTCACTTCGACGACTACTTCTATCCCTACCCGGTCAGCGGGCAGACCATCCCGGACTCGGCCACCTATGCCACCTACGGCGCGGGCTTCAGCACCGTCCATGACTGGCGACGCAACAACGTCAACCTCATGGTGCAGGAGATGGGACAGCGCATCCACACCGCCAAGCCATGGGTGAAATTCGGCATCAGCCCCTTCGGCATCTGGCGCAACGCGAGCACCGATGCGGCAGGCTCGCAGACCAGCGGGCTGCAGTCCTATGACGCTATATACGCCGACAGCCGCAAATGGGTGCAGCAGGGCTGGATCGACTACATCAACCCGCAGATCTATTGGCACATCGGCTTTTCCACGGCCGACTACGCGACCCTGATCGACTGGTGGGCCGGCGTGGTCGCCCCGACCAACGTGCACCTTTATGTGGGGCAAGCCGCCTACCGCTCGGGCGCGTCCGGACAGGACGCCGCCTGGCAGGACCCGGCCGAGCTCACCGATCACCTTTTCTACAACCGCAACCGGCCGGAGGTGAAAGGCGACGTCTTCTTCAGCGCGAAGGACATCGAGGCCAACCGGATAGGTGCGGTCAACCGGATGGTGACCGACCACTATTCGAAGCCGGCCCTGGTCCCCGCCTACGGCCCCGGCTCGGCCCCGGCCGCGCCGAGCATCACCGCCGCGACCCGGGTGGCCAATGGAGTTTCGCTCACCTGGTCGGGCAGCGGGACCGAATTCGCCGTCTATCGCCTCACCGGCGCGGTGGACGAGTGTTCCTTCGCCGATGCGCGCAACCTCATCAAAACCACCCGGAGCAAGAGCTATACCGATACCACGGCCGCGGCCGGGACCACGTATACCTACTATGTGACCGCATTGGACCGGCTGCACTACGAAAGCCCGGTCAGCGTCGGCCGCGTTTCCGCGCCGGGCACCGGCCCGTTCCAAGTGACCATCGATGGACCCACCACCGCAAGCGCCAATTGGGGCTCGTCGTCCTTCTCGGCGCAGCGGTTCGGGGTCGACTATCGCTTCGCCAACCCTGTAGCCGCAAGCGATCCCGCCTGGTTCCGGACGGCGATCCCAAGCACGGGCAGCTATCGCGTCGAGGTGTGGTACCCGGCCAACTCCGGCTACAACAGCGCGGCCCCCCACGTCATTGTCACCAGTGGCGGCAACCAGAGCGTCAGTGTGGACCAGCGGGTCAATGGCGGGCAGTGGCGCAGTCTAGGCACCTTCACCCTCGCGGCCGGGGACTATAACGTAGTAGGCGTCAGCCGGTGGACCTCCACCACCGGATACGTGATAGCGGACGCTGTGCGCATCACCAAGCTGTAGTTGTTCACCTTCCGTTTGACTGACGTTTGCCTATTAGTTGGTGGCATGCGGCTGCTACCAACGAGTGTGTGACGATCAGAGCGCTACTCGCGGCGACAGCGACGATTGCCGTAATGCTTACGTCGGCCTGCACCGACGACGGGGAGAAGCCGATCTCAGGATCGACGCTTCGCCTCGTCGCCGGTTCCGAGCAGGAGGCCGTGCTCAACACCGTGGTCAAACCCTGGTGTGAAGCCAAAAAATACGACTGCCGGTTCACCCTCAAGGGCTCGGTCGACCAGGCGCGGCTGCTGAGCGCGGGCAGTGCCGACTATGACGCTTATTGGTTCGCCAGTAGCGTTTTCCTTCAGCTGGGCGACAAAGGCGGTGCGCTGCAGGACGTCAAGTCCATGTTCCTCACGCCCATCGTCTACGCGGGCTGGCGCAGTGAGATGCAGCGCCTTGACTTCGTCGGCCGCGATAACGTGTCGATCGCGGACATCCTCACCGCTGTGGAGTCGGGCAAGACCACGGTGCGCGTGGCCAATCCCACCCAGTCGAACTCGGGCGCGACTGTCCTGTTTGGATTCATGAACCATTTCGCCGGCAACGGTCCGGGCCAGCCGCTGACCCAGCAACAGCTCGACTCGCCCGCCGTCGAGGAGGGCACGCAGCGCTTTGTGCGGGCCATGGCGGAGACACCGCCCTCCACCGGCACGCTGATGAACGAGTGCATCGCCACGCCAGCGCGCTGTAAAACGTTCTTCACCTACGAGGACCTGGTCATCGAGAAGAACCATGAGCTGGTCAAAGCCGGGCGTGAGCCGCTCTACGCCGTCTACCCGCGCGGGTCACTGGCGATCAGCGATGCGCCGCTTGGCTTCCGGGCCTCCGGCGGCGAGTTCGACGCGAACCGGCGCAAGATGCTCAACGAGCTTCAGGCACACCTGCTGGGCGACGCGGGCGCGAAATCGGCTCTGCTGCGGCTGGGCCGGCGTCCCGCCACCAGCATCGGGCTGAGCATGGACAACCCCGACCTGACCGTGTTCAACCCGGAGTGGGGCATCCAGGCCAACCTGAAGGAGCAGGGGATCCAGTATCCGTCGGCAACGGTGATCCAGGCCGCGCTTGACCGATACCAGACCAGCTACCGCAAGCCGGTGACCGTCTACTACTGCCTCGACTCGAGCGGCTCGATGAACGAGAACGGCGGCTGGGACGGGATCAAAGCCGCGGCCACCCAGGTCTTCGACCAGGACCAGGCACGGCTGAACCTGTTGCAGACCGGGCCGAAGGACCGCACCACGGTCACGCTCTTCAACAGCACGGTCACCGGCGGCAGCCCGTGGACGGTGGACGGCGCCGATTCGGCGCAGATGCACGGCCTCACCCAGAAGATCCAGGCTCACGCGGCCGGGGGCGGCACGAACATGTACCAATGTCTGATCGGTGCGGCGACCGCGCTGCGCGGCCTCGAATCCGGCCGCAAGGGTTTGGTCATCGTGATGAGCGACGGCCAGTCCGACCGCGCCGGCCGCGATCGCGCCTTGGCCGACCTCAAGTCGTTGGGGGTACCAGTGATCGCCCTGGCCTTCGGCGACGACGCGGACCCGGACCAGCTGGAAGAGGTGGCCAAGGCGACCGGCGGCAGCTTCTTCCGGCAGGACGATCTGGTCGCCGCGCTGCGCAACGCCGCCGGGTACCGCTGATGCGCGCAAAGCTGGCCGCGCCGGCGTCGCTGGCGACCGCGGTCGGGGTCTTCGCAGTGCTGTTCCTGATGACCCATAGCCTGCTGTGGTCGCCGCTGCTCGCTGCGCTCGCCGCGCTCGGCCTCTACCTGATGCTCGACGACCGCACCCCGGCCCAGGTCCGCGACGGCGAATACGCGGAGGACGCCAACCGCAAGGTCGAGGAGGCGCTGCGAACCGTGCGCCAGATCCGCGGCATCACCGCTCAGGTGCTCTCGCCCAGCGTCAAGCACTCGCTGCAGCAGGCTTGCGAATACGTGCCAGAACTGCTGACCCGGGTCCGCAAGACGTCGCCGAACAACCTCTACTCCAGCGCCAGCTCGCTCGGCGGGCATCTGACGAGCCTGGCCGGAGTCGTCGAGCAGTACTTGGACATCCAGCGCAAGCCCGACTTCTACAAGAACCCGGCCGAGCTGATGCGCGGCGGGGAGATTGCCATCCAGCGGTTCACCGAGTTCACCGTCGACAGTTTGCGTCTGGTCAACTCCGGGGAGCTGGCCCAGTACCAGGCAAACCTTGAAACCGTTGCTCCGCCACAACTTCCCGACTTAGGAGCCGAAAAGTGAGAATGCCCAGTCCACGATTCCTCATCGGGCTCGGCCTGGTGCTGGCGGTGTCGGTGGGGACGGCCTACTTCCTCACTAAGCCGCAGGAGGCCAAGCCCGCCGAGCCGATCTCGGTCGCCTGTGTCGGCGGGTCGGAGAAGAGCGAGCTGATGGCGGACGAGTCGGTGCGCCGGGTGCTCAAGGAGAAGTTCGGCATCACCGTGACGTTCAGCCCGCTGGGCTCCTACGACCAGGTGCAGCTGAGCGCCGACGAGTTGCGCAAGCGCAAACTCAACTGCCTGTGGCCCGGCAGCGCCAGCGCCCAGAGCGTTTTCGAGAGCCTGCACCGCGGAGAGTTCCCGCAATATCGTGCCGAAACCGTGCTGCAGTCGCCGGAGGTCATCTACGCCGGGCCCAACGGGACCGACGCGCTGGTGCGCGAGGGAATCGTGGCACAGCGCGACGGCAAGCACTACGTGGTGGACATGAAGCGCCTCCTGCTCGAATTCATCCTCAAGGGCAAGGCGTGGGATTCGGTGAAGGCCAAGGGTCTCAGCGGGCCGATCAAGGTGGCCAGCACCGACCCGGCCAAGTCCAACAGCGGCTTCACCATGACCCAGCTGGAGCTAACCATCGTGGCGACCGCGGACGTGTTCAAGGCCCCCAACCTGGCCGAGGCCAAGGCGGCGCTGCCCACGTTGCGGGCTCTCTATGACGCGCAAGGACTTCAGGCAGCGAGCTCCGACTTCGGTTTCCGGCAATGGCTCACCCAGGGCGCGGAGCTCAGCTCGCCGCTCTACGCCGGCTACGAGAACCAGATCATCCAGCTCGTGGCCCAGCAGGGGCCGGCCGCGCTCAAGGAGGTGCGGGTGCTCTATCCCGAGCCGACCATCTACAACGATCATCCGATCCTCGCCCTCGACGGCAACGGAGAACGCTTCCTACAGGCCATGAAGGATCGCGAGATCCAGACGATCGCGTGGAAGAAATACGGGATGCGATCCAGCGTCCACCTCGACCTCAACAACGTGACCGATTTCAAGGATCTGCCGCTGGCCGTGCAGTTCCGCACCACCCCACCGCCCAACGCCGAGGTGACGCTGGCGCTGCTCGGCTGCCTCAACGACGCGAGGAAGTGCTCATGACCACCGAGTTGCAAATCGACTTCACTTCGCTGACCGGCGGCAGCGCCCAGCCCGCCATCGGCACCGCGGACAGCGCCCTCGCCACGGCCCTGCGCAGCGGGCCTCCCGCCCAGCTCGTCTGCGCCGACATGCTCAGCCCCGCGCAGCGCGCGCAGGCGGCGACGGTGGCCGAGCAGATGTATCCGGTTCTGCTCGCCAGCGCCGACCAGCTGGCCACCTTCGGCTCGCAAGCCATCGATCAGGTCAATGCCCAGGTGCAGCGGATCTTCCGTGAGGTCGGGCCGGTCAAGATCCCAGAGCTGACAGCGATCATGCACGAGATCAACGATCGGATGCGAAACTTTCGCCGTAAATACGATCCGAGCGATCCGAAGGTGCGGGAGACCTTCGACAAGTTCATGGACGCGGTCAAGGGCGTCTTCCGCAAGGGCCGTGACCTGGTCGAAATGCTCTTCGAGGAGGCCCGCACGGTCGAGCAGCAGCTCGATCGCATCGGCGGCACGCTGACCGAGAAGCAGCACCAGCTTCGCCGCAACGTGGTGCTCTGCGACGAGCTTTACAAGGCCAACGAGGTCGCCATCGGCCAGCTCATCGGGGTCATCGCGGTGATGGAGCTGGTCCGCGACCAGGCCCTGGCCGAAGCGCGCTCGATCGTGATCCGTCCCGATGACGTCGACAAGCGGGACAAAGAGGAGCGGCTCTCCCGGATCACGGAGTTCGTTCAGGCCCTCGAGGTGCGCATCAACGAGTACCAACAGCGCCTCTTCGTCGCCTGGTCGACCTCGCCCCAGGTCCGCAACATCCGCACGCTCCACTATGGACTCGGCCAGCGGCTGGCGCTGCTGGTCAACCTCACCATCCCCACCATGAAGCTGACGATCGCGCAGTGGGGGCTGCTGCTGCAGGCCAACCAGGCGGCCGAAATGCAGCAGGCGGTGGCCGACGGGGCCAACGACGTGCTCTCTGCCTACGCCAGCGCGTCGGGCAAAGCCGTGCCGCAGCTGGCCCGCATCATCCAGACGCCGACCATCCGGCCGGAGACGATCATGGAGGTGGCCGCCTCCCTCGACGAGCAGGCCAAGGGGATTGAAGAGGCGGTGCGCTTCGGCCAGCAGGCCCGCGCGGAGGTGGTTTCGGCGATCGTCACCGCACAGGAATCGATGTCGGCGACGTCGCAGCGGCTCAGCAATACCGTAGTTGAGCTGGTAACTAAGGCGCGTGACCCGATCGCGCTGCCGGCCGGGCCACAGCTACCCGCCGCGATAATGGACCATGCCGCCGAGCTGATGCCGACCAAATAGCGCTGAGCTGGTGCTTCGCGTTGCGCTTCCGCTTGGAGCGCCCCGGCCCTAAGATCTCCGCATGGATCCTAGGGGCCGGGAAGGAGGGTCGTGACCCTACAAGCCGTGGTCGTAACCGACCTGGGTCTACTCCGCCCCAACAACGAGGATGCGGCATTTGCCGGTAATAGGGTGATAGCCGTGGCCGATGGCATAGGCGGCGGCCCGGCCGGTGAGGTCGCCAGCCGGATAGCCATTCGCGCCCTCGCTCAGCTCGACGAGGAGCCTCAAGCCGAGGCCTCCGCCGCGCTGCGCCACGCGATCGAAACCGCCAACAGCGAGATCGGGGACGTCGTCGACGCCGACCCGACTTCCGAAGGCATGGGCACCACGATCACCGCGATCCTCTTCGGTGAAGACGAAACGTCCCTTCTCCACATTGGAGATTCTCGTGGGTACCTGTTGCGCGACGGCCAATTGCGCCAGCTGACCCGCGACGACACCTACGTCCAGTCGCTGGTCGACGATGGCCTGATCACGGCGGAAGCTGCCCGCCACCACCCGCACAAGTCGCTGATCACGGCGTCGGTGCAGGGCCGCGCCTTCTCGGCGAGCCTGACCAGTCTGGAGACCCGCGCCGGCGATCGGCTGCTGCTGTGCTCCGACGGCCTGTCCGACATCGTCACCGACGAAAACATCGCCGAGGTGCTGCGCCACGTGACCGAGCGGCAAGCCTGCGCCGAGCGGCTGGTCAAACTCGCGCTTCAAGCCGGGGCCCCCGACAACGTCACGGTGGTTCTTGCCGACCTAAGCTAGGCCGATGACTACGTGGTTTCATCTGGCAATTCCGGTGGACGACCTGGAAGCGGCGCGCTCCTTTTACGGCGGGGTGCTGGGGCTGGAAGAGGGCCGGTCGGACAAGGAATGGGTGGACTGGAACTTCTACGGCCATCAACTGGTGACCCACGCCGTCGACCGCGCCCCCGGCGTCGGGGCCCGCAACCCGGTGGACGGGCATGACGTGCCCGTGCCGCATTTCGGTCTGCTGCTGAGCATCCCCGACTTTCACGCGCTGGCTTCGCGGCTGCGCGAAGCAGATATAACGTTCGTCATCGAGCCCTATCTCCGCTTCGAGGGCCTGGCCGGTGAGCAGTGGACCATGTTCCTGCTCGACCCCGCCGGAAACGCTTTGGAGTTCAAGGCTTTCCGCGACGAGAGCCAGGTCTTCGCCAGATGAGCCGTGGCGTTCTCGTGACCGGGGCATCCCGGGGAATCGGCCGTGCCATCGTCACCGCCTTCGAAGAGCTGGGCGATCGGGTCTTCGCCCACTCCACCGCGCAGGCCGACCTTCGCGACCCGGAAGCCGCACAGGCACTCGTGGAGCGTGCCGTCGGCGAGCTGGGCGAGATCGATGTGCTCGTCAACAACGCCGCGATCAGCGTGGCCAACCCGCCGGTGACGTCGACCTATGAGCAGTGGGTCGCCGCGTGGCAGGAAACCTTCGCCGTCAACATCTTCGGCGCGGCCAACGTGAGCCATTGCGTCGTCAAGCACATGGTGGCCCGGGGCGAGGGCGGGCGGATAGTCAACGTCGGGTCGCGCGGTGCTTTCCGTGGCGAGCCGGAGAACCCGGCCTACGGCGCGAGCAAGGCGGCGCTGCACTCGTTCGGCCAGTCGCTCGCCGCAGCCGTTGCCCCCTACGGAATCGGGGTGGCGTCGGTGGCACCCGGCTACATCCTCACCGAGCGGCAGGCCGACCGCCTCGGCGGGCCCGACGGCGAGAAGATCCGTGCACAGAGCCCCTTCGCGAGGGTCGGCACGCCGCAGGAGGTTGCCGCGGCGGTCGTGTATCTCGCGTCGCCGCAAGGGATCTGGGCGTCAGGCTCAGTCCTGGACCTCAACGGGGCGTCCTACCTTCATTAGCTTGCGCACCCCGGCCAGCCACCGGTCGGGATCGCTGGCCTTGCGCTGCTGGAAGGTCGCCACCTCGGGATGCGGCAGGATGAGGAACCGCTCTGCGTCGAGCCCGTCGATGACCGAGTCGGCCACCTCCTCGGGCTCAATCACCTTGCCCGCGGCCACGACGGCGAGGGCGGCCGGGTCACCGGCGTCCACGCCTCTGGTGAGCATCGGGGTCCTTACCCCCTGCGGGCAAAGCACGCTGACACCTATGCCGCGATCGCCGTAGGTCGCCGCGAGCCACTCGGCGAAGGCCACCGCGCCGTGTTTGGTCACCGCGTAGGGCGCGTCGCCCAGCGAGGTGAGCAGTCCTGCCGCGGAACACGTGTGCAGCAGGTAGCCGTGGCCGCGTTCGAGCATCCCGGGAACGACCGCGCGGGCGGAGTAAACGTGCGACATGACGTTGACCGACCAGGCCACCGCCCAGTCTTCGTCGGTCGCGTTGAGCCCGTGGCCGATGGCGACTCCGGCGTTCGCACAGAACAGGTCGATCGGACCCAGCTCGGCTTCCGCCGCCGCCACCAGGTTCTGCACATCGGTCTCGATGCTCACGTCGGCGGCTACCGCGAAGGCGCCAAGCTCGGCGGCCAGTTCGGTCGGGGCTTGCCGGTCGGAGAGGCAGAGCCGGCCACCTTCAGCGTGGAAGCGGCGGGCGAGCGCCGTGCCGATCCCCCCGGCCGCGCCGGTGATCACGATCGTCTTTCCAGCCACCCGCATGATGCGCTACCTTCCCTGAGCCCCAGGACGTACCGACCGGTCGGTCTGTACCACGATAGGTGCGAGGAACACTTGAGTACATACCTGATCGCTTCCGGGATTATCTGCGTCGCGGCCTTCGCCCAGTCGATCTCCGGCTTCGGCTTCGCGCTCGTGGCAGTCCCGCTGCTGGCGGTAACCCTCGACCCGCAGACCGCCGTGGTCACCGCCTCCATGATCAGTCTCGCGATGACCCTGGTGACCGCGACCGGCGAGCGCAAGCACATCCAGTGGCCGCCGACCCGCGACCTCACCATCTCAGCCATCTTCGGCATGCCGTTCGGGCTTGTCGCCCTGAAACTGCTCCCCAGCAGCTTCCTGACCGGTGTCATCGCCGTGGTAACCCTCGCCTGCACCGCCCTGGTCTGGAAACGCTGGCGGATGTCGCCCACCCCCGGGAAAGTCCTGCTCGCAGGCGCAGCCTCAGGCGTACTGCTCACCGCCACCGCCACCAACGGCCCCCCGCTGGTCGCGGTGCTCCAAGCGATGGGCCTCAACCCCCGCCAATTCCGAGCCACCATATCGGCAGTCTTCGCCCTGGGCGGACTAGTTGGGGCCGTTGGCTTCGCCCTCACCGGCGAGCTCGACGCCCACGCCGCCACCTACATCGGCATAGGCCTGGTCGCCGCCGCCCTCGGCGGCTGGGCCGGCAACCACGCCTTCGGCCGCATAGACGCCACCCAATTCCGCCGCATCCTCCTAGCCGCCCTGGTCGTCAGCTCCACCATCGCCCTCCTCCACGCCCTCGCCCCCTCCACCTAACCGCCCTCCGCCCTACCCTGATGCCTCATGCGGCCCGTCTCCGCCTGCCTTGCTGCCGTGCCACCTTGATGCTTGATGCGGCCGCCCCGCCTGCCCTGCC
>NZ_BONY01000024.1 GCF_016862955.1 Rhizocola hellebori | reverse complement strand
ACGGGAGTTCGCGGCGCGCAACCACCACGGACCGGCGCCAAGAATTGCCGCACCAACCCACAGCGCGCAACCACGGACCGGCGCAAAGAATTGCCGCACCAACCCACAGCGCGCAACCACCGAGCGCCACCAAGAAATGCCGCCGGGAGAGGCGCCGAGTCCGCGCCGCGGAAGTCGGTGGCACAGAAGGAGTTACGGCCCACGCCTGGGCTCGTTTCAGCCGGCTGCTGGGCTGAGCCGGGAGGCGTCTCCGTCGGCGGCTGGGCTTAGCCAGGAGGCGTAGAGGCGGCCGTAGACCGAGCCGGGATCGGTGACCAGGTCTCGGTGCCGGCCTCGCTGGACGATGCGGCCTGCGTCGACGACCACCACCTCGTCGGCGCTTACCGCGGTGGCCAGGCGGTGGGCGATCGCGATCGTGGTACGGCCACGGCTGACCGCGTCCATTGCTCGTGCCAGCCGCTGCTCGGTTTGCGGGTCGACGGAGCTGGTCGCCTCGTCGAGCACGAGCAGGTCCGGTGCTGCCGCGTGGGCGCGGGCCAGCGCGACGAGCTGGCGCTCGCCGACGCTGAGCTCCTCGCCTCGCTCGCCGACCGGGGTGTCCAGCCCGGACGGGAGCCGGGCCAGCCAGTCGGCGAGGCCGAGCTCGGCGAAGACCTCGGCAACCCGGTCGTCGGTCAGCTCCATCTGTCCAAATCGGACGTTTTCCGCCACCGTGCCGTCGAAGAGGAATCCGTCCTGGGTCACCACCGCCACCCGCCGTCGCAGGCACGCGAAGCTGACCGCGGTCAACGGCACCCCGCCGAGCAGCACCTGGCCGGAGGTCGGGTCCATTAGCCGGGTCAACAGCTTGGCGATGGTGGTCTTGCCCGCGCCGGTCTCCCCCACCACGGCCAGCCTTGCCCGCGCCGCGATGTCCAGGTCCACATCGGACAGCACCGGTGGTCCGCCCGGGTAGGCGAAACCGACCCCGGCCAGCCGGGCGGCGAGCGGACCGGGCGGCAGGTCGACTCCCGCCACCGGATCGGCCACATCGGGTGAAATCTCAAGCACGTCAAGCACCCGCCGCCAGCCCGCCACCGCGCTTTGCATCGCGTTGAGCATCTCCGCGGCGACCTGTGCCGGCTGCACGAAGAGGGTGACCAGGAAAAGGAATGCGGTGAGCTCGCCGATGCTGAGCCCGTTTCCCACCCCGAGCAGCACACCGACCACCACCGTCGCGGCCAGCGCCACACCGGCCGCCAGCTCGCCGGAGGAAAACGCCCCGACGGTCAGCCGGGCGGCTCGCTCGCTGGTGACCCGGAACTCGTCGACCGCGCGGTCGAGCCGCTCCGCGGTGCGCTCGGACATGTCGTAGGCCCGGACCACCTCGGCACCGACCACGCTTTCGGAGACCGCGCCGAGCATGGCGGCCGCCCGCTGGCGCACCGTGACATAGAGCGTGGCCAGGCGCGCCATGCAAGCCCGGATCACCATGACCACCGGGACGAACACGGCCAGCACCACCAAAGTGAGCTGCCAGGAATAGATTGCCATCACCACCACGGTGACCAGTACCTGACCCGTGCAGATCAGCAGCACCACGCCATTCCATTGCAGGAACGTGGTGATCTGGTCGACATCGCCGGTGGCCCGCGACACCAGCGCGCCCCGCTGCTCGGTCTGCACGTGCAGCATGGACAGGTCGTGCACATGCCGGAACACCCGGATGCGCACGGCGGCGAGCGCGGTCTCGCTGACCTTGTACAGCCGGTACACCATCAGGTAACCGGTCACCGTGCCGATCAGCAGGACCACGGCGGCGATCACGGCGACGTCCATCACGACGCCCAGGTCGGGCCCGCCGGGTGCGCGCAGCCCGTGGTCGATGCCGTTTTGAATGGCCACCGGCGCGGCCACCCGGCTCGCGGTCATCAGCGTCGCCAGGATCAGGGTGGTGGCAAGCCCGCGGTAAAGCTCAGGCGACAGCGCGAGACCGCGCCGCAAAGTGTCCCATGTGGAGCCTGCGTTTTGTTTCACGAGAACACCTCTGCGCGTTGGGTGGCGGTGACCAGGCTGGCATAGGCCGGCTCGGTGGCCAGCAGTTCCGCGTGGCTCCCGGTCGCGGCCACCCGGCCGTCCACCAGGAATACCACCAGATCCGCGGCGGCGATGGTGGCGGGCCGGTGGGCGACGATGAGCACCGAGCCGGTGGCGCCGCCGTCGCGCAGCGCCGCCAGGATCGCCGACTCGACCGCGGGGTCCACCGCGCTGGTCGCGTCGTCGAGCACGAGCAGCCTCGGCCGCCCGGCCACGGCACGGGCCAGCGTGAGCCGCTGGCGCTGCCCGCCGGAGAGGAGCACGCCGCGTTCACCGAGCACGGTGTCCAGGCCGTCTGCCAGCCGCCGCACGAACTCTTCCGCCTGCGCGACCCGAAGCGCCGCCCACACCTGTGCGTCGTCGATCCCGGTGCGGCCGAGGGTGACGTTGGCCCGCACCGTGTCGTCAAAGACGAAGGACAGCTGGGGCACCAAGCCTATGGCGTCGGCAAGCGCGGCCGCGCGCAGCGAGCGCAGGTCGGCGCCATCGAGCCGGACCGTCCCCAGATCCGGATCGATCAGCCGGGCGGCAAGCGAGACCACACTGGACTTGCCCGACCCGGTAGGCCCGACCAGGGCCACCGTCGCCCCCGCCGGCACCGTGAACGACACCTCCCGCAGCACCGGCCGGTCACCGTCGTGGGCGAAGGTCACCTGGTCGAAACGCAGCTCGGCGGCGGCCCGGCCGGCGACTGAAACGCCTGTGCCGTAAGTCATTTCGCCGGTGGCGTCGAGCACCGCCGACATCCTGTCCCAGCCTGCGACCGCTCGCGGCAACGAGGTCAGCAGCCAGCCGATCGCCCTTACCGGGGCCCCCAGCATGGCGAACAGGAACGCCGCGCTGACCAGATCGCCGACGTCGATCGCCCCGGACCGCAGCCGCCACCCGCCGACCACCAGCACCGCGAGCATGCCGGCCGTCGGCAGCGACTCGACGACCGGATCGCAGATTCCGCGCATCCGGCCGACCGAGATCAGCACATCGCGCAGCTCGTTGACTTTCACGGCGAACCGCGCGGTTTGAAACTCCTCCCGGCCCATGGCTTTGACCACCATCGCGCCGTCGAAGCTTTCATGGGCCAGGGCGCTGACCTCGCCGCGTAGTTGTTGCGAGCGCCGATAGCGCGGGGCGGAACGGCGCGAGAACGCCTCGAACACCCCGAACAGGGTGGGGAAAAGCACCACGCCCACCAGCGCCAGCGCCCAGTCGGTGAGGAAGAGCGCGACGAGCGCCGACACCAGCAGGACGACGGTCGCCATGGCGTAACCCACGCTGCCGGCGGGAGTCCAGGCCGCGTCGACGTCCGAGCTGGCGGTGGAGAGCAATTCCCCGGTGGCGTTGCGGCGATGCCAGGCGGGGGGCAGGCTCAGGTACCGGCGAATGATCCGGCGTCGATAGCTGGCCTGCAGACGCAGTTGCATGTACATGGAGCCGAGCCGACGGCAGTAGATGCCGGCGACCTTGAGCAAGCTCAGCCCCACCAAGGCCGCCGCCGCGGCCGCGAGCACGCCGGCGTCGACCTTGCCGCGCTCCATGGCCGGCACCGCGACCCCGGCGATGACCTTGCCCACCAAGAAAGCGCCGCCGACGGTCAGCAGGGCCACCAGACTGGCCCCGCCCACGGAGACCGCGAACACCCGCGGCTCGCCGCGGACCGCGCGCAGCACCACACCCATGCCGTCGGACAGAACCGTGCGCCGGGTCACCGCGGCACCGAGACCGGCAGCACGGTGTCCGGTGTGACCACAGTGGACAGATCGGCGATCACCCGCGCCAGCTCGACGCGCTGCGCATCGTCCAGCGTCGCGCCGGGCGGGCCCAGCGCACTGCGCGACAGGCTGGTTCCCGCCTGCGAGTCCGCTTGGAAAACGCTGTCCACAGCGCGCCACGCGGCCGCGTCCGGGTCCAGCCCACACCGGGCGAACAGGTCCGCCAGCACCTGCCGCGGTTGTGCCACCAGATCCTCATAGCGCACCGGGATCACGGTGACACCGGCTTGATAAAGCGACATAGCACACTCCATCTGCCTCACCCATTGGCATGCGAGGCTTTCCAGCGGGGACAGCAGCCGGCCCAGCCGCCTGCGGTAGGTGGCCAGCAACGGGATCAGCAGGCCAAGCCGGTCCTGGACCGCGCTCTGCCCGGCCCCTTGCGCCGGTTGGGCTTGACCGAGCGACGGGCTGCTGACCATCACCGGGTCGTAGGCGCCGAACGCCCGCAGCGAGGATTGGGTCCAGGTATCCGCTTGCCGGTACAGGAAGATAACTCTCGCCGCCGGGTAGTTGCCCGCGAGCAGTTCGGCGAGCTCGATGGCGCAACTTCGGAACTTCACCGCGTGCGGCCCGGACCCACGAAAGGTGACCTGCGCACAGCTGCGAACCAGGCGGCGCAGCGTGGCCGGATCGCAGCGGCCGTCCGCGCGCAGCATCACCAGCTGGGTGAAGGCATCGGGCTCGGACCACACCGGCACCCCGGTCGCGGCGAAGGCTCGGCTGGCCAGGGTGGAGCCGCATCGGCCGATCGAAAAGAGCAGAATCAGCTGGCGATCGTCCACGTTTACCTGACCTGCCAGCGTATGCAGCGCTTCGTAGGGCACCGCCACCAAAGCGCGCGCCGCATCATATTGGGTCTGGTAGAAGAAGGCGGCGCTGGACAGGTCGACGTCCGGCCCGGTGTCGACGAAGAGCGCCTCGCGCTTTTCGTCGCCAAGGCAGTAGAGGCTGTATCCGGGCGACAGCACCGTTTCCGGGCCGACCGGCCCGCCATCGCGGACCCGGAAATGGTGCGGGCCAACGATGGCCAACGGGTAGGGCCGCTGCTTTGCCTCGATGACCAGTCTGCGAGCCATCATCGGCGGCCACGTCCGGGCAGCGCGGCCAGCCGGACCTCACCGAACGCCGCGTCCACCACAAGCCGCTCCAGATCTCGCAGGAACTGTCCGATCTGGACAGATGACAGGCTTCTGCTGTCGGCGGTCAGCACCACGCTGAGCGGACCCGTCGCGGGCTCCACCCGAAGGCAGAACCGGCAATTGAGCGGCGCGTGCGGGGCGAGCGTCAGCACCGATTCGGAAAGTGCGCCCCGGATGGCCTCCTCGCCCGGCAACAACGCCGGATCGCCGGCCACGGTGTCCTGTGTGGAGCGCATGTCGTTGAAGCAGCAGTAGGGATTGACCTCCGTGGCGAGCTCCCTTCTCACCCCGGCGAGGGCGGCATCGAGGGCCGCCTGGTCGTAGTAGGCGTGCCGGTGGCCGCGCAAGGCCGCCTGCCAGGTACGGGTGACCAGCTCCTCGAAGGTCAGGCCGCCGGTCATGTCCACAGTCAGCAGGGCGAGCTGGGCGAGCATCCCGACGACATCGCTGTGGCCGGCCTGGAACCGGTTGTTCACCAACGTGTGCAGGGCACAAATGCTGTTGCCTGTCCACGAACCGACCAGCGCCACGGTCGCGGCCAGCAACACGGTCGTGGTGCTGACCCGCTGCCGCGCCGCGATCACCCGGGTCGCGCCGTCGAGCGCCCGCGAGGTGAGCATCACCTGATGGTGCGAGGGCTCATGGGCCGGGCCATCGGCGGTGAACATGGTCGGCGGGATGGATCGGAAAGAATCCGTCCAGTAGTCCACCGCGCGCCTGGTTCGGTCCTTTCCGGACGTTGCCTGCCAATGGGCCATATCCAGCGGCTGCAACACCGGCGCCGCCGGTGTCGCCCCGCGCAGCAGCACCCGCAGCTGGGTGGCGACCACCTCAGCGCCCTGCCAATCGGTGGCGGTGTGGCAGAACACCAGGACCGCCTGGCGCACCTCGCCGTCGACGGCCACCAGGCCAACCCGCAATGGCCAATCCGTTGGGTACTGGAATGCGGCCGCCGACAGCCGGTCGCGTACCTCGGCCACGATGCCGGTCACCGCTTCGGCGGAGCCGGTCTCGGTGACCTCCACCGGCAGCCGTCCCGCCCGCGCCACCTGCTGGGCCGGTTCCCCTGCCACGGCCACGATCTGGGTGCGCAGCGCCTCATGCCTGCCGACCAGCTCGCCGATGGACACCACCACCCGCTCGACGGTCGGCGACGGCCGCCGCGGCAGGGCCAGCACCATCGGAATGTTGAAGTGCCCGGGAGGGTTGCGCGAGATCGCATTCCACATGCCGCGCTGACCCCAGGTCAGGGCGGCCGCGCCGGCCCGCTCCCCGGCGAACCCAGCGTGCACACGGTAGTGCCGCGTCTCAGGCATGTACGATTTCCGATCCTTTCGGTACCGCTTCCGATTGTTTCGGTACCCGGCTCAACCGTATTGATTCTATAGCGTCGATATCTTCGGGTGGAACGGCCGGAACGGCCGTACCGTATGGAGGGTGAGGATCGTCGATAGTTTCGGGCCCGGCCGATGACCGTCGTGCGGCGGCAGGCACAGCGGCGGTGGACGCTGGTGGGGGCGGCGGTGGCCGTGCTCTGCCTGCTCCCCGCGGCGGTGGCCGCCTGGCCGCAGCCGGGTGTGACCGCCGACCCGGTCAAGCTCCGTGATCAGATCCTGAGGTCGGCCGGCCTGCCCTATCAGGGTTACGCCGACCTGCACGGCGAGACGGGGCTGCCCGACCTGCCTATGTTGGGCGAGTTTGCGCAATTGCTGGGAGGGACCACGCGGGTGCGGGTCTGGCACGCCTCGGCGCAGTCGTGGCGGATAGCGACCTTCACCGCGACCGGCGAAACCGACACGTATAGGTCCGCCACCGGTACCCACATCTGGGATTTCGAACGCAACCTGCTGACGCAGACGGTGGGCGAAGCCGTGCGGCTGCCCTCGGCCGCCGACCTGATGGCACCCGACCTGGCCCGGCGGCTGCTGCGCGAGATGAGCCCGGCCGACCGGCTGGAGGCGGCCGCGGCCCGGCGGGTGGCAGGCGTGGCCGCGGCCGGGCTGCGCTGGATACCGTCCGATCCGGACACCACGGTAGGCCTGGTGCAGGTGTGGGCAGACCCGGCGACCGGCCTGCCGCTGCGGGTCGAGGTGGCCAGCCGGGCCGGCCGCACGGCTTTCACCTCCCACTTCCTCGATCTGGATCAGCGGGCGCCCAGCGCCGAGCTGCTGGTGCCGTCCCGTCCCTCCTCAGCCGGTTTCAGCGTGACAACGGCGCAGGACGTGGCTTCGGCGCTACGCGGAGTGGGCGCGACGGCGCTGCCGGCGACGCTGGCCGGAAGGCAGCGCCTGGCCGCACCGGCCGAGGCGCTCGCCGGGCGGGGCGTGGCCGCCTACGGCGCCGGAGTCTCGCTGTTCGCTGTGGTGACGTTGCCGGGACGGATTGGATCGCAGTCGCTGCAAGCGGTCCACGAGGGCGGCGGGGTGACGGTCGCCATCGGCGGCGCCGAGGCCTACGAAATGCAGACAGCCCTGGTCAACGCACTGATCATGCGAACGCCTGGGACAGGGCGAAACCGCCGCACCTACCTGCTGGCGGGATCGGTCACGGCCGAGGTGCTGCGCCAGGCAGGCGCCGATCTGCTTGCCACAGGCCAGGTGCGCCCGTGATTACCACCGCCGGTCTCACCAAGCGGTTCGGCCCGGTGGTCGCGGTCGATGGGGTGGATCTCGCGGTAAGCGAGGGCAGCCGCTACGGGTTGTTGGGGCCCAACGGCTCCGGCAAGACCACCCTGATCCGTCTGCTGCTCGGCCTGATCTACGCCACCAGCGGCACTATCCATATCATGGGCCGTCCGGTGCCCAAGCGCCTGGGCGAAATCCTTCCCGCCGTTGGCGCTCTGGTCGAAGGTCCAGCCGGGTACGGTCACCTGTCAGGTCCGGCGAACCTGGCCCTGTTCGATGCGGCAGGTGCGGGCGGCCCGCGGCGGACAAGGCGCACCCGAATCGGCACGGCGCTTACCCGCGTCGGGTTGGCGGGGATAGACAACCGGCCTGTCAAGTCCTACTCGCTGGGCATGCGCCAGCGGCTCGGGCTCGCTGCGGCTCTGCTGCGCGCGCCGCAGTTGCTGGTCCTCGACGAACCCAGCAATGGGCTTGACCCACAAGGCATCCGGGAGATTCGTGAGCTGCTTCGCGAGCTGAACGCGGAAGGCACCACCGTGCTGCTGTCCAGTCATCTGCTGACCGAGGTCGAGCAGCTGTGCACCCATGTGGGGGTGATGGATCAGGGAAGGCTGGTGCTGCAGGCCGAACTTGGCGCGCTGTTCGCCCCGACCGGCCGGGTGGTGGTCCTGACCCCCGACGCCGAAACGGCGGTAGGCCTTCTCGACGGACAGATCGAGGAGCGCCACGGCGATCGGCTCCTGGTCCGCCATGCCGACGCCGCCGAGCTCAACGCACGCCTGGTGGGGCAGGGATTACGGGTCGCCGAGATCATGCCCGAGCGCCGTTCCTTCGAAGAGGTAGTGCTTTCCGTGATGGCACACGGCTCGGACCGGGTGGGCCCATGATTTTCGTCGAGTTGCGCAAGCTGGCCCGCAGACCGCGTACGTGGGTGAGCATCGCGTTGCTGTGCCTGCTTCCCGCACTGGTGGCAGTCTTCCTCGCGGTGAACAGGATAGCGCCACGACCCGGCAGCGAGCCGGCCTTTCTGTTCGCCGTGCTCGCCAACGGCGCCCTGTTCCCCGCGGCCGCGCTGGCGATAGTGCTGCCAATCTTCCTGCCGGTGGCGGTGGCCGTAGTGGGCGGCGACGCCATAGCGGGCGAAGCCAGCGGTGGGACGCTGCGCTATCTCCTGCTGCGGCCGGTGTCACGCACTCGTTTGCTGGTGGCGAAGCTGATTTCGCTGACTGTCTACACCGGACTCGCCGTGCTGATGGTGGCCGTGACGTCCTATGTCGTTGGCGTGTCCCTGTTTGCCTCCCAGCCCGCCGCAGTGGTCACCGTTTCAGGCACCACCCTGACCACGACCGAGCTGGTGCTCAGGATCGCGGCCGCGATGGGATATGTCGGAGTGTCGATGCTCGGGGTGGGCGCTATCGCTCTTTTCCTTTCCACCCTTACCGAATCAGCATTGGGCGCCACGCTGGGCGCCCTTGCCGCGCTCATCGCCAGCCAGGTGCTGGTGACCCTGGACGCGGCGGGCAGCGTGCGGCCCTACCTGCCGACCCGTTACTGGCTGGCCTGGATAGATCTGTTCCGCGACCCGATTCCCTGGCGCGACATAGAAAGAGGCCTCGCGTTGCAGGCCGTCTACGTCGCTGTGTTCCTTGCCATGGCGTGGGCCAACTTCACCACCAAGGACGTCAAGAGCTGACACAGCCGCCGGCCGCCGGGACGGACAGCGGCTGCACCCCGATGGCGGCCACGACCAGCCCCATCACGAAGGTGTCGGTCGGCAGATCGGCGTGGCCCAGCCGCAACGCGGGGCAGAGCGACTGAACCGCGACGTTGACCGCGCCGTCGAGCCGCGCGGATTCCGGCGGCGTCACCGTTTGATCGTCGTTCGTCCACACCGACAGCCACACCGGCGGGACGGCAACCGGCGCCGACAATTCGGCCATCAGGCGACTGCCCGGCGCCAGCTGCTGGCACGCGGTCGGGCAGGCGCCGGGCACCGCCGCTCCGGCCGCCGCGATGCTCGCGCCATGGTGTGGCGAGCCGAGGGTGATCACGCGTCTGGCCTTGCCGGCGCCGTCATGGTCGCGCACCCACAGCCGGGCCACCACACCTCCGGCGGAGTAGCCGATCACATCCACCGACGGCGCGCCATCCCGCAGCGCCTGCCGCACTTGGTCTTCGAGCGCCGCCGCCTGCCGGTTGAGGTCGCCTGTTCCGCCGTCCGGGAGCATCACCACGTTCACCTGACGGCCGGTGCCGCGGATCCGGGCGGCGAGCACGTCAAGTGAGCCAGCCGTGCCGCCGTAACCCGGCACCAACACCACCGGCCCCAGCCGATCTTGCGGAGGTGGAGTCAGGCTTCTTTCTCCGTGGTACCAGGCGAGCCCGCCACCGACAACGGAGGCCATCGCCAGCACGGCCACCCCGGTCAGCAGCGCGCGTCGCCGAGGGCTGAGCCCACCCCACCACACGTCGTCATCATAGGCGAATGCCCCGGGTCAGCCGGCCGGCTGTTCGCTGAGGGACCCGCGCAGTCGGTCGGCGTCGGAGGTGACGGTGGCGGGATCGGCCCCTTCCAGCTTGGCCAGGCCGGCGGCAATCGCGTCGAGGGTGGCGACGGCATTGTTGTTGCCGAAAAACCGTTGCTTCAGGTCGCTGTAGGCGTTGTCGTAGAGCGCTTTGAACGACGTGGCGGCCAGGAAGCGTTCCTTGAGCTTGTTTCCGGCACGCATTCCACCCGGGCCACCCGGACCGGCCTGCATGACGCCCCCGCCGCGCGGGCCGCCCATGCCACTGAAGGTGAGATTGTGGTCCCAGCTGAGAACCTCAAATCTCTTGCTATCCAGGTGGTACCAGAGATAGTAGTTGTGTCCCGGACCGGCCATGTCGTCGAAGTTCATCAGCAGGCTCTGCGCGGCAACGTAACGGGCGAACGACTCCACGTCGAGGCGGTCGGCCAGGTGGGCGGCGAAGTCGGCGTCGGTGGACTCACCCACCCACTTGGCGAAGTCGATGACCGGCTTGATGTCGTAACTGCCTTTGCCGTTGATCTGTTTGAAGTCGTCCTCGTAAGCGGTCGGGTCCTCGCCTTGGTAGGTGAACTGGCTGGAGGCCAGCGACTTGTAGAGCACACCGTTGCCGAGGCCGGTCGCGAACCCGGTGTCGGGGTGCTCCACGAGGAGCCGTGCTCTTACCGGACGGCTGTTGATGTGCAGGCTCGCGTAGGTATAGCGCTGCGTGGTCTCGCCCGCTTTGGCAAGCAGGGCCAGCGATAGCGCCTCGTTGATCACGGTGGTCCCGCCGCCCATGCCGGACACGCGCACCGCCAGCTCGCTGCGGCCCTGGTAGCGCCGGCCCTTGACGAACTCGTCGAAGCTGATGAGCCACGGCAGCTCCTCGGGCTTGGCGCTGTCCAGCGGCGTGCGGTTGCCGCCGGGGCCGAAACGCAGGTTGCCCGGCCCCTGTCCGGGCTGCCCGCCGGGGGGCGGGTTGGCACCGCCCCCCGGCGGGAAATTGGGATCGATGCCGGGACCGCCCACACCGCCCGGCAAAGCCGGGTCGGGCTGGCGTCCACGGTCGCCGAAAAGGTTGCGGGTCTTGCCTTCGTGGGTGAGCGCCGACAGCGTCGAGTTGCCTTTGAGGCGAAGGCCCACTTCGGGCAGGTAGGTGCCGTCGATGGTCATGTCGGCACGGACGTATTCCTTGTCGCCGGTGGTCATGTAGTTGTCGAGCATGCGGTCGTATTCGGTGGGGTCCAGGCTCACCGAGATGGTATGCGGCAACTCGTGGTCGAAAAGGTCGACGGTCCCGGCGAAGTCCTGCACGACCTGATCGCCCTTGACCTCGGCGGCGCTGGTGACCAGCGGTGTCACCTGAACGTTGCCGGCCAGCGTGACCAGGCCGGTCACGACGGCGGCGCACACCGCGAGCAGCTTCCAGTAATGGCGCACCCGCACGGGAATGCGGTGCTTGAGCCCGGTGACCATCACAGATCCGTCTGGTCGTATCCGGTGAGGACGGTGACCCGCTGGCCGGAGTTCACTTCGCCCAGCGCGGTGATGAGACTGCCGGGTTCGGTGCCCTTCTTGAGCCGCACCGTGTACATCAGCTCGGTGAGCGCGCCGCCGCGGATGGACTCCATGGAGACCAGCTCGAATTCGGTGGTGTGCCGGATGAGCGCGTCCTGGATGGCCGCGGTGTAACTGCCGTCCGGGGGCACCTGCACCTTGACAACCTGGCGCTGCACATTGAGCTGGAACCAGCTGAAGCGGTACATGACGAAGATGACCAGGCAGATGGTGACAGTGGCGACGATGGCGAGAAGGTAGAAGCGCGTTCCGGCGGCCATGCCGACACCCATGACGAGGAAGATGAACCCGACGTCACGGGTTTCCTTGATGGCGTTGCGGAAACGCACCACCGACAACGCGCCGACCAGAGCGAAGGCGCGGGCGATGTTGGAGCCGACCACGAGCATGATGAGGGCGATGAGCATGCCCAGAATCACCAGTGTCTGCACATAGGACTGGCTGTAGGAAACGTTGCGGTGGGTGGCGCGGTAGACCCAGCCGATCGCGGCACTGAGCACAAAGGACAGACACAGCGCGACCACGATGTCGGTGACGCTGAAGGTGCCGGTCAGGTCTTGCAGTTCGAACGGCATCGTCATGCCTCCTGGAAGTCGTGGTCGGGGATGTGGAAGACGGATCGCGGGGCGCGCCCGAAAGCTTCTACGCTCTGGCAATACTTGGAAACCCGCGCGACCGAGAGGTTCAAGCGCGCGGCCAGATCGGTGATCCAGTAGGGCACCCGTTCGTTGGCCTTGATTTCGACCACAGCAAGCCGGGCGGGAATGGTGAGCCGGTTCTCCGCGTCGGCACCGAGCTCGAGGTCACGGTCGCGGCCCCGCACCCGATGGTCGAAGGTGACCCGCAAACCGAGGTCGGCGTCGCGGCCCACAAAAGCCTCGCGGTGGTAGCCGGTGACGGCGACCGGTCGCAGATCCAGGCCGCTGACAAGCCCGAGCACCTCTTGGATGAACGCCGCCTGCCCGGGCTCGCTGGCCACCAGCTGGCGCGCGTCGCACAGCAACCGCGCGTCACGGTAGGGCAACGCCACCCGCCGTTTCTGGGTGACCCGGTTGACCCGCTGCTTGATCTCCACGTAAACGGTGGTGTCGTCGCTGATCGTGCTGCGATCGCCGTAATGACGCAGGCGCAGTTTGCGCCGGAACCGGATGCCTTCGATCTTCTCCCAGTAGAAGCGGAGTTTGCGGGTGTCGTAGTAGGTGCTCCACACCTCGTATCCGTGCGCGCCGCTGTGCTCGTCGGGGTCCAGCCGCGCAGCGATCTCCTCGCGAAGCGCGGCCAGAGCCGCGTGATCGACCAGGTACTTGATCTCGTAGCGGTTGAAGGCCCGCAACGCATGACCGGCGTCGACGCCTGGCTGGCCGGGGCGCACTGGCATTGCCGGACCGTCCTTCGCCCTAGAAAGGTGAACGCGAGGTGAACGACGGTCAGCCTGCCGGGTGTTCCTAAGAAGGTCCGGAACGGTCTCTAAGAAAAACCTAAGAAGGTGCCGATTTTCCGGACCTGTTCCTATCGTGGGTGCCATGACATCCGGGTACCGGCTGCTGGTCGCCGACGACGACCCGTCCGTGCGGCAGGCGCTGGAGAGGGCACTGCGCTTCGAGGGCTACCTTGTCGATCTCGCCTGCGACGGCCTCGACGCCATCGAGCAGATCTCCCGGACAAAGCCCGACCTGGTGCTGCTCGATGTCATGATGCCCCGGCTGAGCGGGGTCGAGGCCTGCCGCCGGTTGCGCACCGGCGGCGATCAGACGGCGGTGCTCATGCTCACGGCCCGCGATGCGCTCCCCGATCGGGTGGCCGGGCTCGACGCCGGGGCCGACGACTATCTCGTGAAACCCTTCGCCCTGCAGGAGTTGCTGGCCCGGGTGAGGGCCCTGCTGCGCCGCACCACCGTGGCCCACGGCCAGGAGGACATGCTGCGGGTGGACGATCTGACGTTGAGCCGCCGGTCCCGCCAGGTGCGCCGCAGCGGCACGGCGATCGAGCTGACCCGCACCGAATTCGAGCTGCTGCAGACCCTGCTCGAACATCAGGGTCAGGTGCTCACCAGGGGCCAGCTCTTCGAACACGTCTGGGGCTTCGACCTGGATCAGTCTTCCAACAGCCTCGATGTCTATGTGGGGTACCTGCGGCGCAAGCTCGAATCGGGTGGCCGCAGCCGGCTGGTGCACACCGTGCGCGGGGTCGGGTTCGTGGTGCGCGATGACGAGCAGCAGCCATGAGGCTGAGGCCGTCGATCGGCAACCGGCTCACCGTGATCGCCGCCGCCGCGGTGACCGTCATCGCGGTCGGCGTGGGGGTGGTGGCGTGGTTCGCCCTGCGGGAAACGCTTATCCAGCAAGCCGATCGGGAGCTGCGGGCGATGTCGCACGGCCCGATCGAGAACATCACCCCGGAGGGCGCCTACCGGGTGCCGTCGACCCCGTTCGATACGCCGAACAGGGTGAGAATTCAAGTCCGCAATGACATCGGGACTCCCCCGCCGCCCGTGGGTGTGGAGGCGTTGCCTTGGAGCGCAACAGATCAGAAGGTCGCCGATGGCACGCTGAAAAGTGCTAGTTACACCACCGAGGCCGGAGATGAGCGGTTCCGGGTGCTCACCGTCAAAGGCCGGCAGGGGCAGACCATCCAGCTGGCCCGTTCGCTGGCCGGTGCGGACGCCACGCTGCAAAGCTTCGGCCTGCTGATGGCGCTGCTCGTGGTGGCGGCCGCCAGCCTGGCCGCGTTCGCGGGCCGGCTCGTGGCGCGCGCCGGGCTGCGCCCGGTCTCCCGGCTCACCGCCGCCGCCACCCGCATCGCCGAGACCCGCGACCTTTCCCAGCACATCGCGGTCGCCGGGCACGATGAGGTGGCCCAGCTGGGCCAAGCCTTCAACCACATGCTGATCCGGCTCGACACCGCCCGGCAGCAGCAGCGTGAGCTCATCGAGGACGCCGCGCACGAGCTGCGTACCCCGATGGCAAGCCTGCGCACGAATGTCGAGCTGCTGATCCATGCCGGGGGTCTGCTGGGCGACGACGACCGCACCGCGCTGCTCGCCGATCTGGAACGGCAGAGCAGCGAATTGTCCGAGCTGGTGACGAGTCTGGTGGCGCTGGCCCGGTCCAGGAACACCGACGAGCCGTCCAGCCAGATCGAGCTTTCCGAGCTGGCCGCTGAGGCGATCGGCCTCGCCCAGACCCACTTCCCGCAGGCCACCTTCACGTTGCACGCCCCGGAGCCGGTCACCATCGCCGGCCAGCCCTCGGCGCTGCTGCGCGCCCTGGTCAATCTCCTGGACAACGCCGCCAAGTTCGGCTCGGCCGGCCAGACCGTTGAGGTGCAGCTGGCCGTCGAGGATGGGCTGGCCAAGCTCAGCGTCGCTGACCGTTGCCCCACCATTCCCGCCGATGAGCGCGAAAAGATCTTCCATCGGTTCCATCGCACCGAAACGGCCCGAGCCGTGCCCGGCTCCGGCCTCGGCCTGGCCATCGTTCACCAGACTGTCACCGCGCATGGCGGCAGGGCGAATGCGCTGGCGCGCCCCGGCGGCGGCAACGTCTTCCAGCTCAGCTTGCCGCTCATCCTTACCCCACAGGAGCTAGCCGATGCGGCGTGACAAACCGGGCAGTCGATCACTGGCCCGGGGGTGAGGCTGCAACCTTCAGGAAAGCTGTCTACGATCGCGGCCAGTACGCCTGAAGCAAGGTGGGCTATCTTGGCCGCTGTCCGCTGGCTCGTTTGGGAGTAACCGTGACCATTCATGGCACCGTCACCGCACAAGCGGGACCGCGAAGCATTCTCGGCCCGTTGCCACCTTGCGGGCGCAGCCCCGGCTCCGGTCAGCTCTGAGCAGCGCGATGGCCGGCTCTCGTTCCCTCAAGAAAACCAAAGCGCGCAAGCGGGACCATGTCCCCCGATGGGCCCGCTGGTGCGTGCTGGGCGGCGCCATGCTGATGATCATCGGTGGTGGCGGGCTGTTCGCCGTCCGCGCGTTCATCAACAAAGCCACCTCGGCGATCGGGCAGCAGGATCTGCTCGGCGATGCGGGAGACAAGCGCACCAGCGTGGACGGCCCCATCACCATGCTGCTGGTCGGGATGGACGTGCGCGAGAATCAGCATGACGACTCGGTGCGCGCCGATACCATCATCATGGTCTACATTCCCGCCTCCCACGACCAGGCCTACATGGTGTCGCTGCCCCGCGATCTGCAGGTAAAGATCCCGGACTACAAGAAGTCGGACTTCAGAGGCTGGACCACCAAGATCAACACTGCGTTCCAGGGTGGCTATCAGGGCCCGGGCACCGAGAAGGACAAACGCGGCAGGGGCATGGAGCTGCTCGCCATCACCATCAAGAACCTGACCGGCATCACCTTCGACGGCGCGGCGATCATCGACTTCGCCGGGTTTGAAGCCGTATTGCAGGAACTCGGCGGGGTCACGATGTGCGTCGAGGCGCAAGCGGAGGCGATTCACCTAGCCAGGGACAAAAACGGCAAGGTGGTCGAGGCTTGGTATGACGACTCCGAGGGCAAGGTTCGCGGAATCCCCACCGGCGGCAGCAAGCTGATCTATCTGCCCGGCTGCCAGCGGATGGCTCCCAACGTCGCCCTCGAATACTCGCGGCTGCGCAAGGGAACCTGCTGCCCCAACGGGGACTATGACCGTCAGCGTCACCAGCAACAGCTCATCAAAGCCATCATCTCCGAGGCGACGAACAAAAATATGCTTACTGACCTGGGCAAACTCAACAGGGTCATCCAGAAGGCCGGACAGGCGTTCGTGTTGGACACCCAGGGGGTGGCGGTCGCCGATTACCTGTTCACCCTCAAAGACATCAAACCCGACGATTTGATTTCGGTACGTATCAATGCCGGGCAGGTTCACACCGTGCCCGGCACGTCCGACGAGGCCTTGACCGCCGACTCGAAGCAGATGCTCGCCGCATTGCGCGACGACCAGCTGCCCGCCTGGCTCCTGCAGCACACCGACTTCCTCGCCCCCTCCTCCTAGGAGACGGGCGGCAGTGTCCTAACAGGACGCAGGCTTAGAACTCGCCTCCGCCGAAGTCGCCGCCACCAAAGTCGCCGCCACCGAAGTCGTCGTAGCCGCCCATATCGTCGTATCCGGCGTCGGCCAGGCCGGGATCCTCTATCCCGGCGGCGTCCATGGCGTCGCCGGCCATGTCGGGTTCAAAAGCGTCGCCGATCATGTCGCCGAGCATCATGCCGCCCAGGAACCCGAGTGCGGCGCCGCCGACGCCCATGGCCAGCGTGCCGGCCATCGAGGGCCGGCCGTGGTACCCGGAATACTTATACGAACCATGGCTTTTGCCGCTATACGCGTAGCCGGGCACGCTGTGACCTGGTTGCCGGTAGCCGTGCTGCGGGGCCGGTGCGTGGGGCTGCATGAAGGCGCCCGATCCTGCCCCCGGCACGGCCTGGCCCGCAGCCATTTTGTCGAGGGTATTGACGAGCCACCGGTCGACTTCGCCGCTCCAGCCGCCGTCTGTGTTCGTCAGCCGGGTGATGTCGGCGGCGGAAAGCTCGTGCCGGTCGGCCATGCCGGGCCGAGCGGCCAGCTCGGCGAGGACGGTGAGGCCGTCGTTGTTTCCGAGCAGCGTGAACGTGATCAGCGGGATGTGCGGGCCGGGCTGCTGGCCCTCGGGGATGGGAGCGTAGAAAGTGATCGCCTGCGCCGCCGGGGCGTTGAGCCCGGCGTGCTGACCTGGCCGGATCTCGCTGCGGACGAATCGGCAGCCGATAAGCCCGAGCGTGTCGATGATCTGCTCGTGCACTGCGGCCGCCTCGACGCGCAGCGGATCGAAGTCGCCCTTGGCTTTGCCCGAGGCGACCGCGAGCTCGGTGCGCACCCCCAGGCGCATGCCTGGCAGGTTCTGCCCAAATAGGACAGTGAACGGGGTGTGCGCGGGCAGGCGAACGCCGAACGGGACAGACTGCGTGGCGCCCGAGGGGATGCGGACCGCACCGGCGACGTGGAACCGATCGAGTTCCAGCTCACCCATCGGCCCCTGGGCCACCAAGATCAGCGTGATGCCGGTGATGTCGGTGTCCGATTTCGCCCGCAGGTTCACCTGTCCGGACAGCTGACCCCCGGCCGCGGCGGGCTGCGATGACAGCACGGTGTCGGCTTCGACGCCGCCGAGACCCAGGCTGGCCAATAGCTTCTTGAAGACCATGGTGCCTTCTCCGTTTCTAGGTGTCGCCAGGCGCGGTTCCCCGCTCCAGCAGATCCTCTCGCCACCACCTTAGGAGACACCGGCCACGCCCGCCCGAGCAGCACCGCGACCGGCCTTCGCCGCGGGGCTGGGACCGGACCGCTACCGTAGAGGCTCATCGTTATCTTGATCGAGGAGTGAACGCCTGTGGGCGGCTACGGCACCCAAGTCTTGCTGGTGCTCGTTCTCATACTTGTCAATGGCGCCCTGTCCGGCAGCGAAATGGCCCTGATCTCGCTACGGGAATCGCAGATCCAGCGCTTGGAACGCACCTCGCGCGGCGGACGGGTCCTGGCGCGGCTTTCCAAGGATCCCAACCGGTTTCTGGCCACCATTCAGATCGGCATCACCCTGGCCGGGTTTCTGGCCTCGGCTTTCGCCGCCACCTCGCTGGCCGCGCCGCTGGTCAAGCCCCTAGAGTTCCTCGGCGAAGCAGCCGAGCCGACCGCGATCATCATCGTCACCATCGTGCTGGCCTTTGTCAGCCTTGTCCTCGGCGAGCTGGCCCCCAAGCGCATCGCCATGCAACGGGCCGAAGGCTGGGCGACCGCCGCCGCCCGGCCGCTGGACTGGATGGCGACCGCCTCGCGGCCCGCCGTGTGGCTGCTGGGCAGATCCACCGATCTGATAGTGCGCATAGCCGGTGTCGACCCCACGGCGGCCCGGCAGGAGATCAGCACGGAGGAGATCCGCGAGCTCGTGGTCGCGCAGCGCGGGTTCACCGCTCAGCAGCGCGACATCATCGCGGGAGCGTTCGACATCACCGAACGGGTGGTGCGCGAAATTCTGGTACCCCGCAACGACGTCACGACCCTCCCGACCGGCATGGAGGTGGCCCAGGCGCTGCGCGTGCTCGCCGACTCCGGGCACACCCGCGCTCCCGTGGTGGGAGCCGGCGGGCTCGAAGACGTCATCGGCGTGGTGCACCTGCGGGATCTGCTCTCGGCGGAGGGCGGGCCCACCGCGGGCGACCGAGCCCGCCCACCCATGCTGCTTCCCGAAACCCTCCCGGTCGCCGACGCCATGCGTCAGCTGCGCACCCAGCGGGAACAGTTCGCGCTGGTGGTGGACGAACATGGGGCCATCGACGGCATCGTCACGATGGAAGACCTTGTCGAGGAAGTGGTCGGCGAGATCTATGACGAGACCGACCGCGACATTGTGGCCGTGCTGAGGGAGGGCGACGATGTGCTGCTCGTGCCCGGGTCCTTCCCCATACACGATTTGCCCGACCTCGGCATCGACACGCACAAGATAGTTGGCCCTGATTACACCACCGTGGCCGGGCTCATCATCGACCGGCTCGGCCGCATCCCCACCACCGTGGGCGACACCGTCACCCTGCCCGGCTTCACCGCCGAGGTCACCCAGATCTCGGGACGCACCGTCGGTCAGGCCCGCCTGCGGCTCACCGGGCGCAATCGCAAGTCAGCCGAGCCCGCTGTCGACTGATCGCCGCCGGGCGCGGTTGCCTGTCAGCGGGAGATAAGGCCCAACTCGGCCGCGGCGGAAGCCGCACCGCGACGCGAGGGGACGCCCAGCTTGCCCAGCACCGCGGCGACGTGGTGATCGACCGTGCGCACCGAGACGAAGAGCCGGTCGGCGATCTCGGCGTTGGTGAGGCCGCTTCCGACCAGTTCGAGCACGGCCAGCTGGCGATCGGTGAGCCCGGCCGGGTTGGCCCGGGTGCGCCGCTGCGGACCGCGTGGCACGCGCCTTCCCATGGCGCGCAGGCTTTCCCGCGCCTGGGCCGCTGCGGCTTCGGCACCCAGCTCGTCGAGCATCTGCACCGCTTGCAGGGTCGCGCCGACGTCGCCCGAGTCGGCCAGGGCGAGGGCGGTCTGGTAGGGGTCGCCGAGCTGTTGCCACGCTTGGGAAGCCGCGTGCCAATCGCCGGCGAGGGTTGCCGCGTAAGGCTGCGGGCAGTGCGGGAAACCTTCGGCGCGAAGGCCTGAGCGACGCAGGTAGCACAGGGCCTCAGCGCGGAACCGGGCCAGCCCTGGCCGGCTCAGGTGGGGCAGCAATTGCCCGGCTATCCGTCGCGCCGTTTCCGGGTCGCCGGTGAGCCAGGCCCACTCCAGGTAGGCGATGCCAACGTAGGCCAGCCCGATCACCAGCCGTTGCCGCATCGCGCGCATCCAGGCGTCGGCAAGCATCCCGCCCGCCCGCGGGTCGCCGCGGCGCGCCTGCAGCCTGGCCATCCACGGCACGCTGTAGGTAAACAGCATGCCCGGATCGCTGACCCCGTCGACCAGTTCGCGCAGGCCTTCTTGCGCCGCGTCCCAATCGCCACGGTGTATCAGCAGCAGGCACCGGTGGACCTCAAGGTTGTAGGCGTGCGACCAGAATCCCCTTTCCCGGGCGAAGGAAAGCCCGTCGTGCACGCAGGTGGCCAGCTCCTCCAGGCGTCCCTCGCGGTAGAGCAGCTCGGCGAGATTCGTGTAACCCCGCGCCGCGTATTCGAAGAAGCCGCCACTGATCGAGGCGGCGACGCTGGCCCGCAGGTCGTCTATGCCGGTGCGATCGCCGCACTCGGCCTTCGCTCCGCCCAGATAGTTCAAGCACAGCACGGCCAGGCCGGGCTGGTCGGAAGAGGCGGCCAGCCTGCGTGCCTGGTCCAGCAGGCGCGCGCCCGATTCGGGTTGGCCGGTCAGGGCGAGGATCACGCCGTGGTACAGGCAGGCATGCGCGAGCGCCCTTTCCTGCCCGGGAACGTCAAGCAGCCGCACCGCTTGCCGGGCCACCCTATCCGCCTCGTCGGTGGCCCCGGTCATGAACAGGTGCCGGGAAAGCCTTACCAGGCACAGACCTTGCGCCTCGGTGTCACCTAGGTCCCGATAGCGTTGCGCGGCCTGACCGCCCGAGGCGACCGCGTCGGCGAAGCGGTGCGCGTTGTATAGCTCCCAAGCGAAGTCGTCGAGGAAGGCGGCCTGTTCGTGGGCACCGAGCCGGCCCAGGTGCGGATGCACCGACTCGAAAAGCACCAGTGCCTGCCGGTGCGCACCGGCCGTGGCCGCTTCCCGCGCGGCAACCGGCCCGAACGTCACCAACGCGTTCACGTCACCGGCTTGCACCGCGTGGTGCACCAGCCTGGCCCGCTGCGGCTTGGCCTGGGCACGCAGCGCTGCCACCACCGCCCGGTGCAGCTGGCTTCGCCTGAGCTGGGGCAGGCTTTGCTCGATCGCGCGGCGGGCAAGCTCGTGGCGGAACGCGACGCCTTCGGGATGCACCTCGATCACGCCGGCGCACTCGGCCTCGTCAAGCGCGTCAACCCCGGGGCCGAGGATGGGGACTATCAGGTCCAGCGCGGTGTGGGTGGGTACCACACAAAGCTGCTCCAAAGCTTCTTGGCAAGCGGCGCTCAACCGCCGGAAGCGGGCCAGCACCGCTTCGACCACGCTGGCGGGTAACGCTTCGGCCGGTTGCGCGGCAAGCGATTCGGTGACGAAGAACGGGTTGCCACCGGTGGTGGCGTGGATCGCGCCCGCGTCGCGGCCGGTGCCGTCGGCCAGTGCCCGCACGGCCGCGGCGGACAGGGGCGCGAGCGCCACCCGGCGCACGGTGCCACCCGCCAGGGCCCCGAGCAGCCGGTGCAGGGGGCTGCGGGCCTCCACCTCGTTGTCGCGATAGGTCAGCACCAGCACAGCGCCGAGGTGGTCCAGCCGCCGCGCGGCATAGAGCAGCAGGTCGAGGGTGGCCTCGTCGGCCCAGTGCACATCCTCCACCACCAGAATCGTCGGCGGCCGGGTGGCCAGCTCCTCCAACAGCGCGGTGAACACGCCATCGGGGCGGCATTCATCGGCCAGCGCGACGGTGAGCGGGCCACCTTCGGCGAGAGCGATATCGCGCAGGGGGCCGAGCGTGCGCGGCACCATAAGATCATCGCAGGCGGTCATCAACAGTCGCGCGCCATCGCCGACCTGGCGGGCGAATGCCTTGACCAGACTCGTCTTTCCGATTCCCGCCTCACCGGTGACGAGCACGACGCCACCATGGCCCGCTTGCGCCGCGCTCAGCACCGACCTGAGAACATCGAGTTCACCTTCGCGTTCCAACAGCGCGCCCACGCGAGAAAATACTGCCACTCGATACCCATGATTGCCGTGGAATATTTACGACCGCGTCTGTGTGCAAAAGTCCGCAGACGCGGCCGGCGCGCCACCACTCAATTGCGATAGATGGCGTGGGTGTTCTTCTGGGTGCCCTGAACCCAGCCGACCGCCCACATCGTGCGGGTCAGAGGGTCGCCCGAGGCGGCGGCCAGGGACAGCGCGGATGCCGAGTGATGGGGATCGACAATGACCGGCGGCACCGTCGTGTCGATGGTGAAGCCCGAGCCGTCCCAGTGCTCGATGTGATCGGACACGGCCAGTTGCGCCGCCACCTGTCCGAAGATCCACACGTCGTTGGGGGCGAAGGCGACCACCGAGGTCAGCTCGGCGCCGGGCGCGGTCGGCTCGGTGCGCCAGGTGGCTCCGGCAAGGTGCAACACCATTGGCCGACAAAGCTGTCCGGAGCATTGCGAGCCAACCGCCCACACCTCGGTCGCGGAGGCTGCCGCGACACCGACCAGTCCGGTTTCGCCCGTGGGCAGGCCGGCAACGGTCACCTCGCTCCACCTGACCCCGTCCCAGTGCAGCACCAGCGCTATGCGTTTGGTCGCGAGCTGATTGAACCCGACGGCCCAGGCATCGTCGGCGGAGGTGGCGAACACCGACTCCAGCGAGATGGCGCCTTCGATATCCGGCGTGGGCACCAGCTCCCAGGCGCCGGCGGTGCGGCGCATGATGAGCGGCTTGTCCTCGTTGACGCCGACCACCCAGCCGTCGTCGGCGGAGAGCATGTCTATATCGGTGAGTTCGCCGTGTACCCCTATCGGCTCCGGCCCGTCGGTCCATTCGACACCGTCGTAGTGCAGGAACAGTGGCGAAACCTTCGCCGGGTTGGCCTGATCCTGGATGCCACCCACCGCCCACACATCGTCGGAGGCGACGGCATCGAGCGCGTTCACGGCGTATTCGGTGAGGTGATCCGACGAGTCCGGCGTCGGCACTATGGTCCACCCGCTTCCGTCCCAGTGGGCGGCGAGGGTGTGCTGACCGCCGCGATTCAAGCCGCCGACCACCCACACGTCGTTCGGTGAGATGACGCCTACGTCGCGCAACACCGCCTCGTTCGCCTCCTTCTCCGACAGCAGCAGCGGCGCGGACACCCATGTGCTCGACGTAGCGGCCGCGCCAGCGGCGGCAAGCAGGACGTTTGCCGCCAGCGCTGCGGTTAGTAGTCGCAACACAACAGACTCCAATCGTTTAAGGGGTGCTTCCATCGTGGCCACGCGGTATCGCTCGGCGCATGCCGCGAAGTACGAAGGTTTTTCTCCGCTCTACCCAGATTCCCGGTTCCCGCTGACGTCTTCGGCGAACGCGATCAGCGCCGGCCGGTTGGCAGCGCCGGTCTTCGCCAGCAGGCTGGTCACGTGCTTTTCCACGGTGCGCGTCGAAAGGAACAGCCGCCGGCCGATCTCGTTGTTGCTCAACCAGGCCGCGACCAGATTCAGCACCTCGAACTCGCGCACCGAGATGCCGCGTTCGCGCACCTGCGGGGGAAGCACGGCACTGCCCTGGCGGTGTTGCGGCACAGCGGTTCCCGCCTGGCGCAACAGTTCCCGGCAGGCGCGGGCCACCGAGGCGGCGGAGCTGTGGAAGTAGGCCTCGGCCGTACGCAGCCAGGAGATCGGCTCGCCCCAGCCGTGTTCCATGGCGTGCGGCGCCACCAGCCGCAGACCTAGGTGGCGGGCCGTCGGGTAGGCGCGGGACTCCTGCAGAAAACGGGACATCGCCCCGCTTTCCATGGCGACAACGGCTTCCGCCAGTAGGATGAACACCTTGTTCCAGCCGGCCTGCGCCTGCACCGATCGCGCGAGCACGGTCGCCTCGGCCCGGCCCTGGTGTCCGCTCAGGACCGAAAGCAGCAGATGGGGGCCATGCACAAAGGACAGGAAAGAGGTGGGCTGCCGGGCCTCGCGGGCAACGGCCGCGTCAAGCTCGGCGACGGCCGCGGCGCGGTCCTCGCGCAGCAGGTGCCCGATCGCCAGCCCGAAGCCATGCACCGCGGAGGCGAAGTCCTCGTCCTCCCCGCCCAGTTCGCCGAAGGCGGCCAGCAACACGGACGCGTCGTCAAGGCGGCCCCGGTGGGCGGCGACCATCACCCGTTCCCCGAGCGCGACGAGCCGGGTACGCTTCAGCCGCAACCGGGTCGCGATCTCCTCGACCGCCCGGGTGGTGGCGTCGGCGGATTCGAATTCGCCACGGCAGATCTGCACCACAGCGGTTTCGAGACTGATATCGAGGGCGGTGACGACCGCGCCGGCCTCCTCGGCCGCGGTCAGCGCGGCGGTCAGCCGGTCAGGGTCGGCTCGGCGGATGCCGTCGTCAGCGCCGAGGTTGTAAAGCATCTCGATCCGCCAGCCGGCCAGCCCGTGCGACTCGGCCTGCGCCAGGCCGCGCTCGTAAAGCGAATCGGCCTCGGCCAGGTCGCGCAGCCGAGCTATCCGGCCCAGCGTTTCCAAGGCGCTGCAAACGATTTCGGGCCGCTTGGCGGTCTCACCGCCGCGCAGTGCCCGCTTCGCGAGCCGGGAAGCCTTGGCGTATCTGTCCGCCGACGGGTTGCCGAAGGCGAGTTCCGCCTCGACGGCGTCCAGAGCCGGGTCGAGCCGCGACCCCAGCAGCTCGCGGGCGCGCGCGACCTCCTGCAGCCCGCGTTGCCAGTGCCCGGCCATCTCGGCGACCTTGGCCAGCCGTAGATGCATGTCCACCTGCCACTCCGGCGTCGCGGAGACGTCGAACCGGGCGCTGAGCGCGTAAGCGTCCTCGATGCGGCCCGCACCGGCGTAGGCGTCCAGGAGCGCGGCGCCAAGCGGCAGCGCCACCTCGTCGCGGGTGGTGGTCATCGCCAATGCCCGTTCCAGCAAGGAAATCCCCGTCGAAAGCGCTCCGCTGGCCACCGCGCGCCGGCCCGCCTGCCCGAGGCGTTGCGCTGCCCGGCTCGGCTCGCCGGCGGTCACCCAGAGCTCGCCCGCGATCCGCTCCCAGCCGTCGAATCCGCTGTCCGCCTCGGCTTCCAGCGACTCGGCTGCCCGATGGGCCAGTGCCGCACGTTCGATGGGCAGCATCCGGGTGCGCAGGGCTTCGGCGGTCAGGGCGTGGCGGAATCCGTACCACAGCACGTTGTCCTGCGGCACGATCAGCTGCGCCTCGAACGCCGTGCGCAGGCACCGCAGCAGGGTCTGCTCGGACACCCCTGCCGCCGCGGCCGCATTGCGCACCGGGAAGCGCCGCCCGAGCAGGGCTGCGATCCGCAGCACGGCAACGGTTTGCGGGTCCAGCCGCTCGACCCGCCCGGCGAGGGTCGCCGCGAGACTGTCGGGCATGGGCCCGGTCGCGGGTCCGTGCATCGTCCATCGGTTCCCCTCGTGGATCAGCACCCCGTCGGCGACCAGACCCGCGATCAGTTCCTCGATGTGCAGGGGCACCCCGTCGGCCGAGGCCAGGAGGCGATCGAGGGCCGGCTCGGGTACCTGGTCGCCCGCAACGCCAAGGCAGGCACCGGCCAGCCGGCGCACGGCGTCGTCGTCGAGGCTCGTCAGCTCCAGCACGGTGGCGGCCCGCCGCAGTTTGGCCGCGCGAACAAGATCGATCGCCGGACCCGGAGTCGTGCGCGTGGTGCCGACCACCAGCAGCCGATGTCCCTGCGCGTTGTCTAGCAGGTAGTCGACGACGGCGAGGGTGTCGGCATCGGCGTCGTGCAGGTCCTCCAGCAGTAGCAGGCAACCGCCCCGCCGGCCGAGGTTGATCAGCAGGCGCAGCACCGCTTCTGCGATCACCACAAGTGAGTCGTCCCTCTCCAGCGGGGCGTGCGCTCGCCACTCGGGGACCAGCCGCGCCAGGGCCGGCAGGTAAGGGCGCAGCTGCGGGTCATCGGGCGGGCCCGATCGGCGCAGCGTGGACAGCAGGGCCTCGTTCAGCGGGCGGAACTGCACCGCCGCCGACGCGCCGCGGCCGCGCAGCACCGTCATGCCCGCCTCATCGGCCATTCGCACCACCTCGGCGGCCAGACGCGACTTGCCGATGCCGGCCTCCCCGGCGATGAACACGCAGGGACCGGCGTCGGTCACCGCTGTGCGCAATGCGGCAAGCTCGCCGTCACGGCCGAGGACCTCGCTGTCGCCCAGGCGAACCTCCCTCCCGGCCGGCAGTGGCGCCGGGGCGCTCTGCAGCACGGCGTCCTGCCGTAACACCGCCGACTCCAGCTCGCGCAAGGCCGGGCTGGGGTCGATGCCCAGTTCCTCACGAAGGGTAAGGCGTAGCCGCCGGAACACGCTGAGCGAGTCGGCCTGCCGGCCGCAGCGGTAGAGGGCCAGCATCAGGTTGGCATGCAGCTGCTCGTCGAGCGGATGGTCGCGGGCCAGGCGTTCCAGCTCGGGCACGAGGTCAGCGCTCTCCCCCAGCGCCAGCCGTGCTTCGATCAGGGCTCGGGAAGCCTGCAGCCACAACTGGTCCAGCTGCTGCGCCTGTTCGTCCAACCAGGACGCCCCGGCCACGTCCGCGAGCGGCCGGCCCCGCCACAGCCGCAGCGCCGCCCGAAGGTGCTCGGCCCGGCGCGCGGGTTCCACCGCGCGGGTGGCCTGTTTGATCAGATGCTCGGCGACCTCGACGTCGACCGACTGGGCATCGAGCTGCAGCAGGTACCCGGGCGGCCTGGGGACGATCACGTCCCGATCGCCGAGCACCTGGCGCAGATGGGAGATGTGGCGCTGCAAGGTGTTGACGTTGACCGCGTTCGGCTGCGGACTCCAGACGATCTCGGCGAGCGCGTCGGTGCTGACGATCTCGCCTCGGCGCAGCGCGAGGACAGCGAGCAGAGACTTGCGGCGCAAGCCTCGTACCGGTCTTGGCGCGCCGTCGATCAGCGCGTCGACCGGGCCCAACAGCCGAATCAGCACATTTCCATCCTGCGGTATCCGTCGAAGTCGCTCCAACGCTACCGACGGCGCTGCAAGCACCGTCCGGCGAGTTGGGCACCCGACGTTTAGCAGGTCTTGCTCATGGTGGAGTCAGCGTCCGGTCATCGACCTTTCGCTGACTCCACGGTTGCGGCCGGTCAGGGCCACTGCGGCGCGGCGCCGGAAAGGGTGAACACCAGCACCAGGTCCTCGATCTGCCCGCTGAGGAACCATGATCGGACCAGGGCCGTGTCGTCGAGCCGCAGCTCCCAGGCGCCCGCCGCGCCGGTCGCGGCGAAGACCTGCCAGGGCGCTCCACCGGGTCGCCGGGTGCCGACGATGCCGTCGACCGTGCGCACCGCCCCGGCCTCGACGACGCCTTCGGCGCCCGAGTGGCGAACGGACCTGATGTCGAGCTCGGCGTCGAATGAGCTGGCGCGCAAGACAAACAGCGTCAGCTCCGCGACCTGCAGGTCGGCGACGTTGCGCGGGAAGTCGTCGGCGGTGAGCGGCAGGGTGACCACCATCCGCTGCGCCGCCTCGACGGTGTCCGGATTGTTGAGGGCGAACCATACGTCGGGGAAGTCGTCGCGGACGCTGAACGAGCGGTCGGCGCGTACCTCGCTGGCCAGGGTCTGGATGACATGCTGCCGGTAGACGGTGCTGTCCAGCGCGGTGTACTCGATGGTCAGCAGGACGTCGGCGACGGTGCGATAGTTGAACGGGTTCGCCGGCTTCGGCATCTCCAGCCGCCAGATGGTGTCCACGCCCATCCCCTCGAAGGGCAGCAGCTTGCCGTCCTCGGGAGCGAATTCGAACAGGCCGTTGGCGTTGACCGCCGAGGTGAAGGCGATCGACTCCGGGTCGCGGCGCAGGGTGACGGTGTCGAAGGTGTCCCGTGCCACCACGGCGCGGGAGATCCCGGAGGCCGACAGCGTGGCCCGCAGCCCCCGGATCGGCGGCAACAGGGCGAGCACCGACAGCTTGACCCGCTTGACCAGCCGCAGGTAGTGGCCGGGGAAGTCGGCGTCGAACAGGCTCTGTGGGGTGGCGAAGGTGAGCACCCCGGTCTGGCGGAACTGTTGCAGCTCAGCCGAGGCCACCCGGGACAGCGACAGTGTCTGGGTCAGCTGCAGCTTGCGCCGGTCGGTGTCGAACGCGAACTGGTCCAGCCGGGTGATGTCCTGCAGCAGCCGCTCCGCTGCGGTCAGGCCACGCCGGTCCGGGCTGTCGGCCAGTGTTGACGGGTTCGGCGGACCCTGCCAGTAGTCGCGCTGGATCACGTCGCGGCTCGGTTCCTGCCGCTCGAAGGCGAGCTGCGCCTGGGCCAGCTGGGCCAGCGTGGTGGCCTGCTGCAGGAAGTACGCGTACACCCCGCCCAGCACCCCGCTCATCCACTCGAACAGCGCCCGGTTGGTGAACTTGGTGGCCAGGAAGTCGGCCGTCTCCGCGGCGTACTGCAGCCGCAGCCCGGCGATGTTGCGGTCCGCGACGGCGATCTGTTGCTGGGTCCGCGATGCGCCGATCTGCAGCTCGCCGATCGCGACATCGCGCAATGCGTTCGCCCGCTGAAAGAGCCACTCCTCCTCGCGGCGCTCGAAGCTCGCCTCCAGCCCGTCGATCTGGCTGTCCAGCGAGGCCGCCGAGGAAAGCGCGGCCGCTGTGTCGGCGGCGCTGCTGAGGGCAAGCGGCGGGAGAGCCAGGCCGATGCTGCGCAGCGCGGCGCTGCCGAGCTCCAGTTCGCGGGCCATTCGCAGACCGAAAAGCTGGTCCTGCTCGTGCCCGGTCAGGCCGGCCGAGATGAGGTCGTCGAAGTGGTCCTGCTGGAAGACGGCCCGGTCGCGCTGGGCCTGCGCCTGGGTCACCGCGATGTCGGCGGTGGCCACCTTCAGATCCTCGACCCCGAGCATGGCGCCCGCGGCGGCGAGGTCCCGCTGTGCCTGTGCCTCGCTATAGGCGGCGTTGTCGCCCTGCACCAACGCGGACAGGTACGCGGCCTCCACCTGCTGTGCGGTCGTGACCAGACTGCGGGCTCGCTCAACCAGGACGCTGTAACGGTATTGGCTGGGCAACGTCGTCGTCTTGGCCGCGTCGAGATCGGTCTGGCCGGCCAGGTTCAGCCCGGCGTGGATCTTCGACAGGCCCACGGCCGCCTGATCACGCAACGACTGCCACACCGGGTTGATCGGGAACGGGGTGTCCTCATTGGGATCCGGGGCGGCCTCACGCAGCTCGAGCAGATCGGCGGCCGTCTGGTAAAGCGTCTGCGCCCGCGCGTTGGAGTCCGGGGTGCCGCGGCTGAACTCGGCGTCGCCGAAGGCGAGGAAGCACCGGACGATCGCCATGACGGTGTGCTTGGTGTAGGCGCGATTCCGCTTGCGCGCGGTGAGGTGCGGGTTGAGTTCGGCGGTCTGCGCCAGCCAGTCGGGCAGCCGGCCGAAGTCCGAGGTAAGCGTGGACTCGAACTGCAGCCCCGGATAGATGAGCCGCTGCTCGGGTGGCAGCTGGAACGAGAAGACCGTCCGGTACCAGTCCAGCGCGGTCTGGTAGTGGCCCGACTCCTGAAGTTTGGCGGCCAGCGCCATCGGCACCAGCCAATAGATCTCCCGCAGGTACTGCGGAACGTCCCGCTCAATCGTTATCGCACCGCCGAACGGCCCGGCGGTGGCCAGGATGGTCACGGCCGCTGCCCTGAATTCCAGCAATTCTGCGTTGGTACGCCGGTCAGTCAACGGCAGATGCGAGGCCAAACCCGGTGGCAGCTCACCGATCTCACCACGCAGATCGGCCAGATACCTAGCGGCCAACCCGGTGTCGGCGTTGCGGGCATCGTCCGGGCTCAGCTGCGGCCGGGTGGCCAGCGCGCCGAGCAGTCTCTGGTAGGCATGGGTCGGCGCGAGCAGGATGTCGTTGGTGACGGTTTCCTCCACGAACACGTTGGGCCGCAACTGGTTCTCCGGGTAGGCGAACGAGGTGATCGCGGCCCGCCACCGCGGGTACGAGGAGAGCCAAGCGAACTCCAGGTCGAAAGACGTCTCGCTGTCGGCGTCAAGCCGATCGCCGCCCGGACCGGCGAAGACCCCGGAACGCGCGCCGATCAGCAGCACCTGCACCGAATCGATGGCCTGGGTAACCCGGCTGGTCCGGGTGGCCGCGGCCGCTTGCAGATCGATGCAGAGCTGGCGGGACAGCCGTTCCGCGGTCTGCCGGCTGGTTTCCACCGGGGTGTGCCGCCGGCCCAGCTCGGCGATGAGGGCGTCGCGCAGCACCGGCAGGGTGCGCTCCTCGACCGCGTCGACGTCGGCCTGCCACCCGGCGTCCAGGTCGTCGGCCTGCTTGGCCCGCACGTGGACCGTGCGCAGCCAGTCGAGGCGCAGCTTGGCCAGCCGTCGCCAGCGCAGCGGGTCATCCGGACCCGGCGCGGCGAGCGGGGTGTCGACCACGAAGGTGCCGGGCGCGAGGGTGACGTGCGCGCCGAGCTCGTCGAGCCGCCACGGCCGGGCGAGGCGCCTCTTGCGGCTCTGCACCAGGATCGACACGATGTCGCGCCACTCGCTTTCGGTCAGCGTGGACGCGGCGGCCAGCAGGGTCCGCAGCCTTGCCAGGTAATGGAAACCGTCCAGGGTCACGCCGAAGGCCGGCAGCTGGGCGCGGATGTCTACCCCGGCCGCCTCCTGGCCGCTCAACGCGACGATGTCCAGTGTCCGGCCGTCGTTGGTACGGGTCGCGTCGGCCACGGCGGCGTCGAACCCGGCCAGCGTGCGGTTCGGCCCCGACAGGGCCGCGGCGATGTCGGCGACCATCGTGGCGACCAGCTGGCCGCGCTGCACCCACAGCACATAAGCCGGATTCGTGAGTTCGCGCACGACGAAATCGGTGTCGTCGACCAGGTCGGGGTCGATGACCGGCAACGCGCCGCCGGGCAGATCCCTTTCCCGCTGATCGGCCAGAAACCATTGGTGCCGCTGGGCATCGCGCCGCCACAGCAGGACGCTTGCGGTCGGGTGCGCGGCGGTCAGGTCGTCCGGCGTGGTCGACCGGAACCCGAACAGCGTCTCCAGCTGACCCTCGGTCATGGTGAGCGGCTCGAGGAGCAGCTCGTCGAGCCGTTGTGTCCCTATCCCGTTCACCAGTATGCCGAGCCGGGCGGCGAGCGCTTGGCGGACCTGCGGGGTGGCCCCGCGGGCGAGCCGCAGCTCCTGGAAGTCTGTCCCGATGGTACGCAGGAACGCCTGGTACACAGAGAATCGGAATTCCTGTTCCAGCAGCACCGGTGGCGGCGTGATGAACTGGCTGCGCAGCACCTCGATGGCCAGCCGCGGCTGGGCCACCTCCCTGATGGCCTCGGCGTGCGTGGCCGGGGAAATGATGGCGGCCAGCGGCTGGCGCAGCCGCGCGGCGATGTCGGCGATGGTCGGCCTGCTGGTAGCGCCGCCGATACGCAGATCGCGGGAGGCGAGACCGAGCAGCTCGGACAGATAGGTGGTGGTGGCGAACGCCAGCTCTTTGGGGGCAGGCGGAGTGTTGGTGCGCACCGAGACGAAAGCCGTTGCCATGCCTTCGTTTCCGCGGGTGTCGGTGGCGAACACCCGGATCCGGTGGCGGCCCACATCGAACTCGAGGTTGGCCTTGGCCCACGTCACGTTCGCCGGGTCGCCGGTGACGGAGTCCATGTTCAGGCGCTGGTCGTTGTCGCCGATGGTGTATTGCACCAAGGCGATTCCGGAGCTGTCCGCGGCGTGTCCGCTCAGCAGCGGGACCCGAAACGGTGGGGTGTCAACGGTTTCATCGTCGTCGAACGCGTCGATGGTGACCACCGGCAGGACCTGATCGGGGATTTCCACCACGAGGTTGAGGTTGTCTCTGAGGATCTGGGTGAAGCCGTCGTTGGGGTGCTCGTTGCTGAAGAAAATCACCGTCGCCTCGAACGAGACGACGACACCGTCGCCGTGGTGCGTTCCGCCCGGCAGGCTGCCCGTGACAGCCCAGGTGCCATCCTCGTTCACGGTGGCCACCTGATTCGGGGAGCCGGGTGCGAACCGGACGAATATGCTGGCCAAGGTGAACTCACCACCCGGGATCGGTGGTGGGGCGCCATCGTGGAACCACACCCCGGCCACGGTGAACGTGGTGGGAACGCTGCTGCCCGCCGGGGGGCTGCGAAACTCGACGTGGATCGCCATGCCAAAACTCCTTTATCGTCTGCGCTTTTCGTGTTCGGCGAGAATGCTTTGAATGATGATTCGCCTTGCCTCGGCGACGGGCACGTCAGGTCTGCTGTCGCGATAGTCCATAACCCGGAACCGCAGCTCTCTTTCCCCGAGCTCGCGCATCTCCTGCTCTTCCATCTGAGCGTTGTATTGCGCGTTGTCCGAACGCATCCCGCCGAAGAACATCAGCGGCCCGCCGATGCTGCGGCCCAGCAGCCGCACCGCGACGGCGTCCATCGCCGCCTGGGCGGCCAATCCCTGCGCGATCTCCGCCGCGTTTCTCGCCGACGGGTCGTCCAGGAACTGCAGAACAGTGAGGCCGATCGACGCCAAAGTCATCATGATCCCGAGATCGGCCGCGCCCTTCTGGCTGTTGCGCGGCGCGGCTGCGGCTCGCTTCATGTCGGCGGCCAGATCACCCTCGCTGCGCACCTCGTACAACGGAACGCTTTGCGCTTTGAAGAATGCCTTCTGATAGGTCTGCAGCCGGGCCTTGCCGGTCTTGAAGTCGACACCCGCGGCGAGCACGTCGGAGGCCTTGCGGCCCACCAGCCGGTCGGTGTTGGACAGGCCCTTCTTGAGGATCGCGATGTCGGCCGTGACCGAGTCCTTGGGCGAACCGCCCGGCTTGCGGGAGAAGTCGAGGATCACACCGTCGGCGCTGATGACGACTTCCGTGATGATCCGCGATGCGTTCATCTTCGGGAAGTTGAAGCTTCCGGCCTCGACGACCCGCTGGAAGATGTCGTGCAGCCGGGTGCCGAAGGCTGAGGCTCCCTCGTTGGGCTTGCGCCGCAACGCGCTTTCCATGTTGTTGGCGGCCTCCTGCAAGGCGCGCGCGATCTGGGTGACCTCCACGTCCTCGGCGCCGTTCGGGTCGGCGAAACACATCGGCGATGATTTGGCGTACCGGAAAGCATTGAGCCCCGACTTCGGCGCCAGCGGGTCGCAGGACGCCCAGCGGGCCAGGTAGGGCAGGTAGTAGCGAAGGCCGTGGTGGCCCAGGCCGCTCTCCTCGTCGCGTTCGCGCCCGAGGAAGCGGTAACGCTTGCGCGAGTAGCTGCCAAAGCTCGTCTCCCCGTAGGGGGTGTACTCCTCGCGGTTGACGAACGCGCCCGAGGCGTCAAGCACGACGGTCGAGCTGCCGACGTGGTCGTCGAGGTGGAAGGCGATGGGCGGGCCGGCGTCGTCGGGATGCGGCAGCCCGCTGCGTACCAGCGCAATGCGTTGCTGGTCGTCCATCACGTGTACGTGGTTGTTGGCTCCGCCCCTCGGGCCGCTCCAGCGGTGGTGCTCGAACACCCCATCGAGGTAGTGGGTGACCTCGATGGCGCCGCCCTGCCGCCGCACCAGCTTCTTCACCCGCTGACCGGCCGCGTCGTAAAGGTATTGCGCGTGCACTGACGGTTCTGCGCCCGCGGTCTGGGTGGCGAAGGCGCGCAACCGATCCACGTGGGTCCAGCTGAAGTGCCGCGAGGTGGTCTCGGCGATGAGGTTTCCGCTCGCGTCGAAGGTGTACGCGAAAGGCGTCTTACCGGATACCAGCTGCTGCAAGCGATTGCTGGTGGCCGACATGGTGTACGTGCGGGTGAACCCGCCCGCCCCGGCCTTGTCCAGACCGAGCAGGTTTCCGGCCGCGTCGTAGTCGTACTTCTCGGTGTAGGCCTGAGCGCGGGTGACGTCGCCGCCCCGAGGCAGGTCGGTCCACGGGTCGCCGGGCGGTGGGCTTTGCGCCTCGCGCCCGGTCGCGGACCGCAGGCGGTAGATCGGATCGTAGGTGAAGCGCCGGTCCAAAGCGTCGCCGTCGCCAAGCAGCTTGCGCAGCATCGGGTCGCTGGCCGTCAAGGCGGCCGGGTTGCCGGGGATGCCGCTGCCGGGGGTACGGTCCTCGATCGCGAGCAGGTTTCCGGCGAGGTCGAACCGATAGCCCTGGTCTTGCAGCACCGGCCCGCCGGGTCGGTAGGTCGCTTCGCCTGCGAGCGTGTAGTGCTCTGTGCGCAGCCGGGCGAGCCGGAACGACCTGACGTCGTAGGCATACCGGGTCAGCACGCCGTTGCCGTACGCCACAAGGGTTCTGCGGCCAGTCGCGTCGTAGGCGATCCGCTGCACGTAGGTCACGCCGTCCAGGCTCACCGCCTCCAGCTCGCCGGCCCGGTTGTAGGTGGGCCGCAGCTCGCGCCGCTGTCCGGCCACATCGGCCGGGAACAGGTGGCTGGTGGCCCGGTTCAGCGCGTCGTACTGGGTGTTGGTCTGATAGCCCAGCGGTTCCAGCAACAGCGCATCGCGCTGCTCCTGGGTCTGCCCAGGCGCCGGGGTCCAGTCGACGGTGAACGGCTGCACCTGCCAGCCGTTCTGCGGCGCCTTCTCGTAAACGGCCAGCACCGGCCCGTCGGCGATCACCCTTCGCGTGCAGGAGAGCACGTTGCCCTTGAAATCCACCGCATCGATGGTCAGCAATCCCGCCTCGTCGTGCTGGCGTGCAGGAAACCCGAGCAGGTTCGCTTCGCGGGCCGCCTTCCGTTCCGCGGCGGGCTGACCGGGATCGCCGCCGTCGCCGTAGTCGAGGCGCTGGCGCAGGGTGACCGGCTCCGCCGGATCGTCACGCGCCCATAGCCGGGCCAGCCGGTGCAACCGGTCGAATGCTTGCAAGGTAACGACATCGCGTGCGTCGCGGCTCTCCACCGGGTGGCCGAGCGCGTCCGGCACGGTGTCCTGGCGGCCCGCGTCGATACTTTCCACCCGCCAGCGGCGCTTGGCCAGATCGACGGTGTAGCGGAACGCTTCCCGGCCCAGCGCGTCGGTGATGGACAGCAGGTTGCCCTGAATGTCGTAGGCGGCGCGGGTGGTGAGCCGGTCGCCCGCCGCACCTCCGGTACGGGCCACGCTGACCACCGCCCGGCCGAGCGCGTCCAGCTCGACGCTGGTCGGGGTGTTCCAATGGTCGCGGTAGGGCTGGGTGTCATCGCCATGGGTGCGCCCGGCGTTGTCGTTGGCGTCATAGGTGTACGACTCCCACGGCGTAGGCGCGTAGGTGTCCGGGTCGGTCAGGTCGGCCGGCACCCCGAACACGACCCGCTGCTCGCTGCCATCGGGCGACACCGTGCGCACGGTGTGGCCGCGCGGGTCGTAGAAGCTGGTGACCCGCTGCCCGAGCTGATCGCCGGCCGGTTCCGCATAGGCGAAGCCGGTGCCGAAGAACGGCTCGTAGCTGTGCACGATCCGGCCCTTGTTGTCGTAAACGTGTGAGCCGCTGACTATCACGTTGTCGGGGTCGCCCTCCGCGCGGGTGCGCCCCACGGTGTCGCCCACCGGCGGCACATCCACCACGGCCGGGATCACCCCGCCGCCGAAGATCCGGTCACCGAACTGGGTGTCCTCGGCTTGCGCCCGCCGTTGCAGCAGCCGGCCGAACCCGTCGGTGAAGTCCACAGTGGACACCATGTCGCCGGGCGCGCCCTCGTCCGAGTCGTGGTGCACCCGGCGTTCACAGCGCACCGAGATCGGCTGGCCGCGCTCGGCGAAGGCGAGCAGGTCATAACTCATCCGGGTACTGGGCAGGTCTCGGTCGCCCTCGCCATGCTTGCCGCGCACGTGCACGGCGGTGACCAGGCCGAGCGGGGAAAACGTGGCCGAGGTGGTGTTGCCGTTGGGATTGGTGACCGCACGCGGCTTCAGCAGCCGGTAGTCGAAAACGCCCTCGGTCACCAGCCCAGCAGCATCGACGGCTCGAACAGGCAACAGATCGTGCGCGTCGTACTCGATCCGGCTCACCGAACCCAGCGCGTCCATAGTGGACACCACCAGGCCGCGGCTTTCGAAGCGATGCCGGGCGGTCGTCACGTAGTACCCGCCGGGTGAGCCGGGCACGGCATCGTCGCCGTCAAACCGGTAACCGGCGAGGTCGGGCAGCAGCTCGCGGAATTCCGCCGGATACTCCGGCGACCACACCGTGGGGCCGGCCGGGTCGAGGTAGACCGGACGCGGGCGGCCCCCGCCGGAGGGGTAAAGCTGGTCGAGGAACGCGCCGGTGAAGGCGAGCGACTCGACCCGGGTCGGCAATCCCTGCTCGCCAAGCGAACCCAGCGGCAGCCCGGTGAACGCCTCCCCGTCGTAGAAGGTGCGGGTGTGCCCGGTCAGGCGCAGCGAGGCCCCGGCCCGCCCGGCCTCACCGGCCAGCACCGCCCGCCGCAGCTGCTCGACGGAGGCGGTGCCGTCGTTGACCACCTCGAAGCTGCTCGCCCGGGCCACCCGGTCGACGAGGTAGTGGCCGGCGTCGTCGCGCTGCGCGTACTGGGTGGTGGCGAACGTGGCCAGATAGCTTGCGCCCGTGGGGGAATCGGCTGCACGGCCCCTCGGCAGGGCGATCGCGAGCGTTCCGGTCGGCAACCCGTACCGGTCGAAACCCGCCGTGAAGGAGAAGACGGTAAGCGGGTCGTCGCCGCGCTCCCACTGGGTGCTTCGCTGACCGAGCACGAAGGGATAGAAGACCCCCGCCGACTCCTCGCGCAGGCCCGGCAACGACTCCGTCACGGTGTAAGGCCGGTCCGCGCGTTGCGTGCCGTCCAGTGCGAAGAGCTCGCTGCGCAACACCTGCCCCCGCAGCGCCCGCAGCGCCGAGCGCCGCGCCTCCCGGCTCAGCCCCCGCAGCAGGGAGGTCTGCTCGGCCGGCCGAGACAGCAGCGACGGGTCGCCGGGCCAGTACTCGTTGCTCAGATCCAGCTCGGTCCAGTCGCCCGCTTCCACCGCGGCCACCGGCCCGAGATGGAACCAGGTCTTGGTGAGGGTCGGCGGGGAAAAGTGCTCCGTCGCGACCGTGCCGGGCGATTCGGCGAAGGTCTCCGAGTCGATCTGCTCCACCATGCCGAAACCGCGGAACTCGCGCTCGAGGCCGTCCCAATACCCGTGGTGGTACCGGAAAACCGCGGTCGACCGGCCGTGCGAGAAGGCGTCGTCCACCTCGACCTTCGCCACCACGTGGACCGGGAACGGCAGCGTGGTGCGCCAGCGGTTGACCGGGTGGGACCGGTCGCGCTGAAACTCCTCGGTCGACGACCGGTAGCGGACGGCCGTGCGAGCACCGTGATGATTGTCGATTCCTGTCAGCAGGTAGGGCTTCACGCCCGCGGTGAGGTCCAGGAACCGCAGATGCGCCCGCCCGGACCCGTCGTCGGCCCGGCTGAACAACACTCCGGCCATCCCGGTGCCGTGCAGATCCGCGAGCTGCACCGCATCGGTGTCCACCAGAGGCGTTCCCACCACCGTGATCGGCTGCTCGGTCCACGAGTTGCCGCAACGGTTGCCCCACAACAGAACCCGGCCTTGGTCCAGGTAGGCCAGGTCGGCGACGCCGTCGCCGTCGAGATCGCCGAGCAGCACGCGCCTCGGGTCGTACCCGTCGGGCAGCCGCGGCGACGTGCGCATGGTGATCATCGCGCCGAACCGCCCGTGCCCCAGGTTCGGCCAGTAGCCGACGTTGCCGCTGCGCAGCAGGACGATGTCCGACAGCCCGTCGCCGGTCATGTCGGCCATCCTGATCCGGGGATCGGCAAAGTCCACATCGGACAGACCACCCGCGGTGGGCAGGCCGGTGAACGCCTGGCTCTCCCACGCCCGGTCGGGGTCGGCATCGTTGAACCAGGACTCCAGTACCCGGCCGGAGAAGAGCACGTCGGTCAGGCCGTCGCCGTCGAGGTCGACCAGCCGCACCCGGGGATCGGCCAGATCCACGCTCGGCCGCTGCCTATACTGCTGAAACGAATTCCGGCTCCATCCGCCACCGAAGGACATTGGGAAGTAGCCGAACCCGCCCGCCGAAGCCGGGGCGGACACGACCAGATCGGGACGTCCGTCGCCGTTGGCGTCCATGAACTGTGTGCCGACGCCAAGCGCGAAGGGCGGGGCCTCGGTCAGCGGCCGTGGCGCCTCGAAGCGGCCACCGCCGGCGTTGCGCCAGAACCGTTGCGCGGAACCGAGCTCGACCAGGTCCGGCTGGCCGACGCCGCGCAGGTCCACCATGGACAGCGCGGGGTGGCTCAACGGCACCGGCGGCAGGGCCGGCCCGGTCAGCGGCTGGAACCGGCGGCCGGCCGGATCGAAAGTGGAGTACTCGAACGTCACCGGCGGCATCGGCTCCTGCGCAGTCCCGTCCACACCGACCAGGCCGACCCGGGTCAGCAGCGACACCCCGTTGAAGGGGGCCTGCTGGTAGTCGAGCCGGTATTCGCGGGCTGTGCGCGCCACGCCGTCGGCCGCATGCGTCGACACCCGGATCGTGTGGCAGCGCAGGGTTGTGCGGATCTCGAATCCGCTGCGGTAGGTGGAGAACGGGTCGGGCCTGCTCTCATAATCGAAGTCGACGGTCACGAGGAAAGAGGGCGCGGCCGGATCGCCGTAGTCGGCGTAGGAAATCCGTTCGATCAGCGGCTGTCCGGAGTCGGCCAGGTACTCGTACCGGATCACGTTGTTCATCGGGTCGCGGACCTCGGTGAGCCGCCACCCGGCGATCCGGTCGGGGTCGGCGGGATCGGCCACCGGCTCGCCGTAGCGTGAGCGCAGGCCGTCGCGGGTGCGGACCTCCCAATAGTCGCCGGAGTCGTCCCGCACGTGCTCGATGCGCGCGAAAAGCCCCTCGGTCCGGGGCCGGTACCGCACCCGGCCCGGCGTCGAACCCGCCACCGGTACCAGATCCTCGGTTCCGGAGAGGATGAACACGTCGGAGGGGTCGTAGCGGGGCACGCCACGGGAGGTCTTACGCATCACGGCGGTCAGGCCCATGTCCCAGCCCAGCCCCCACGGCCCATTGCCGGACCCGGTCTGGTAGCGCAGCGCCAGCGCGGGCTGCACGCCAAGCCTCCCGGCCGGTACCTCGATCGGCACCGAGAATCTGCCCGCACCGCTGGACAGATCCGGTGTGAATGTCTCCCCCAGACCGGCGACCGCCCCACCACCGGACGGCAACGAGATCACCGATCCGGCGGCAGTCGGATCGGTTGTTGCAACCGCACCCACGCCACTCCCCCTTCTAGCGAACTGGGGACCACCATGGCGCGCGATGCGGAAACAGCGCAGAAACGGCGCAGAAAGCCCCAGCAAGACCGGGCCGTGTCCTGGCAAAGGGTTGGCATATGAGCTGTTTATGCTGGTACAGCGCCATGGGGGCGGTCTACCGGCTGGCTTCGCATCGCACTGCTTTCGCGCGTCACGCGAGAGGCACCCATCTAGTTTGAACGCGGAGCCGTCGATGTTTTGTGGACGTTTGGTGCGTGCCATGGCGGGCGTCGCCGCCGCCGTCGGCCTTGCCGTCCTCGCCCAGTCGGGCGCGGTGGCCGCACCGGTCAGCGGGCCGCCCACGGTTACCGGTGCCGACATCAAGTTCGCGCGCCCGCCGCAGACGCTGCGTTACGGGACAGCACAGCAGGCCGGGCTGGTTCCCCGGTACATCGACCAGATCGCCGTCGACATCGCTCGTTTCCTGCGGCCGTCGCCGACGTATCCGATGTATCCCGGCGCGGTCGCGCTGGCGGCCCACGACGGCGTGATCGTCGCGCATGACGTGGTCGGCTACGCGCTGCGCTATCTCAACGATGCCCCCACCGAGATCCCGCCCGACCAGTGGATTGCGATGCAGCGCGACACCATCTTCGATGTCGCCTCGATGACCAAACTGTTCACCGCGATCGCCGCCGTGCAGCTCATCCAGGACGGCCGGATCGCGCTCGACGCCCCGGTGGTGCGCTACATTCCGGCCTTCGCGGCCAACGGCAAGTCCGACATCACCATCCTCAACCTGCTCACCCACACCTCGGGGTTGCCCGCTGACCCAAACCCTTCACTGTGTACCTATGCCACCTACGACGAAATGTGGGCAGCCGTCTACGCGGTCGCGCCGCTGACTCCGCCGAACGTGGCGTTCCTCTACGCCGACATGAACATGATGACGCTGGGCAAGGTCATCGAAACGGTCACCGGGCAAACCCTCGATCACGTGATCGCGCAACACATCACCGGGCCGCTGAAGATGACCGAGACGATGTTCAACCCGCCGGCCCGGCTCAAGCCGCGGATAGCCGCCGAGGAGTACCAGCCGTCGACCGGCCGCGGCATCGTGTGGGGCAGCGTGCACGACGAGAACGCCCTGTGCGTCGGCGGGGTCTCCGGGCACGCCGGGATCTTCTCCACCGCCAATGATCTGGCCGTGCTGGCGCAGGCTCTGCTCAACGGCGGGCAATACCAGGGCGCCCGGATCCTTTCGCAGGATTCGGTACGGGAGCTGTTCACCAACTACAACCAGGCCTTCCCCACCCACGACCACGGCTTGGGCTTCGAGCTCGACCAGCGCCGCTACATGGGCGCGCTAAGCTCACCGGTCACCGCCGGGCACACCGGCTTCACCGGCACGTCGATCGTCATCGACCCGCTGGCGCATTCGTTCGTCATTCTGCTCACCAACCGGGTCCACCCGAGCCGCAACTGGGGCAGCATCAACCCGGCCCGCGCCGCCGTCGGCACCGACCTGGCGATGGCCCTGCCGGTGCGCCCCACCCAGGGCCGCACCGCCTGGTTCGCCGGGACAGCCGACAACACCACGACCACGCTCACCATTCCGCTCGCCGTTCCGGCCGGTGGCGCGCAGCTGTCGTTCGATCTGTGGTACGACACGGCCGAGACCGACAGCGGCGCCGTGGAGACGTCCTCGGACGGCGGCACGACCTGGCACCTGGTTCCGCTTTCGCTGCAGGTGGGCAAATACAGCTGGCAGACCGACGGAACGTTCACCGGATTCGAAGGCAGGCAATGGTTGCGGGCCACGGCGCAGCTGGGGGCCGGCGTCACCAACCTGCGCTGGAGCTACCACACCGGACCGGCCCCGCACGGCCGCGGCGTCTACGTCGACGCCGTACTGGTGACCGGCCCGCAAGGGGTGCTCTTCGATGAAAGCCGGCCCAGCGATGCCGCGCTGTTCCAGCCGAACGGCTGGATAGAGAGCCAAACCTGAACTAGAACCGAACGGTGCACTCAAACGCAGGCTGTGCCGCCACCGCCGTGGTAGATCCAGTCCTGCAGCGCAATGCTCGACCTGATCGGGGTGCGGCTCTGCACTTTGAGCACGGTGCCGCCCCGGCGCAGCTCGAACACGGGCGTGGTCCCAGCCTTCAACGGCACCTTGAACGAGACCACGCCCGGCTCGGCCACGTCCTTGGTCTGCACCTCGGACCCCTGGGTGATGACGAGCTGGCCGGGCGCGGCGACGAAGCCGAGCAGCTCCACATCGTTGGTAATCGGATCGCCCATCGTCAGCTTCATCGGCTTGACCTGTTTGGAAGTGTCGTAGGGCAGGCCGGTGTGGTGGCTGCGGTGAAAGTAGTACACGGCATCGCGTTTGAGCGCCGGCCGGCTGCCCTTCTTGAACCAGGCGAGGTAGTAGGCGGCAACGTCCCCCACCGACGTGCCGCGTTCCTGCGACGGCGCCGTCCACGCCTCTTGATAGTCGTTCCAGGTGCGCAGGTAAACCCAGTCAGCGCCGCCCGCGATCGCCTTCTCCCAGGTCGCGCGCAGGGTGGCGCTGTTGCCCGCTTCCCAGAACTGGCCGGTGTTGGTACGGGTGTCCTCGAACACCAGCGACGCCATGTAAATGCGGCCCTGGTTGTGCGCCTGGGCGGTGTGCGAAGGAATCGAGCCCGCGCTGGCGGCCCAGGCGCTGCCCCACCTCGAATAACCCAGCACGCTGTTGTTCCACTCGCCGCCGCGCGATTCCGGTGACCCGTCAAGGAAAAGCGGCAGTAGCGAGGTCTTAACCCCTTGCGCGGCCAGCGAAGTGCCCACGGCGTCCCACCACGATGCCGGTTTGCGCTCGGGGTAGAACGGTGCCAGCACGATCGCGCCGTCCTTTCTCACCAGAGCCGGCTCATCCTTGACCTTCAGCACGTCCGAGATGATCCCGTCGGGCAATGAGTCCGCGCCCTGCGGCAGATCAGGGCTGAGCATGATGCTGAAGCCGGGGTCGACCGCCTTCACCGCGGCCAGCATCGCCGGCAGCTGGTTCCACCGCTGGTCGGTCGGGTGGGTGTGATACTCCCAGATGAAACCGTCCAGCCCGATCGCGATCGCCTGCTTGATCTCGGTCTCGAAGTCCAGTTGCTTCCAGGATCCGCCGCGCGCGGGCCTGGCGATCGGGCGGTCCCGCAGGTCGTACTGCCCGGACGCGTTCCCGGTGAACTGCCACTTGGCGTAGCTGTCGGCGTCGGGCGGCTTGTTCTCAATGGACACCGGGAAGGGCGGGAAGTAGAAAGCGAAGGCCTTCTTGGCCGACGATCGCAGCGACGCCGCGCTCGGCTTGTCGAAGGCGAGCCGTCCGCAGCTCTGGCCGGGCGAAGCGCTCGCGCTCGGCTGCGGCGAGGCGCTGGGGTCCGTCTGCTCGCCGAGCTCGGCCGCACCGAGGTCGCGCGCAGCGACGCTCATCGCGGGCCGGGTGGCCGCGATGAGGACTACCCCCGCCGAGGCGACCAGGACCACCCCGGTCACGATCAGACTGACATGGATGATCGTCTTGCGCCGCATGCGCGAAAGCGTATATCGCGTCGCGCATCTTGCTCGAGTTCGGTACGCTCTCGCATCGACGGGGGTCATCATCGCAATCAACCCCGCCTTTCCATGTCCCGATCAGGTGTGTGAGGGGGTTACATGCGCAAGTTTCGACTACCACGATTAGGGCTGCTGATCTCAGGCCTCATGATGGTGGCGGTTGGCGCCGCCGCGCCGGCTCAGGCGGTCGCCGACACCGGCAGCATCGCCGGTCATCTCACCGACAACGGCAGCCCGGTGGTCCATGCGTTCGTCACCGTGTACGGGCCCAGTGCCGTCACGACGACGACCGATGTCAATGGCTTCTATCGAGCCGAGGGCCTGCAACCAGGACCCGAATACCGGGTCACGTTCAGCATGGCCCCCGGTTTGACCCAATTTGCTCAGTCGAAGCTCACCGATCCGACGGCCACCAGATACACGGTGACAGCCGGCGCGGAGACGATCGTGGACGACTCCCTGCTGCCGCGGGGTTCGGCGACCGGCCGCTTCGTCGACAGCGACGGATCTCCCATCGCCGGCGCCTCGGTTACTCTCAACCACATCGGGGGAAGCTCGGGGCCGGGCACCACCACCGACGCCAACGGTTTCTGGACCATCGGCTCGGCGTTCGCCGCCTCCTACGAGGTGTTGTTCCAGAAGTATGAGCTCGGCATCTATCAGCTGGCCTTCGGCAAGCCCGCTTTCGATCCGGGCTATCGGGCCGATCCGGTGACCGTCACCGCCAACACGACGACAACGGTCAATGACACGGCCCTGCCGCGGGGCGATGTGCTTGTCCACGCCCGCGATTCGCTCACGGGCGCGCCCGTCAACTCGTTCTACGCCGAGATCTTCCCGCGCAGCGGCAGCACCGAGACCGGGACGCTTCTGATCCAGAGCGTTCAGGCGGGCACTCGGAACCTCAACATTTTCGGCGAGGGCCACCACTCCCGCTCCGCAACCGTTGCGGTGACGGGCGGTGCACAGGCCGAGGTGACCGTTGACCTGGTCCCGGCGTCTGCGTTGGAGGTGACGGCCGTCGACGCGGCGACCGGCGCTCCGGTTCCAGGCGTCTGTATTCAGCTGACCACTCTCACCGACGGCACCATCGACTCGGAATGCGACGAGCCCACCGACGAGCAGGGTCACCTGACCCGTACTTTCCTTGAGGCGGGTACTTATCAGGTGTTCGCCGCACCGGTCAACGCCCCCGGCTACGGCGCGCAGTGGGTGGGTCCGCATGGCGGCACCGGTCGCCAGCTGCAGGCCAAGTCCATCACACTGAGTGCGGGGCAGACCAAGAGCCTGACCATCAAGATGGACCGCGCCGGAACCATCACCGGACGGGTCACCAAACCAGACGGTCAGCCGGCGGCCTCGGCCAGGGTCGGCCTGGTCCAGGGCGGTTACCCGATCTGCTGTGGGGGGCCGGTCACCACCAGCACGGACGAAAACGGCTTCTACACCATCGACTTCGCCGGCCCGTATGACTGGCCGCTGAGCTTCGTCCAGGACAACCTGCAGTTCGCGGGCCACACCGCCAATCGTCATCTGGCGCAGACGGTTCGGGTGAGGGCAGGTGCGACCACGACGTACGACTACCGGTTCAAGGCGGGCACGGCAGTCACCGCCACCGTCCTGGGCCGATCCGGCGACACTCTGGTGGCGCACAACGCTTTCACCGGCGATACGACGGGATGGTCGTTCGGAGACCTCTCCGAGCCGCAGCACCTGAGCCTGCTCGGCCCCCAGTTCGTCAAGTTCCGCGCCACGGGCGTTGACGGCGAAGCCTGGTTCGGCGGAGACAGCTTCGCCGATGCCAGCATCTTCTTCATTCCGGGTTCCGGGAGCAAATCCATCACCCTGAACTTCGGCTGAACCGCACCGCGGACGGCGGCCCGGCCGCCGTCCGCACCTCACAGCAGCGTGCGCGCCCGCCGGGCGACCCGTGCCGACCTCGCTTCGATGTACTGGTAACCGGTACGGCGGCTCAGCGCCAGCGCATGGTGGGCGCTGGTCAGGGCGGGCTTGAGCTTGCCGGTGGCCAGAAACGCCTCGGCCAGCAGCGCCAGCGCGTCGGCCTGCAGGGTCCGGTAGCCGAACCGGCGCGCCTCACGCAGCGCCTCCTGCGCATGCCGCAAGGCTTGGGCCGGGTCGGTGTCGCGCACGGCACCGGCCACACCGAGCAGCGCAACCGTTGCGGTGTAACGGTTATCCGCCATCCGGGCCATCCTCAGCGCCTCCTGGTGACACTCGCGCGCCAGATCGGCCTCACCGCGGGCGCGGTGCGCCTGGCCCAGCGCGTTCAGCGCCGCCGTCTCGGCCTCCTGATTGGCGCTCTCCCGCGCGTGCAGCAGGGAACGCGACGCGTGATCGAGCGCCCGGTCCAGCAGACCGGCGCGCAGGTACACCGAGGAAAGCTCAGTGAGCACAGCGCTTTCGATGTCGTGCCCGGCGACCGCGGCGGCCTTGCGCGCGCGGTCGAGGCATTGCCCGGAGGCGGCGAGATGGGCCAGTTCCTTTTCGGCCACGGCCAGATTGACCAGGCTGATCGCTTCGATGGTGTGCGCTCCGCTGGCAGCGGCCTGCGCCGCTGCCCGCTCGTAGATGTCGCGGGCTTCCCGGATCCGGCCCGCCTCAAGGCAGATGTTTCCCAAGCTGATGAGCAGAACCACCTCGGGCCGGCCGGCCGCCCTGGCCGCCGCGAGCGCCCGCCGATAGTGGATGTCGGCCCGGCGCAGGTTGCCCCGGCGCCAGTGCACGTTGCCGATGGCGTTGTGGGTCTGCTCGGCCACCGCAAGGTCGTCCGGCGCGGCAAGGGTTTGCGCCCGGTGCGCGGCGGCCAGCGCCTGGGGAAGCTGACGGGCCAGGAAGTGCGCGTAACTCAGGCTGATCAGGGATGCCATCAGGCCCGGCCGGTCACCGGCGGCTTCTGCGGCGGCCCGTGCGTTGCCGGCCACGGCGAGCCACTCCTGAGCCCGGTGGGCGTGCCACAGGTAGACCCGCATCCGGTCGGCGATCAGCCAGGCGAAGCCGCGGCCCTCGGGATGGGTGGCGGCGTCGGCCACCAGCGATACCAGGTTGGCTCTTTCGGCATCGAGCCAGGCCAGAGCGCTTGGGGCGTCAGGGAAAGACTGCGCCGGCAGCCCGTCGGGCAACGCCAGCCGCCCAGCGTGGGGATACAGCCGCGCGGCGGCGGCGTCGGCCATGGCCAGCTGGTGACACCAATGCCGGTGCCGGGCCGCCGCCAGCTCGGCGAGGTCCAGGCGCGACAGAGAGATGGCGTAGGAACGCACGAGATCATGCATCGTGTACCGGCCAAGCCCCGCCTTGTCCACCAAGTGCGCGGCGACCAGCTGGTCGAGGGCTGCCTCGGCCGCGCCAAGCTCGTCGCCGGTCACCGCGGCCACCGTGGCGGTGGCGGCGTCGGCCCCGGGCACCGCGCCGAGCGCGCGGAACGTGCGCTGGCACGCCGGGTCCAGCCGCAGGTAGGACAGGCGGAAGGCGTTGGCCACCGCGGCCTGCGGGTCGCCCGGGATCGCCAGGCGTGAAAGCGGATCGCCCTGCCGCAGTCGCTCGGCGAAGCCGGCGACGGAACGGGCGGGATCGTCGGCGATCTGGATGCCCGCGAGGCGAAGGGCAAGCGGCAGCCCACCGCACAACCGGGCCACCTCGGCCAGGGCCACGGCCTCCCGATCGCGGCGATCCGGTGCTATCCCCGCGCCCAGGACGTCGATAGCCTCCACATCGGACAGTGGGCCGAGCGCGACCCTTACCGCCCCGTTGGACGCGGCCAGCCCGCCGAGGCTGGCCCGGCTGGTCACCAGCACCAGGGACGAATGGTTGCCGGGCAGCAGCGGCCGGACCTGCTCGGGCGACGCGGCGTTGTCCAGCAGGACCAGCACCCGCCGCGTGTGCAGATGGCTGCGCAGCAAGGCCGCCGCCTCCGAGGTGGCCAGCGGAATGCGGTCGCCGGGGACACCGAGGGCACGAAGGAACGCGCCCAGCGCGTGCAGCGGCGGCAGCGGCGGGTCGTCGGCCCAGCCGTGAAGGTCCACATAGAACTGCCCGCCGTCGAAGTGTTCCGCGACGGAGTGCGCGAAATGCAGTGCCAGCGCGGTTTTCCCGGCCCCGCCCGCGCCCGCGATGACGAGCAGCGGCGCGCCCTGCCCCAGCGCCAGCCGGGTCAGCTCGGCCAGCTCCGCGGCGCGTCCGACAAATCCGCCCGGCGCCGCCGGAAGCTGCGCCGGCACAGGCAGCACCGCAGGCGAGACGCCCTGCAACACAGACGAGACGCCCTGCGGCACAGGCGAGACACCCTGCGCGGCGGGTGAGGTGGCCTGTGCCGCGGGCGAGGGGCCGACGGGCGGGCAGTCGTCGCGAAGAATCGAGGCGTGCAGCTCTCTGAGTCTGCTGCTGGGCTCGAGGCCGTACTCGTCGTTGAGGTGGGCGGTATAGGAGCGGAACTGCGCCAGCGCGTCCACATGGCGGCCAGCGCGGGTCAGCGCCAGCATCAGATGCCCGCGCAGGCGTTCGCGCAGGGGATGCTCGGCCACCAGGCCCGTCAGCTCCCCGATCAGCCGATCATGGCGGCCCAGCTCCAGATCGCAGGCGATTCGCTCGTCGAGCGCGAGCAGCCGCCGTTCCTCCAATTCGGACCGCGCGGCCCGCGCGAAGGGCATGTCCAGGCCGGCCAGTGCGGCCCCGCGCCACCGGCCCAGCGCGTTTTGCAACAGGTCGCCCGCCTGCTCGTGCCCGCCGCTGGCGATGGCACGGCTCGCCTGGGCCACCCGCTCGTCAAAGCCCCACAGGTCGACCTGGACGCTGTCGGCGCGCAACATATAGCCCGCGGCCACCGAGGTGATCACCTCACAGGCCAGCTTGCGGCGCAGCGCGGAGATCAGCACATGGATCCGGGTTCGCGCCGAGGCGGCCGCCACCGCCCATAGCGAATCGATCAGTTTCTCCACCGTCACGACCCGGCCCGGCACCAGCGCCAGCACGGCGAGCACGCCACGCTCCATCGGGGCCAGCGGCCGCGATTTCCCGTCGATCAGCAGCTCAGGCACGCCCAGAAGCCTGATTTCCACCAGGCTGCCGGTCTCCGCCTCCCCCATGCTTACGAGCCTAGTGGCAACGCCGGTAGTCGATGCGAAGCCCGTTGTTAGCCCCGCCTGGCACGCTGATCAGCAAGAGCAACATCCACTTCTTTCAGAGGAGGACCGGATGGTTGAACTGCTCAACCAGTTCGGAGACCGGCTGCTCAGCGCGATAGTGCCGCGCAAGGAAGCCAGCGCGTGCCAGTGCCGGGGCGGCTACTACGAATGCAAGTGTTCCGGCGGCGTCGCGTGGCGGCGCTGGTGTTCGGAGAACTGCAACTGTGTCAAGAGTTGTGGCGGCTGGTACGTCGGGGACTGCCCCTACTACCCAGTCTGTTAGAAGGGACCGGCCACCGAAATGTATCTGCTGACCGCCGCGGTCGTCATCGTCGGCCTCCTGTGCCTGCTCGATCTGATCCTGACCCTAGGTGTCATCCGGCGACTGCGTGAACACACCGAAACGTTGGCGCAGCTGTCATCCAGCGGCCGGGACGGCATCGCGCCCGGCACGGTGGTCGGTGACATCCACGGCAGGAGCATCACCGGGACAGCGATCGACCGCACCTTCCTGACCGGCGGCGAAGACACCGTCATCGGCTTCTTCTCCCCCGGCTGCGGCCCCTGCAAGGCGCTGTTGCCCGAATATCTGTCGTTCGTTTCGGACATCCCGAGCCGGGTGCTGACCGTCATTGTCGGCGACCATGACGCGGCATCGGAGTATGTCGAGGCGCTGGCAGGCACCGGCGAGATCGTCGTCGAGTCCCCGCCCGGGGCGATCGCCCAGGCGTTGGGGGTGGACGGGTACCCGACGATATGCATGGTCGATAACGGGGGACGGGTGGTGGCCGCCGGAGCCAGCACCCGAACCTTGCGGGCCTACGCGGCCGCGACATGACCGACGGCACGGCCAGCAGGCTTGGGCCGCAGCGGATTGCGCATCATCTGGCCGCTGCGGCCCTGCTCGCCTGGCGGGCCGCACCGCGGGCGATCGCGGTGTATGCGCCGCTGGCGGTGGGCACCGGGCTGATTCCCGTGGCGGCCGCGTGGTGTACCAAGCAAATATTTGACCGCATCACCGGCGAACCCGGCTGGAACGGGCTCACCGCACCGCTGGCGACGCTGGCCGCGTTGGCGGTCCTCCAGGCCGTGACGCCCGAGCTGCGGCGCTACCTGCACGGGCACATCTCACGGGCGGTGGCCCTGCGGGCGATGGACCGGTTGTACGTGGCGGTCGGCCGGCTGAGCGGGCTGGCCAAACTGGAGGATCCAGCTTTCCGCGACCGGCTCAACATGGCCGAGCAGGCGGGCCGGGGCTGGCCCGCCCACCTGGTCGACGACTCGCTGGCCACCGCGCAGGCCTCCATCACGCTGATCGGGTTCCTCGCCACCTTGATCACCCTCGAGCCGGCGCTGGCCGTGGTGGTGCTCGCGGCGGCCGTCCCGACGATGGTGGTGCAGGTGCGCCTGGGCCGGGCGCGGGCGGCCATGATGTGGCGCATCAGCCCGCACGCGCGCCGCGAGCATCATTTCGCCGATCTGCTGACCAGCATTCCCGCCGCCAAGGAGCTGCGCCTGTTCGGGCTGACCGACATGTTTCGTGGCCGGATGCTGCGGGAGCTGAGCCAGTCCAATCGGGAACAGGCCGGCCAGCAGCGGATGGAGCTGCGGGTCACCGGCCTGCTGCAGGCCCTCACCGCGGCGATCGCGGCGGCGGGTCTGGTGTGGGCGGTCTCGGCCGCGGCCCGGGGCGCGCTGAACATCGGCGACCTGGCGCTTTTCATAGCCGCTGTGCCCGCCACCCAGTCGGCGATCCAGGAGCTCGTGCAGCGGCTTGGCACCGCCCATCAGGCGGCCCTGATGTTCGACCACTACCGTTTCGTCGAGGAGCAGCCGCCGGACCTGCCGGTCCCGCTCAAACCGGTGCCGGTGCCCCCGCTGCGGACCGGTATCCAGCTAGATGACGTCTGGTTCCGTTATTCGAGCGACGGGCCCTGGGTGTTGCGCGGGGTGAACCTGTTCATCCCGGCGGGCGCCGCGGTCGCGCTGGTGGGCCTGAACGGGGCCGGAAAGAGCAGCCTGGTCAAGCTGTTGTGCCGGTTCTACGACCCGGACCGCGGCAGCATCCGATGGGACGGCATCGACCTGCGGGACATGCCGGTGGCCCAGCTGCGTGACCGGATGGCGGCAGTGTTCCAGGACTACATGTCCTACGAGATGACGGTGCGGGAGAACATCGGCGTGGGCGATCTCGCCGCGGCACAACACCCCGGCCGCATCGAGGCGGCCGCCCGCCGGGCCGGCATCCACGACAAAGTTCGCGGCCTGGCCCGCGGCTACGACACGCTGCTGTCGCGCACCTTCTTCCACTCCGGGGATCACGACGACCCGGACACCGGGATTCTGTTGTCGGGTGGCCAATGGCAGCGGCTGGCGCTGGCTCGGGCGTTTCTGCGCGAAGGAAGAGACCTGGTCATTCTTGACGAGCCGAGCTCGGGGCTCGACGCCGAGGCGGAGCACGCCATCCACACCCAGCTGCGCGCCCATCGGCAGACGGCGACCAGCCTGCTCATCTCGCACCGGCTCGGCACCATCCGCGACGCAGACCTCATCGTCATCCTCGACGATGGCCAGGTCGCCGCTCAGGGCACCCACGACGAGCTGATGGCGTCGGAATCGGGCTACGCCAGGCTGTTCCGGCTTCAGGCAGCGGGCTATGAGAACGCGGCGGCGCGGTGAGCACCTTGCTCGCTCTCGCCGGTCTCGCCGTTGCGCTCGCGCTGACCGCGGTCGTGGCTCTGCGCCGCCGTTTCCTCATCATCGACGTGAGAGGCGACAGCATGAGCCCCGCGTTCGCCCACGGCGACCGCGTCCTGGCGCGCCGCAGCCGGTTGCGGGCGGTGCGCCGGGGAGACGTCGTGGTGATCGAGGCGCCGGACGCGACGCGGGAGATGGAGCCGGTGGACCGCTGGCACCTCAAGCGGGTGACCGCGCTGCCGGGCGATCCGGTTCCGCCGGGCATCCCCGTCGCCGAGCTGGTGGTCCCCGCCCAGCATCTGGTGGTCCTCGGCGACAACGCCCGCCGCAGCGCGGACTCGCGAACCGTCGGGTTCTATCGGGCCGACGCGCTCGTCGGCGTTGTCCTGCGGCTCAGCGCCGGCCGCCGGGCTTCTTTCCGCGGCTGAGCCACTTTGGCGGATGGCGACGAAAGTTGCGCCAATTTCGACGTAACATCTAGACGTGGTCATCGAAACCTTTTAATGTTGGTACAGCAATAACTGTTGCCCTGGGCTGTGATCGGCGGACCGGCCCGAGGAATGTTCCGGCGATGATCTTCTATGCATCGCTCGGCGTGATCGGCGCACGCCCTGTTTGGACCACGTACGACAGGAAGCGAGACACACGATCATGTTGCGCAGAATTGCCTTCTGTCTTGCCCTGAGCACCGCCGCCGTCGGGTTGGCCGCCGTTCCCGCGCAGGCCGCGGACTTCACGGTGCTGGTGTTCAGCAAGACCGCCGGATTCCGGCACGACTCGATCCCGACCGGGATCGCTGCGATCCAGCAGCTCGGCACGGCGAACAACTTCGCCGTCGAGGCGACCGAGGACGCCAATCAGTTCAACGCCGCCAACCTGGCCCGGTTCCGGGCGGTGATCTGGCTGTCGACCACCGGCGACGTGCTCAACGCCACCCAGCAGACCGCGTTCGAGAACTACATCCGCGCCGGAGGCGGCTACGTCGGGATCCACGCCGCGGCCGACACCGAATACGACTGGGCCTGGTACGGCGGCCTGGTCGGCGCCTACTTCGCCAGCCATCCGGCGATCCAGAACGCCACCGTGCGGGTGGAGGACCGTACCCACCCGGCAACCGCGCCGCTGCCGACGAGCATCGTGCGCAACGACGAGTGGTACAACTACCGCACCAACCCGCGTGCAGTGGCGCATGTGCTGGCGACACTGGACGAGTCCACCTACAGCGGCGGCTCGATGGGCGCAGATCACCCGATCTCCTGGTGCCGCGCCTACGACGGCGGCCGGTCCTTCTACACCGGCATGGGTCACACCCAGGCCACCTACGGCGAGGCCAACTACCGCACCCATCTGCTCGGCGGAATCCGTTACGCCGCACAGGGAACAGGCGCGTGCCCGGTAGGCCCGCCACCAGGGGGCAGCAACCTGGCGCTCAACAAGCCCGCCACCGCCTCCAGCCAGGAGAACGCCTCCTTCCCCGCCTCCAACGCGGTCGACGCCTCGGGCACGACCCGGTGGTCGAGCCAGTTCTCCGACCCGCAGTGGATTCGGGTCGACCTCGGCGCGACCTTCGCCATCACCCGCGTTCGGCTGGTGTGGGAGACCGCCTACGGTTCGGCCTACCAGATTCAGACCTCGCCCGACGGCGTCACGTTTACCACCATCCGCTCGGTGACCGGCGGAAATGGTGGTGTGGACGACAACACCGGCCTGTCCGCACAGACCCGCTACGTGCGCATCCTCGGCACGACCCGCGCGACGCAGTGGGGCTATTCGCTGTTCACCTTCGAGGTCTTCGGAGCTTGACCCCTCGCGGCCGGCCCGGGTCTTCACACGGCTACCGGGCCGGCCGCCCCTTCGTCATCGGCGGCCGCCCCGCGCCCAGGGGCGGCCGCTGGTGAACCGTCGGCGTGATCGGCGCACGCCTGCCTGGATTCCCCCACCACAGGAAGTGAGACATCGATCATGTTGCGCAGGTTGGCTTTCTGCGTCACCTTTTTGACCGTGGTCGGCTCGGTCGCGGTCCCCGCCCAGGCCTCGCCCGGCTTCTCGGTCCTGGTCTTCACCAAGGCCGGGCCGCCCACCGCCGGGGTCGCCGCCATCGCGAAACTGGCCGCCCAGCAACGATTCACCGTCGAGACCACCTCCGACGCCGGGCAGTTCAACGTGCGGAACCTGGCCCGGTTCAACGCGGTGGTATGGCTTTCCACCTCCGGCGACATGCTCAACGCCGGGCAGCAGAAGGCGTTCGAGAGCTACATCTCCAGTGGCGGTGGCTACCTGGGGGTGGGCTCGGCCGCCGACACCGAGCGCGACTGGCCGTTCTACGGCTCGCTGGTCGGCGCCTACGCCAGTGACCGTACCGGCCGGGTGACCGCCACCGTCCAGATTGACGACACCACCCACCCGTCGACGACGGGGCTGCCGAGCTCGTGGACGCGAGCCGACGAGTGGTACAACTATCGGACCAATCCGCGCTCGCGGGTGCGGGTGCTGGCATCGCTTGACGAGTCGAGCTACGCCGGCGGCGTCATGGGTGGCGACCACCCGATCTCGTGGTGCCAGCCTTATGCGGGCGGGCGTTCCTGGTACACAGGAATGGAAGGCTTCGGAGAAAGGACCTTCCTCGACCATCTGCTAGGCGGAATTCGCTATGCGGCGCAAGGAAAAGGCGACTGTGACGCTGGCTTTCAGACGCTGGCCGCCGGTTACACCCAGGTGACCCTCGCCAAGGGGGTGGCCGAAGTCGGTGAGCCGATGGGCCTGACCGTGCTGCCCAACCGGGGCTCGCTGCACACCGCCCGCGACGGCACGATCCGCTACACCGACCCGGTCGGCAACACCAAGGTGGCCGGCACCATCGCCGTCTACAGCCACGACGAGGAAGGCCTGCAAAGCATCAAGGCCGACCCCAACTTCAACACCAATCGCTGGGTGTACGTGTATTACGCCCCACCGCTTTCCACCCCCGGCGGCGACGCTCCCGCCAGTGGCACCGCCGCCCAGTTCGCTCCCTTCAACGGGGTCAACCGGCTGGCCCGCTACACGGTCAACACCGACTTCACGCTCAACATGTCCTCGGCCGTGACCATCATGGACGTTCCCACCAGCCGCGGCATGTGCTGCCACGTCGGCGGGGACATCGACTTCGATGCGGCCGGAAATCTTTACCTGTCCACCGGTGACGACACCAACCCGTTCGACTCCAGCGGGTACACCCCGATCGACGAGCGGGCCGACCGCAACCCGGCCTTCGACGCGCAGCGCAGCGCCGGCAACACCAATGACTTGCGCGGCAAGGTCTTGCGGATCCGGCCGGGCGCCACCGGCGGCTACACCGTTCCGGCGGGCAACATGTTCGCCGCGGGCACGGCCAACACGAAGCCTGAGATCTACGCGATGGGGTTCCGCAACCCGTTCCGGATGGCCGTCGACAAGGCCACCGGCGTCGTGTATCTGGGCGACTACGGCCCCGACTCGGGCACCGCCAGCGCCACCCGCGGACCGGCCGCACACGTCTCCTTCGAGCGCATCACCGGGCCGGGCAACTACGGCTGGCCCTACTGCTCGAACTTCAACGTCCCCTATATTGACTTCCAATTCCCCTCCGGGCCTTCGGGTTCGGCCTTCAACTGCACCGGCGGGCCGACCAACAACTCGCGCAACAACACCGGCCTGACCCAGCTTCAGCCGTCGCGGGCGGCATGGCTGCCCTACGGTGTCGGCCAGGATCCAGCCGCGCTGTGCTGCGGCAGCTGGTCGCCGATGGGTGGCCCGGTCTACAACTTCAACTCCGCGCTGGTATCCAACGTAAAGTTCCCGGCTTCGGAGAACGGCAAGGTCTTCATCGGCGAGTTCGGCCGGCGCTGGATCAAGACGGTCACCCTCAACGGCAGCGGCGGAGTGGGCACCATCGCCCCGTTCCAGTGGACCGGAACCCAGGTCATGGACATGGAATTCGGCCCCGACGGCGCGCTCTACGTCCTGGACTACGGCACCGGCTGGTTCGGCGGCGACGCCAACTCGGCGCTCTACCGCATCGAGTACAACGCCGGTACGTGTTCGGTGCCGATTCCGCGGGCCACCGCCACCCCGGTCAGCGGCAACGCCCCCCTGGCGGTGTCGTTCAGCTCGGCGGGCACCACCGACCCGGACGGCAGCCCGATCTCCTACGCGTGGGACTTCACCACCAACGGCAGCACGGATTCCACCGCCGCCAACCCGTCGTTCACCTACACCGCCAACGGCCAGTACACGGCGACGCTGACGGCATCCGACCCAGACTGTGGCAGCGCCACCGCCAGCGTCGTCATCAGCGTGGGCCAGGCCTCGGTCACCCTCTCCGCCCCGGCCAGCGGGCGCGTCTTCAACTTCGGCGACGCGATTCCATATACAGTCAACGTTTCCCATCCCGGCGGCCCGGCCGTCGACTGCACCCGGGTGCGGCTGAACTACATCCTCGGCCACGACAGCCACGGCCACCCGATGACCAGCGTGACCGGGTGCTCGGGCACCATCCAGACCACTGTGGACGGTGAACACGACGCCAACGCCAACATCTTCGGTGTGCTCGACGCCGAGTACACCCCGCCCGGGTCCACGATCGCGGTGCATGCCCCGCAGGCGGTGCTGCAGCCGCGGACAAGGCAAGGTGAGCACTTCTCCGCCCAGCAGGGGGTGACCATCGTCGCCAAACCCACCGCGCACGGCGGCAACGCGATCGGCAACGTGGAAAACGGGGACTGGATATCCTTCACCCCCTACAACCTCAGCGGCGTCACCTCCTTCACCGCCCGGGTCGCCTCGGCCGGGGCAGGCGGAACCCTTTCCCTGCGCACGGGTTCGGCCACCGGCCCGGTCATCGGCACTGCCGCAGTAGCCAACACCGGCGGCTGGGAGAACTGGGTGACGGTCACCGGTACGCTCACGCCGCCTTCGGGGACGGTCAACCTGTTCCTCGTCTTCACCGGCGGCGCCGGGTCGCTGTTCGACATCGACGACTTCACCTTCGGCGCCGGTACCCCACCGGCGACCAACCTGGCACTGAACAAACCCGCGACCGCCTCCAGCGTGGAGAACGCATCCTTCCCCGCCTCCAACGCGGTCGACGCCTCGGCCACCACCCGGTGGGCCAGTGCCTTCTCCGATCCACAGTGGATCCAGGTCGACCTCGGGCAGACCTTCACCGTCAACCGGGTGCGACTGTTGTGGGAGGCCGCCTACGGTTCGGCCTACCAGATCCAGACCTCCCCCGACGGCGCAGCCTGGACCACGGTCCGGTCGGTGACCGGCGGAAACGGGGGTGAAGACAACAACACCGGCCTGAACGCCTCGGGCCGCTTCGTGCGCATCCTGGGCACCACACGCGCCACACAGTGGGGCTATTCATTGTTCAGCTTCGAGGTCTACAGCAGCTAACCACCACGGTGGCCCGGGAGCCGGCAAAAGCTCCCGGGCCACCGCTTGTTTGGTGGCTTGAGGTGCGCGAATAGCGGAGATACAGAGATCGCATAGCCGTCGATGCGAATCTGTTCACCTGAGTCGACGTACCTGTGACACACGTGCAAGCGGGGGGCAGAGGTTTGGCGATTTTCACTCAAAACGACGGACTGACGGAGTTAGCCTGGGCGGTCCCGGTGCCCATCGGTTATCGGATCGGGGATTGGGAGGTCACCGCCGGCATCGCGACGGGGAATTGGGCAAGCGTCTATGCGGCGCGCCGGCGCACCCGCGGCGTGCCCGCGGAGGCGGCATTGAAGTTCGCCGCCACCGGGACCCTGACCCGGCGTCAAATCGGCCCGCTGCGGGACATGATCCAGCGTGAGCTGGCCGTGCACCACGATGCCGACCACAGCTCCCGGCTGATTCGGTGCCACGAGATACACGAGGTGGACGACGCCGCCCGGCCGGAGCTGGACGGGTCGGTGGTGCTTGTTCTCGACCGGGCCGAACGATCGCTCGCGGACCTCATCGCCGACCAGGGCGGGGCTCCCATCCCCGAGGCGGCCACCGTCATCGAGCAGATCTGCGAGGGCTTGGACCACTTGCACCGCAAGGGCTGGGTACACGGTGACCTTAAACCCGCCAACGTCCTGGTGATGGCCGACGGCTCGGTGCGCCTTGCCGATTTCGGGCTGGCGGCGAAGATCGAGGGCACGCACGGGTTCATGCCGCCGCTGGTCTCGTCGGACTATGTCCCGCCGGAGCGGTGGACCGAGCGGCTGGGCGCACGCGGCCTGCCGGTGAGGACCTCGGCCGACATCTGGGCGCTCGGGGTCATCGCCTACGAGCTGGTCACTGGCCGCTACCCGTTCCCGGGCGCGGGGGTACGCACGCGGGCGATCGCGGCGGCGCAGTACACCGCCGGGTCGGAGCCGATCCAGTTCCCCACCGAGCTGACCCCGTTCTGGCGCTCCTTCCTGACCGACTGCCTCGCCTCCACGCACGCCGAACGTGCCCGCCACGACGCGGCTTCGCTGCTGGAACGGGTAAGCGCCATCACCTCCGCACCGTCCGCGCGGCCACCGTCGCCCCGCCTGCCCGCGGCCCGCTCCCGGGCCGGACGCGGCTGGCGTCGTTCGGCGCAATCCATTACGCCTACCAGCCTGTCCCTTGCCGCGGCCGGGGTGTGCGGTCTGCCGCACGCCTATCACGCCGAGCCGGGGAGGCCATCGTGATCGAGACGGTGCTGGTGCAGTACGGCGAATTCGCCGGCCGGACGCAGGTGCTTCCCCTGGCGCCGGGCGGGAGTCTGCGATTCGGCCGCGGCGCGCCCGGTTCGCCGGTCGAGGTGGCGCTGACCGACCCTGCGGTGCCTAGGCTCGCCGGCGAGATCCGGGCCACCAACGACTACTGGATCCTGAGCAACTACAGCCGCGACAAGACTTACGTCGTGGAAAATCCGGAGGGCGGCGGCGAGCACATCAAGGTGGCGCCGCGGCGGCTCGCGGCACCGATTCCGTTCGAGATTTCCCGGGTGGTGCTGCCGTCGAGCGGGGCACTGGTGGCGTTCTCTGTTTTCGCGCCGATGCAGACCTACGCCGACGAGACACCCGCGGGCCGTGGCGAGCAAACACTCGCCGCGTTCACCTTCGACGAATCGGCCAAATACTTTCTTGTCCTGGTGGCGCTCTGCGAGCCCCGGCTGCGCGACGAGTCGTGGATGGCGATCCCGACCGTCGAGCGGGTGGTCGAGCGGTTACGGCCGCTGGCCGACTGCGCCGACCTCACCCCCACCGCCGTCGCCTTTCACATCGACTATCTGGCGCGCACCAAGCTGCGGATCCGGCCTGAAATCCTGCATGGACGGTCCGGCCGCTCCGGACGCCTGGCCGGCAAGACCGCAGCGCTGGTGTCGCTGGCGCTGCGGTTCAACCTCATCCGCGAGGACCACCTCGGCCTGCTTCCCGGCCGCCAGCGGCGGCCCCGAAACACGCAGGCCTCCGGCGCCTAGGGCGTCAACGCGGGCTGCGGCGCCCAATGGATCACTCGTAGACTGCGCCGACGGGGTTTGTTCGCCCCGCGGGCTGATCGGAGGGTCGTCGCTCGATGTTGTCGGTGGCGGTAGCGGCGGCTGTGGCCTTTGCCCTCGCCTTGTTGTGCACCCCGTTGGCGGTGAAGGCCCTGGTCCGGCTCAAGGCAGCGCAGCCGATCCGGGATATCAACCCCGAGGCGCACCAGGCCAAGCGCGGCACTCCCACGATGGGTGGGCTGATTCTGATCCTGGCCACGATCGCGGCTTATGCGGCCGGGCACCTGGTGATGGCGACGTTGCCGTCCCGCCAGATCGTCCCCGACGGGCCGACGATGACAGCGCTTGTCCTGCTCGGCCTGATGGTCTGCTGCGGAGCGATCGGGTTCCTCGATGACTTCCTCAAAGTCACGAAACGCAACAGCGCCGGATTGGCCGGACGCTGGAAGCTCGCCCTTCAGCTGGCCGTCGGCCTCGGGTTCGGGGTGCTGACGGTGAGTTTCGCCGACAATGCCGGGCAGACCGTCGGAAGCACGCATATTTCCTGGGTACGGGAGATCGGCTGGCTGGAGGTCGGGAAGGTGGGCGCCGTCGTGCTCTTCATCGCCGTGATCATGGCGAGCACGAATGCCGTCAACCTCACCGACGGACTCGATGGCCTGGCCACCGGCACCTCCGTCATGGTGCTGGCCGCCTACTGCCTGATCTCGTCGTGGCAGTACCAGCATTGGTGTTCGGATCCCTCGATCGGCACGCAGTTCTGCTATCCGGCGAGAGACCCGCTGGAGGCAGCGCTGATCGCCGCCGCCGCCGCGGGTGCCTGCGTCGGCTTTCTCTGGTGGAACACCTCTCCCGCCCGGATCATCATGGGCGACACCGGATCGATGGCCCTCGGCGGGCTCATCGCCGGGCAAGCGGTGGCGACCCGCACCATATTGCTGTTGCCCTTCATCGCTTTGCTCTTCGTCGTCATCACGATGTCGAGAATCATTCAGTACACGTCATACAAGACGACAGGCAAGCGGGTCTTTCGCATGTCGCCGCTGCACCACCATTTCGAGATGGTGGGCTGGAGCGAGGTGAACATCGTCATCAGGTTCTGGATCATCGCCGGAATCGGGGCCGTCATCGGCCTGGGCGTGCTCTACACCGACTTCCTGAACAACGTCGGCTGACCCTGTCGCGTCACACCTTCCACAGCAGGCAGAAGGGTTTGCCGGCGGGATCGGCGTAGACCCGCCAGTTGTCGCCCTCGCCGGGCAGCCTGGTCGCTCCGATCGCGAGCGCGGCCCGCTCCCCCGCCTCGATGTCGCCGACCGTGATGTCGAGGTGGAGCTGCTGCGGGTGAGCCGAATCCGGCCACTGCGGCGCCCGGTAATCCTCGATCTGCTGGAACATGAGCGGGCGAGCGCCCTCCTGACCGATCATGGCCATGCCCTCACCCTCATAGGTGATCGGCTTGCCGAGCAGCTCGGCGTAGAAGGTGCTCAGCTCCTTCGCGTCCGGGCAGTCGACCATCACGGCCATCAATGTGGTCTTCGGGTCATCGGTGTTGCGGCACAGGTCGAACGGGTGACCGGCCGGGTCGGCCAGGGTGTGCCAGCTTTCGTTCTCGCGCAACAGGGTCGCGCCCAGCGCCACCGCCCGCTCGGTCGCCGCGGCCAGGTCGGGCACGCGCAAATCCAGGTGCGCCTGCTGCGGGTAGGCCGGGTCGGGCCAGCGCGGCGGCATGTGGTCCGGCGCGTTCTGCAGGCCGATCCGCCAGCCGTCGTCGGTGGTGATCGTGACCCAATCGTCGTCGGCATAGGCTTGGGTCCAGCCGGCCAGACCCGTGTAGAAGGCCGACAGGCCGGCGATGTCGCGGGCGTCGAGGACGACCGTCTTCAGCTCACCGATCATGATCTCGATCTTAGCGTCGAACACCATCGGCCCGGTGGGCACACCCACCGGGCCGAGTTGTGTTGCCGATCAGCAGGCCGGGATGTCGACGCCGCTGTTGTCCTTGGCCACGTCGTTGCCCCAGCGGGACAGGTAGTAGGCCGAAACCCACTGGTTCTGCCACGGGTTGCCGGTGTCGAGGTCGGTCTTCAGCCACCAGTGGTTGAAGGAGCTACCCACCTGGACGTTCGGCCCCCACACCCGGCAGTACACGTAGTTGGTGCCTGCGTAGAGGGTGCCGGTCTGAGCGCCGCCGGGCGATGAGCGGCCCGGCGCGTCGGCGAACGTGTCCACCGTGTACTTGGTGGCGGCACAGCCGGGGATGTCGTTGCCGTTGTTGTCCTTGGCCACGTCGTTGCCCCAGCGAGAAAGGTAGTAGGCCGAAACCCACTGGTTCTGCCATGGGCTGCCGGAGTCAAGGTCGGTCTTCAGCCACCAGTGGTTGAAGGCACTGCCCACCTGGACGTTCGGGCCCCACACCCGGCAGTAGACGTAGTTGCGGCCCGCGTAGAGGGTGCCGGTCTGGGCGCCCCCCGGCGTCGCGCTTCCGGGTGCGGCGGCAAACGTGTCCACCCAGTAAGTACCGGCCGGCGGCTGCGTCGGCGGCGGGGTGGACCCACCGGCGAGGTTGACGCCACGCGCGGACATGAAGGGCACCGGGTTTACCGCCAGGTTGTCGTTGTTCGACGCGCCATTGTGCGTTTGGAAGTGCAGGTGCGGACCGGACGAGTTGCCCGAGGTGCCCACGTAACCGATCACCTGCCCGGTGGAGACGCTTTGGCCCACGGATACCTCTGGCCGTTGGACCATGTGGCAATACAGGGTTCCGGTCCCGTCGGGATGGTTGATGCCGACATACCAGCCGCAACCCGACGTCTGTGGACTTCCGTCGATGTCACAGTTGGGCGAACCACACCGCGAGGTCTGCACCACCCCGGCGTGCACGGCGTAGATGGGCGTCCACCGCGCGGCAATGATGTCGACTCCGTGGTGGCAACCGCTGCAGGTGCCGCCGAAGCCCTGTCCGAGTGTGCCGTTCACCGGCTTGACCCAGGTCGCTGCCTGCGCCGGCTGGGCGAGTCCGAATTGGACCACCCCTACGGAAGCGAGCAATAACAGCGCCGCGACCGCACGTTTCAGTTTGGATTTCACCATGCTCCCCGAAATCGATGGGTGTCATTTACGAACACGTCGACGGTCGCATGTGATTTGCGGGCGGACATCCTGTGTTGTTCGAGGGTGGTCTCTCGATGTCCATTTTGGACAATGGCGAGGTCTCGGTGACCGAGCCGGCCGTCAGCGGATCATGGCCACGAAAAAAGCAGTCGGCCGGGAACGGATCGCGCGGCAGCCGCGTGTACTGGCATGCTGATCGCCACACGATCGGTGACCGCCCGCGCCAGTTTGGACCCGCCTGTGGTATTTGAAGAGTTCTATCGGCTGCACGCCGATCGGCTTCATCGCGCCCTGGCCCTGACCCTCGGCGATCACCATCTGGCCCGCGAGGCCACCGACGAAGCCATGGCCCGCGCCTATCTGCATTGGGCGCGAGTGAGCAACTATGACAATCCTGGTGGCTGGGTTTACCGAGTCGGCCTGAACTGGGCCACCTCGTGGTGGCGTCGCTTCGGCCGCGAGCACCCTGTGCCCGATCCGCCGTCGGCCGTGAACGTTGCCGGCCCCGGCGGCCATCTGGCTCTCGACCTTCTCGCCACCCTGCCGGTCAGGCTCCGGTCGGTGATCGTCTGCCGGTTGCTCCTGCAGCTCTCGACCGCCGAGACCGCCTCGGTCCTTGACCTGGCCCAGGGAACGGTGAAGAGCCGGCTCTCCCGTGGCATCGAGGCGCTTCGCACGATCTATCTGAGGACGGAGCAGGAGCGGTGACAGAGCAGGACATCAAGCGGCTCGTCGACTCGGCAGCCGCGACGGTTCCGGCCTACCCGGACAACCTCAACGGGGTCCGCAAACGGGCCGCCAAGATGCGGCGCAGGCGCACCCTCGCCGTGACCGCCGCTCTGGTATTGCTGGTCGGCGCGGCGGTACCGGTCTGGATTTCGGCGATGAACCGAGCAGATTCCACATCGGACACGCTGACCTCCTCGGCCCAGCCGATGATCATCTATCCGATCGCCCTGAACATTGAGTCAGGCCTGGAGAAGCTTGATCCCAGCTGGCGGATAGCGCAGATCCGCCCGAACCGGACCATAGTGGGATACCCCTTGCCCGACAACGATCTTCGGCATGAGATCTTCACCCTGAGCCAGCAGGGTGAGATCGTCTCGGTGGGCCGGCGCGCCATGCCCGAGCCGAAGCAGGGTCCCCTTTGCAACAACTCTGAGGAGTTCGTCGTCTTCGGCGATAGGTCCGGCAACGAGACACGACGCGTGCGGCTGCCCGAAGCGTGCGAGTTGAGCGGCATCATCGGTGCCGACGGCGACACGGTCTACCTACGGCGGGGGCGTGACGACATCACCGTTGTCGACCTCATCACCGGCCAAACGCGAACCTTGCTGACCATGCACTACCCCATGAGCCAGACCTTCGCCGGCGGAACGATCGCGGTCGTCGAGCCGGTCCGGGCCTCCTTCACCGACGGCCAGCAGGTCGACTGCACCAGCGACGGCTGGACCATTCGCACCCTCAACGTCACCACGGGTGAACTGCGCAAGCTCAGCCACCCGGGTTCCCCGTGCGACAGGGTGGGCGGTCTTTCGGTCTCCCCCGACGGAACCCATGTCGCCTTCATCCAGAAGCACGACGACACCGCTCAAGCCTTTGTCATCGACATCGCCACCGGCCAGACGGTGGCGACGCGCCAAATCGGCGGCCCGATCGCGCCGGAAATCTTCGGCATCGCCTTCGCCGACAACAAGACCGCATGGGTCGCCTGGCTGCCGAACGATAGGCCGCGGCAGCCTCCGCCGCGGCTTGCCGACGTCGTCGCGTTCGCCACGCTGGCCCTGGGTTGACTCCGGAACTATTCCGAAACTTTCGATGTTTGTGCCCCTCGAATTCGATCGATCCGCGAGGAAAGCCTCCTCGAGGATGGTGAGCGAACAGGGAACAGCCCTTCGCATCGGGCGGCGATGTTTCCACAACATTTCCGGAAGTTGTTGACGCATCGATGAGCAAAACTCAATACTGTGGCTCTCGACGGATTCAATCCCGATCGATGCGCTGCCGTCCCGCTCATCCCGTCCCCGGCAGCCGTAGTGAGAAGGACAACCACATGAACGACGCCCACGTTCACACGAGGAGCCAATCGCTCCGACGTCTCAAGATGATCATCGGCGGCGCCTGCGCCGCCGTTCTGATCACCGCCGGAACCACGGCCATCCTGGCCACCCCCGCCTACGCCGTGACCGTGACCTCGAACTCCACCGGAAACCACGGCGGCTTCTTCTATTCCTTCTGGAAAGACAGCGGCAACGTCACCATGAACATGAACGGCAATGGTGGCCAGTACGACACCCAGTGGAGCAACATCAACAACTTCGTCGCCGGCAAGGGCTGGAACCCGGGCGCACGCCGCTCGGTGAGCTACTCGGGCAGCTTCAACCCGTCCGGCAACGCGTATCTGACCCTCTACGGATGGACCAGAAACCCGCTCGTCGAGTACTACATCGTCGACAGCTGGGGCACCTACCGGCCTCCGGGCGGGCAGGGCTTCATGGGCACCGTCACCAGCGACGGTGGTACCTATGACATCTACCGCACGCAGCGGGTGAACGCGCCCTCCATCGAAGGCACGCGCACCTTCTACCAGTACTGGAGCGTGCGGCAGTCGAAGCGGGTCGGCGGCACCATCAACGCCGGCAACCACTTCGACGCATGGGCCAGCCGCGGCATGAACCTTGGCAGCCACGACTACCAGATCCTGGCCACCGAGGGCTTCCAGAGCAGCGGCAACTCCAACATCACGGTCGGCGGCACCACCAATCCACCACCCAGCTCTCCGCCGCCCGGTGGTGGCGGCAGCTGCAACGTCAGCGTGAGCCGGGCAGAGGACTGGTCCGACCGGTTCAACGTGACGTTCTCGGTCAGCGGCACCAACAGCTGGGTGGTCACCATTCGCGCCAATGGCGGCCAGAGCCTGCAGAACAGCTGGAACGCCTCGGTCAGCGGCACCAGCGGCACGCTCACCGCGCGCCCGAACGGCAACGGCAACAACTTCGGCATCACGCTCTACAAGAACGGCAACAACACCACGCCCACCGCGAGTTGCGCGGCCGGCTGATCCGACCCGCAGTACAGATGGCGCAGGACGTCTAGGCGTCCTGCGCCACCTCCTTTTGCCAGGCACTTCGCGCATTCCGATCCCACGCGGCCCCGCGCGGAGGAATGCTGTGGAGGCGACTGCGGCGGCGGGGGGCCCACATGACTACATATCCGGCGATCGAGGACCATGGCCTGATCGGCGATCTGCAGACGGCAGCGCTGGTCGCCACGGACGGCACCGTGGACTGGTTCTGCGCGCCCAGGTTCGACTCCCCCAGTATTTTCGCCTCGCTCGTCGACCAGGAGAGCGGCGGTCATTTCCGGATCACCCCGGACGGGGTCGAGTTCGTGACCAAGCAGTTATATCTACCCGGTACCCCAATCCTGATCACCCGATTCATGAGCCAGGACGGCGTGGGCGAGGTCGTCGACTTCATGCCCGTGGCCGGGGATCAGGCCACCGACCGGCATCGACTGGTCCGCATGGTTCGGGTGGTCCGCGGCCACATGCGCTTCCGGATGGAGTGCGAGCCGCGGTTCAACTACGGCCGCGACCGGGCCGAGATCGACGTCACCGACGCCGGTGCCACCTTCCGAAGCCCCACCATGACGATGAATCTCAACGCGTCCCGCCGGGAACACCGCCTCGTTCGCGAGGAAGACATCCAGCGCACCGAACACGGAGTCCGCGCCTACGCCGACCTGAGCACCGGCGACATTGGCGGCATGGTGCTGGAGACCTCACCCGATGGCCCGGCGACGCTGGTCCCGGCGGAGGAAATCCTCGCGCTGTTCAACCAGACCCGCGACTTCTGGCGCAACTGGATCGGGCGTTCCCGCTACCGCGGAAGGTGGCGGGAAATGGTGGAACGCGCGGCCATGACGCTCAAGCTGATGACCTATGCCCCGAGCGGCGCCCTGGTCGCCGCGCCCACCGCCGGCCTGCCCGAGCAGATCGGCGGCGAGCGCAACTGGGACTACCGGTTCACCTGGATCAGGGACGCCTCGTTCTCCGTTTACGCCTTGCTGGGTCTGGGTTTCACCGACGAGGCGCAGGCCTTCATGAAGTGGCTCAACGATCGCGTGCACGAGGCGGCCGAGCGCAACGTCCCGCTTCAGATCATGTATCGCATCGACGGCTCCCCGGAGCTGGAGGAGCAAACCCTCGACCATTTCGAGGGATACCGCGGCTCCCGCCCGGTGCGCATCGGCAACGGCGCTGCGGGCCAGCTGCAGCTCGACATCTACGGTGAGGCGCTGGATTCGGTTCACCTGGCCGACACCCACGGACTGGGCATGTCGCACGACGCCTGGTCCGGCATCTGCACTCTCATGGACTGGCTGTGCGAGCACTGGGACGAGCCGGATGACGGCATCTGGGAGACCCGCGGCGGACGGCAGCATTTCGTCTACGGCCGCCTCATGTCGTGGGTCGCTTTCGACCGGGCCATCCGCATCGCGCGGGGCCGTGGCCGCCCCGCGGACATGCAAAAGTGGACCGCCGCAAGGGATGCCATCTACCAGCAGATCATGGAGCGCGGCTACCACCCCAAGCGGCAGGCTTTCGTCCAGCATTACGACACCGATGTCCTGGACGCTTCGCTGCTTTACATGCCGCTGGTCGGTTTCATCGCCCCGACCGACCCGATGTGGCAGTCCACGCTGCGGGCCATGGATGCCGAGCTGGTCTCCGACAGTCTGGTGTACCGCTACGACCCGGTCGCTTCCCCGGATGGTCTGCTTGGCTCAGAAGGAACATTTACCATCTGCTCATTCTGGTACGTCGATGCGCTGGCCCGGTCCGGAAGGCTGGAGGATGCCCGGCTCACGTTCGAGAAGATGCTGACCTACAGCAATCACCTAGGCCTGTACTCCGAGGAGATCGCCCCCACCGGCGAGCAGATAGGCAACTTCCCCCAGGCCTTCAGCCACCTTTCGCTCATCAGCGCGGCGCTGAATCTCGACTATCAGCTCGACCACGGGCCGGGCCGAGTCGGCCCGGTGCTCGAAGACCTCTCAGCGGTGCGCGGTGGCTGACCCCGCCGGGCTGCGCAGAGTGCTTGCCCCGCTTGCCCTCGCGCAGTTCATCTGCAGCTTCGCCGGCTCCAACATGAACGTCATGATCAATGACATCAGCCAGGATCTGAACACGACGGTTCAGGGCGTTCAGATCGCCATCACGCTGTTCCTCTTGGTCATGGCGGCCTTGATGATCCCGGGCGGCAAGCTGACCGACCGCTACGGCCGCAAGCGCTGTTTCCAGGCCGGCCTGGCGCTTTACGGAGTCGGCGCGCTCATGAGCGCCATCGCGCCCGGACTCGGCATTCTCATCCTGGGCAACTCGATCCTCGAGGGCGTCGGCACCGCCCTGCTGATTCCGCCGGTCTACATCCTCACCACGCTTCTGTTCCAAGGAGTCACGTCGCGGGCTCGCGCCTTCGGCGTGATCAGTGCCCTGGGTGGAATTGGCGCTGCCGCCGGCCCGCTGGTCGGTGGGCTTATCACCTCGGCCATCAGCTGGCGGGCCGCGTTTGTGTTTCAGGCACTGGTCATCGTCGTCATCCTGTGGCTGAGCCGTCACGTCGAGGACCCGTTGCCGGCGGACCCGACCCGCCCGTTCGACACCGGCGGCGCGGTGCTCTCCGCGGTGGGCCTCGTTCTGCTCGTCACCGGAATCCTGGCCGCCGACAACAACCTCTGGCTGATGCTCGGCCTGATCGCGGCGGGCGCGATCGTGCTGGCGCTGTTCTTCCGATCCATCCGGGCCAAGGAGCGGGCCGGCAAAGAGGCGCTGCTCTCCACGAAACTGTTCCACAACCGCACCAGCAATCTCGGTCTGGTCACGCAGAACACCCAATGGCTTGTGCTGATGGGGGTTTCCTTCGTGGTGTCGGCCTATCTGCAGGTCGTTCGCGGCTACGACGCCATCGAGACCGGCATCATCTTCACCGCCACCACGGCCGGTCTCCTGCTCTCTTCACTGGCCGCCGGACGCCTGGCGAAACGCCGATCGCAGCGCAGCCTCATCATGGTGGGCTTCATCATCGTGATCGCCGGTGTCGCCGCGCTGCTCGCCATGGTCATCGGCTCCCCGAGCGCCTGGGCCTTCACTCCCGGGCTGCTGCTCATCGGGCTGGGCCTGGGCCTGATGCTCACACCGTCGGTGAACATCGTGCAGTCCAGCTTCAGCGAGGATCAGCAGGGCGAAATCTCGGGGCTGTCGCGAAGCATCTCCAACCTCGGCTCCTCGCTGGGCACGGCTATCGCCGGCACCATCATCGTCGCCGGAATCACCGCCACCCCCGAACGCTCCTACGGTCTGGCGATGATAGTTCTGGCGGTGGCGAGCATCATCGGGCTACTGGCCGCGGCCCGGCTACCGAAGAAGTTCGAGGCAAACCAAGCCCCAGCAAGCGCCGCAGCCCGAAGCTAACCCACAACCGCGGGCTAGGTCAGGAAGAGCAGGACTCCGGCGAGCGCTGTCGCGGTGATGAAAAGTGTTGACACGGCTGCGAGAACCAGCAGCGAGCCGCTCTTTTTGAACAGGGAAGCCAGGTGCACGCTGGCGCCCATCCCGAACAGGGCCGCACCGAGGGCCGCCACCTGTGCCTGGCCGACCCAGCCCAGCGCCCAGGCCGGAATGACGCCGGTGCTGCGAAGCGCGGCGCAGCCGAGGAACCCGAGCACGAACAGCGGGATCAGCGGCGGCCGGGCGGCGGTCGCGGTGGCGGTGCGCGAGGTGACCCTGCGGATGATGCTCACCGAGGCGACGGCTGGCGCCAGCAACAGCACCCGGGTCAGTTTGACGACGATCGCGGTGGCGACGACGGCCGCGCCGGCCGGGCTGGCCGCGGCGACCACCTGACCCACCTCGTGCACGCTGGCCCCGCTCCAGACTCCGAACTGCAGGCCGGTCAAGCCCAGGGGACCGCGCAGCAACGGAAAGGCCACCAGCGCAACGGTTCCGAAGAGGGTGATCATCGCGATGGCCGCGGTGACATCCTCGTCGTCGGCGCCTGCGGTCTCCTCCATGGCGGCGATGGCCGACGCGCCGCAGATGGCCACCCCGGTACCCAGAAGGAGGCTTCTTGCTGCCCCCAAACGCATCCGGCGGCCCAGCCACACCGTGGACACCAGCGTGCCCACGAGGGTGCACGCCACGATGGCGATGACCGGTGCGCCGAGCGCGGCGATGGCCGCCAGCGACACCGAGAACCCGAGCAACGTCACGCCCACCCGGAGCAGCTTCTTGGTCAGGAAGCCGAGCGCAGCCTTGCTGCGGCCGGGAAGCAGGTTGAGGTTGGCAGCCAGCACGCCGAGCCCGACCGCGAAGGTGAGCACGCCGACCGCCGGCACCAGACGGTGACCGAGCATCGCCCCGCCGAGCCCGGCCGCGGCCGCCAACACCGCCGCCACCTTGGTGTGCGGGCGGGGGTGGCGCGCGGCCGGGACAGCGATGGTGACCGGGGAGGTAGTCACCATCGATTGCACCGCTTGGTCATCGGCCAGCCAGCTCGCGCTTGAGAATCTTGCCGGTCGCGGTCATCGGAAGCGCCGCAACGAATTCCACCTCACGCGGATATTTGTAGGCGGCCATGTTCTGCTGGCACCAAGAGATAATCTCGGCCTCGGTGACCTCGGTGCCCTCGTTGCGGATGACGAACGCCTTGATTTCTTCGCCGAGGCTCTCGTGCGGCACGCCGATGACCGCGGCCAGCGAGATCCCCGGGTGAGTGACGAGGAATTCTTCGATTTCTCTTGGGTACACGTTGAAGCCGCCCCGGATGATCATGTCCTTGGCTCGGTCGACGATGTAGTAGAAGCCGTCCTCGTCGCGGCGGGCCAGATCGCCGGTGCGGAACCAGCCGTCGCGCATCACCTCAGCGGTCGCCTCGGGCCGGTTGAAGTAGCCCTTCATGATGTTGTGGCCGCGGATGGCGATCTCGCCGACCTCGTCGGTGCCGTCAATGGTCTTCCACTCGGGGTCGACCAGCTTGACCTCCACGCCCCAGATCGGCACCCCAATCGAGCCCGGCCGTGGATCGCGCTCGGGATCGCTGAAGGTCGCCACCGGCGAGGTCTCCGACAACCCGTACCCCTCAAGGATTTGCACTCCGAAGGCCGCCTTGAACCGCTTCATGATCTCCACCGGGAGCGATGCGCCGCCCGAGACGGCCACCCGAAGGTTGCGGGCGATCTCAGCCACGTCAGCGCCTTCGGCGAGCGCGCCGAGCAGGCCCCAGTACATCGTCGGCACCCCGGCAAAGAAGGTGATCTTCTCGGTGAGCAGCAGCTCGACTGCCTGCTGCGCATTGAACCGCGGCAGCAGCACCAGCGTGGAGCCCACCGCGAAACCGGCGTTCATCTGCACTGTCGACCCAAACGAGTGGAACAGCGGCAGCGTGATCAGGTGACGGTCATGCTGGGCCGGCAGCGAGCCGAACAAACGGTTACAGGTCAACGCGTTGAACACCAGGTTGGCGTGGGAAAGCTCGGCGCCCTTGGGCTGCCCGGTGGTCCCGCTCGTGTAGAGGATGACGGCGGTGTCGGTCTCCTCGGTCAGCGCGGCATCGGCCGTCGCGGGCTGGCCCGCCAGCGCTTGGCCGAGTGTCTGTGCGCCATCGATCGGGGAAGCCGCTTGCGGATCGGCCGTGATGAGGAAGAAATTCGCACAGTTCGCGGCGAGCTGGGCAGCGGCAAAGCCCTCGGTGCCCATCGGCAGATCTGGCGTTCCCTCAAAGCAGAAGTAGGCCTTCGCTTCGGCATCATTCAGGTGGTACGCGATCTCGCGCCCCTTGAGCAACACGTTGAGCGGCACGACAATCGCCCCGGCCTTGAGGATCCCGTAGTACACCACGGGGAAGTAGGGCAGGTTCGGGCACGACAGCGCCACCCGGTCACCGGGGCGGATGCCCCGGCTGGTCAGGAGATTCGCCACCTGGCTCGCGGCCGCGTCGACCTGGGCGTAGGTGAGCCGGGTTGAGCCGAGCACGACTGCGTCGCGGCCGGGATAGCGCCGTGCGCTGTCCTGAAGAAGCGTGGCCAGGTTCAAACTCATCGGATGCCTCCAGGGTGCTGAGCTCTTCGATAAACAGGTCGGCTTGCGGCCACTCGCCGTAGCCGGAAGCGGGATTGAGGTGGCCTACCGCGCCGAGGTGGTGCCAACGGCTGCCCCAAGCGTCGGCCAGCGCCCTGACCCGTTGCGGGTCGCCCAGCGCGTCGTTGCCGCTGGCCGCCACGACGCTGCGAAAGGGCAGCCGCTGCCGGGGGATGGGCAGCCAGCCGTGTCTGGCCAAGGTTTCCAGCGACGGGTATTCGGTGGGAAGCGGTGAATCCAGGTCGGGCGGGGTGGCCAGCAACGCGCCCAGCACCTGCCGCGCCGAGCCCGGATGGCGGGCCGCCCAGTGGACCGTGGTGAGCGCGCCCGCGCTGTGCGCCACGATGATCACCGGCCCTCCGACGGCCTCGACCGTCTCCTCCAAGGCTGCCACACGGTCGGCCAGGCTGGGGTCGTTGCGGCCCAACGGCTGCACCGCGAGCACATCCGGCCGCCTTGCGGCGAGCTGGGTCTGCCAGTGGTCGTCGACGCGCCCGCGCAGTCCGGGCACGGTGATGATCACCGCGCCCGGACCGGCGCTCATTTCAGGTCTCACAGGTTGTTGCTCGCCTCGGCAACTTCGAGCCGCTTGAGGCTGGACGGGTAGACGCTGCGCCCGATCAGCAGCGCGATGATGGCGCCCACCGCTACCAGCGGCACATATTTCATCGCCGTCTCCAGCCCGAGCCGGTCGGCGAGGATGCCCGTCACGATCGGGCCGGCCGCCAGGCCGAGCAGGTTGTTGAAGAAGGTGAGCGTGCCGAAAGCTGTGGCGCGGATGGACTCGTGAGTCAGGCGAGCCACCATGGCACCGGTGGGGCCGGTGGTGCCGGCGGCGAAGAAGCAGCCGAAAGCGAGCAGCAGCAACTGCGCCTTGCTCGGAGCGATCGCGAACCCGGTCCCCAGGAACACCAGCGACAGGGTCGAGAAGAAGATCGCGGTGGTCCACTTGCTGATCGGCCGCTTACGGCTGACCCGGTCGGTGATCATGCCGCAGATCACCATTCCTGCGCCCATCACAAGAATGAGCAACGCGGCCACCCCGGCGGCGCGAGCCGGCACCATCCCGTGCGCCCGGTTGAGGTAGCTCGGCAGCCAGGCGAACAGAGAGCCTGCGATGAACAGCTGCAAACCACCACCGATGTAGGCGAGCACCACCGCAGGCGTGGAGAACAGCGTCGCCAGGCCGGCGCGCTTGCGCCCGGCACCGAGCCGCGGGCCTTCGCCCACACCATCGCTGATCCTGTATTTCTCGAGCTTGCTCTCCCTGACCACCACCCAGTAGAGGACAGCGAGAATGAGGCCGAAGATGCCCATGGCGGCGAAGGCCCAGCGCCAGCCGAAGTGGGCCGCGAAAACCCCACCGAGCGCGACACCGAGCACGGAGCCGAAGGAGCCACCAGCCATGAACGCACCGGTCAGCGAGGCACGCCGGTGCGCGGCGAAAACGGCGAGCACCACGGCGAGGCCGACGCTGCCGTAGGCCGCCTCGCCGACACCGATGAGGAAGCGGGCGATGAAGAGCTGGCCGTAGTTGGCCGCCATCGCCGAACCAACGGTCGCCAGGCTCCACACCACCGCCATCAGCACGACGGCCCGTGCCCGGCCGAAACGGTCACCCAGCAACGAAAGCGGCACGGCGAGGATGCCGACGGTCAGCGCCACGATGCTGGTGAGGCTGCCCAGCTGGGTGTCGGTCAGCGCCCATTCGGTCTTGAGGAAGGGGAAAACCGCCGAAAGAACCTGCCGCGACATGTAGTCCGACAGCAGGAGCCCGAAGGTGAGCGTGAAGACGACCCAGGGAAAGAGTCGAGAGGAGCGAGGAGCCGGCGACTGTTCGGTCGCGGGGCGCTCGCCAGCGGTCAGGGTCATTGTGCTCCAATGGTAAGTCGTAGTGGGTAAGGCGTGGGGTGCGGTTGCGACGCACCCCACACACGTCAGGCGTGGAAGGTGAAACCGACCTGGCCCGGCTTGCGATTCGGCGCGTAGCCGAGCTTCGCGAGCGTCTCGTCGGCGCTGTCGTAGTACTCGCCGATCCGGTAGATGTCGCGGGCTTCCTTACCGTCCGCGATCTTGCGGCCGAGCACCTCGGCGATCTTCACCAGCTGCTCGATCTGCCCCACCGACGTCAGCTTCTCGCCCTTGCCGCCCCAGAGGTTGTCCTCGTTGCCGCAGCGGGTGTGCAGACCCATCGCGATGGCCATCGTGTTGATCGGCAGCACGCTGCGCATCAACGTCTCCAGCGTGAGAATCGCTCCATCCGGTACCCGCCGGATGAACTCCATCATGTTGTAGGGATTGGGTCCGTCGAAGCCGCCGCCGATCGCCACCCAGGTGACGTTGAGCGGCCCCGCGTAGACGCCCCGGCGGATCAGCCTTTCCACCGTCTCCAGCTGCGCCACGTTGGCCAGCTGGAAATGCGGCTGGATTCCGTTGGCGCGCAACCGCTTGAGGTGCTCCTGCACCCAGGCCGGGTCGGCCGGGACATACATGTTGCGGTAGGCCTCATAGATTTCGGGCCGCTGGATCGAGGTACCGGCGATGTCATCGGAGGTCATCAGCTCGACGATGTTCATCTGGTTGGTGTTGATGGCGATGGTGACCTGGTCCGGTTTCGGGTCCAGCTCGGCGAGCATGTGCCGGGTGTCGTCGCTGAGCCACTTGGCGTCGGCACCCTCGCCTTCGGGGGAGAAGGAGATCGAGCCGCCGATCTGAAGAATCATGTCGGGTACGGCTTCGCGCAGCCGCCCGAGCAGCTCGTTGAACTTCGACAGCCGCTTGGAACCCTTGCCATCCAGCTCGCGCACGTGGATGTGCAGCACGGTGGCGCCGGCGTTGTAGCAATCGATCGCGGCCTGGACGTGCTGGTCCATGGTGACCGGAAGGTCCTCGGGGAAGTCGGCCGGCTCCCACTCGGGCCCGTAGGGGGCCGCGGTGATGACAAGCTTGTCCTGGTTCTCCGGGAAGAGGGCATCGTCGTGGAAATGCATGGGGTCTCCTAGGCCTTAGAAGGTTTTCTCACCGATGACCCCAGCGCGCTCCATCTTGCGCACGGCGGGCCAGTAGTCCTGAACGGCGTAGTGCTGGGTGCAGCGGTTGTCCCAGATCGCGAAGCTGTTGGGGGTCCAGCGCCACCGCACCTGGTACTCGGGCACGGCCGCCTGCCGGATCAGGTAGTGCAGAAGCTCACCGCCGCCGGGCGAGTAGTCGAACCCGAACCGGACGTTGGCCGGGGTGTGGAAGTTGGTGAAGTGGGTGGTGAAAGCGTTGACAAACAACACTTTCTCGCCCGTCTCCGGATGGGTACGCACCACCGGATGCTCCGCATCGGGAAACCGTTGATGCAGCGCCAGTCTCTGCTCGATGGGCATGTTGGCGCCGAAACTCGCCTCGATGCTGTGCCGGGCCCGCAGACCTTCGATGCGTTCCTTGACGTCGCGCGGCAACCGTTGGTAGGCCTGGGCCATGTTGACCCAGATGGTGTCGCCGCCGACCGGTGGCGTCTCGACGCAGCGCAGCACGCACCCCATCGGCGGCGCCTCCCGCCACGTCGCGTCGCAGTGGTAGGCGTTTTCGTAGTGCTCGGCCGGGCTGTCGAGGTCCTTGTAGATGCGCACCAGCCCGGGGTGCTCCGGGTCGCTGCCCGCCACCGGATGGTCCTCGAGCTGACCGAACCGCTCGGCCAGCGCCACATGCTCGGCGCGGCTGATGTCCTGATCGCGCAGGAACAGCACTTTGTGTTGCAGCAGAAGCGTTTTGAGCTGTGCGAAGAGGTCGTCGTCGCGGGCGACGTCGGCCAGGTTCACGTTGCGCAGCTCGGCGCCGATGTGCACGGTCAGCGGGTGCACCTCGATCGAGCCGGGGCCTGGGCGCGGGGTGGTCACGTCAAAGGTGGCCTGCATGGCGTCTCCCTGCTGGCTAGAGGTGGAAGACCGACGAGCCGATGCTGCGACCCGCTTCCAGGTCTCGGTGGGCTTGCACGGCGTCTTCTAGCGCATAGCGCTGATTGATTTCGATCTTGATGCGGCCGGACTCGACGTGGCCGAAAAGCTCGCCCGCCAATTCCGCGCGCTCACGGGGGTCGGCGATGTAGTCGGCGAGGGCCGGCCTGGTGACGAAGACGGAGCCCTTTATCGCCAGCTGCATCGCGTCGATGGGCGGGATGGGGCCTGACGCTGTCCCGAAGCAGACCAGCAGACCGCGCCGCTTCACCGAATTCAGGGACTGCTGGAAGGTGGTCGCGCCGATACTGTCGTACACCACCGGCACCCCCGCCCCATCGGTAAGCTCGCGGACCCGGGCGGCCACATCCTCGCGCGGATAGACGATGGTGTGGGTGCAGCCGTATTGCCGGGCCACCTCCGCCTTCTCCTCGGTGGAGACGGTGCCGATCACGTTGATGCCGAGCAGCTTCGCCCACTGCGTGAAGATCAGGCCCACTCCCCCGGCCGCGGCGTGCAGCAGCACCGTGTCGCCCGGGATCAGGGTGGCGATGCGCCGCAACAGGTAGGCCGACGTCAGTCCCCGCATCGTCATGGCGGCCGCGGTCTCGAACGGGATGCCGTCCGGCAACTTGATCAGCGACGCCGCGGGCATCACCCGCTGCGTGCTGTAAGCGCCGAGCGGGCTTCCGGTGTAGGTGACCCGGTCGCCCTCCTTGAATACAGACACGCCAGGGCCGACCGCCTCGACGACACCCGCCGCCTCAACGCCCATCCCCGCCGGCAACGCTGCCGGGTAGAGGCCGCTGCGGAAGTAGGTGTCGGCGAAGTTCAATCCAACGGCCACATGCCGGAGCCTGACCTGACCCGTCCCCGGGGTGCCAACCTCCACGGACTCCCATTGCATAACTTCAGGTCCGCCCGGCCGGTGGAATCGGATTGCCTGCGCCACGAAAAACTCCTCGAATGCCCCGGGGCGGTCCGGCCCTGGCCTGCTGTAATGCAGCAACAGTAGGCGTGACGCCCGCCACATGCTTTACTAACGGGGACAGATTTCTTATCCCTACGGGACATTTGAGGGGAGAAATGCGGCCTTCGCTGCGATACGCGACGTTGAGCGGTTACCTGGAGCTGACCCAGGCGCTGGAGCTCGATCCCGGGGCACTGATGGGCACGATCGGCCTCGATCCGGCCGACCTGGCCGCGCCCGACAAGTGGGTCCCCGCGGTCAGCGTCGCCCGCCTCCTCGAGCTGTCCGCCCGTGCCAGCGGGCTGGAAGACTTCGGGCTCAGGCTCGCCGAGTTCCGCCGACTGTCCACATTGGGCCCGCTGAGCCTGGTGCTGCGCGACGAGCCGAGCCTGCGCAACGCCATCGATCTGCTGATGCGCTACGAGCACAGCTACAACGAGGCGCTGCGCATCCGCATGGCGGAGGTGAACGGGCTCGCCACCGTGCGCATGTGGCTCGAGTTCGGCGAGCCGGCGCCGTCGCGGCAGGCCGAAGAGCTCGCCGTCGCGGCGCTGCACGCCATCATCCGCGAGTTCCTCGGCCCCACCTGGCAGCCGCTATCGGTCTGCTTCTCGCACAGCGCCCCGGCCCGGATGCAGACCCACACCGCGCTGCTCGGCCCGCGGATTCAATTTGGCCACAGCTTCACCGGACTCATCATGTACGCCAAGGATCTCGACGCGCCCAACGTGCACTCCGACCCCACCGCCCGCGCACGCACCGACGAAACCCTGCGCTCGCTGGGCACGCCCAAGGGCGTCACCACCTCCGGCCGGGTCCGCGATCTGGTAGAGGTGCTGCTGCCCACCGGGCGCTGCGCGGCCGACGAGGTGGCCCGCGCCATCGGCGTCGACCGGCGAACCCTGCACCGGCACCTGGCCGACAACGGGGAGACCTTCACGTCCATTGTGGACGCCACCCGGGCCGGCCTCGCCGAGCGCTACCTCTCCAACGACCGTTACCGGCTCACCGAAATCTCCGAGCTGCTCGGGTTCGCCGCACCCAGCGCCTTCTCCCGCTGGTTTCGCCACCGCTTCGGTGACAGCCCCAGCCAATGGCGCACCCGCCGCGCCTATCTGCCCGGCGCCTGATATCGGTCAGGCCGAGTAGCCGTTGTCGGTGGTGAGCAGGTCGGCGATCCGGGTGGCGATGTCCTGGGCGGTGTTCACCCCAGTGGTGGTGGGGCCGCGGGTGGTGGCGACGGCAATGGCGATGTCCTTGCCGGGCAAGTAGGTCTGGACGGCCGAGTAGCCGGCGAACGAAGGCCGCTGCAGGATCCAGCCGTCCTGGACGATGACGCCGAGCCCGAAGTGGTGCTCTTCGGTCTGGGCGATGCAGATCGTGTCGGGGCAGGTTTCGGTTGGCCCGCCCAGACCCACGGTGCCCGGGTTCAGTTGCTCGCGCAGCGAGTCCGCCGAAATGAGGCTGCCGGTGCCGACGGCCCGCGCGGAGACCGCCAGATCGCAGATGTTCGAAGTGAGGATCGCGCCGGCGGCCGTGGTCCACGACGGGTTCCAGTAGGTCGAGTCCTCGAACGGGCCACGTTCGGTGTCGTAGCTGTGCAGCACCGGATCCGGGATGACCGCGCTGTCCTGCGCCGTGGTGGCGGTGAGGCCAAGCGGGTTCACAACGTTCTGGCGCATGAGCTTTTTCAGTGGGGTACCGGTGATGAGTTCGAGAATCTGGCCAAGGATGACGAAGTTGGCGTGGGAGTAGCTCCAGTTCGTGCCCGGCTCGTACCACGGATCGCGGGCCAGGGCGAGGTCGATCAGCTCCTGCTCGGTCCAGTGCTGGAACGGGTTGGCGTAAAGCCGGTCGACGAACGGCTGGTAGCTCTCGTAATCGGGGTACCCGGAAGTGCTGGAGCCCAACATACGAAGGGTGACCCTGTCCGCCGCCGGAAGCGACGGAAGCCAGCGCGCGATCGGGTCGTCCAGCGTCACCGTTCCCCTGTCGACCAGTTGCAGCAGAAGGATATTCAGATAGGCGATGCCGACCGATCCGACACGGAAACGCATGTCCGCGGTGGCGGGGATGCCGGTCATCGACTCGCCGACGGCGGCGGTCACGACCTCGTGCCCACGCACGGTCACCCGGACGATGGCAGCGCTCAGGTCCAGCTCCTGCGCTGCCGCTTCGGTGATGCCGACGATTTGCGCCGCCGTGCCGTGCGGTCGCGCGGTCGCGTCACATCCGGCGGTCCGAGGGCCGGCTTGCGCCGGGGCGGCCCAGCTGGTGGTGGCCGCCAGCGCGGCGATCGTCATTACCGGCAACACGGTGCGTCTCATTTGTCCACTTTAGGGCAAACGAGACGCACCGTGTTGATCCGCTGATTCGTGTTAGCCCCAGATCGACGCCGCCCACTCGGGGTGGTCGATGAAGGGGTTGCGGTTGTGCTGCCAGGCCGCGTAGATCCGGTCGTTGCGACGCCGCTCGAACGAGTCGGGCGGATCCTGTTGGTGCCACTGCATCAGGACGGAAAGCCTGCCCATCCGCGGCGCGGACCCGTTGCCCACCACGTTGTTGAGCTCGAGGTTGGGCCAGGCGTCGTCGCCCTCGTACCGGATCGCCATGTACATGATCATCCGGGCCACATCGCCCTTCACCGCCGAGCGCGGCTCGAACGAGTCGCTGTCGGTCAGGCAGCCCGGCGCCTCGCTGACCGGCGATCCGCCGATGTCGAAATCCTTGTTGCCACGCGCGGAATTCACCGTGACGTCCTCCGGCCGCAGGTGATGGACGTCGGTGCCGGGCCCGGTGGCGGTGCCGAAATCGCCGTGCGACTTGGCCCAGACGTGTTCTCTGTTCCAGTCGTTGACGCCGCCGCCGTTCGTCGCCTTGCTCTGCGACCGTCCGGAGTAGAGCAGGATGACATTGTTGGAATTGTTGGGGTCCTGATCGGTGTCCTTCAACGCGTTCCACACCTGGTCGTAGGAGATGGCGGTCTGCACCCTAATGATGTTGTGCAGCGCTGTCCGCAAAGCGGTGCCGGTCTTACCGGCCGCGCCCGCGTAGTAAGCCTCGATAGGCCCGGTCGGAGTGGGCGCCGGACTGGTGGGCGGCGTGGTGCCGGCCAAACTCATCGACGTCGGAGACTTCAGCCCGGAATGGGGAGTGAAGTAGGGCGTCAGCTGCCCGGCCACGACGAGCCTGCGCCCCATCAGCGAGGGGTTGGTCTGCAGGCCGAACGAGGCCCGGAACCCGGCGGTGATTTGCACATACAGCATCCGCGCGGTGCTTGTCTCGCTCGCCGAGTCGGCCAGCGCCAGCGCGGTGTCGCCGGTGAAACCCGACCGCAGCACGGTGGTATCCGCGATCGGTTGCCCGACCACGTATCCGATGACGGAAGCGGATCGGCCGTCCTGGGTGGCGATGGCCTGGCTAACCGACAGGTCCACCGCCGCAGCCGGGATAGAGGTCGCCACGACCGTGATGCCCGCGGCGGTCAGAGTCAGGGTCAGGGCGAGGGCGAGTTTTCCGGTTCTCCACATGGTCGGTACCCCATCCGCCGGCGATGCATCCAAAGTTGTTCATATCGTAGGGGCTGGTCATCGCCCGCTCCCAAAGGTGGAATCCACCGTTTTCGTGGCGCAGGCTGGCTCCGGCCGACGCGTCGAACCGCGGGCACGCTCGGGACGTGAATGTCATTGACCCTGTAGACACACGGGCAATGATGGGAGTGCGATGATCAAGACGGGTCTTGTACCTTTCGTGGCCGCCTCGATGTTGGCGCTGGGGTTCCCGGTGGCCGGCACTGCCGCGCCCGGCGCGGTGGCCGCCGCGCCCGCGCTGGCGGCGGTCGCCGTCAGCCAGGGCACTGTCGTGGGTGGAACGCCGGTGACCGGCACGGTGACGCTCACCTCGGCAGCCCCGGCCGGCGGGCTGGCCGTTCCCTTGACGAGCGACAACACGATGGCGGCTACCGTGCCGTCGAGCGTCACGGTGGCCGCCGGAGCGGTCTCGGCAAGCTTCCCGGTGACCACGTTCGTGGTGCCCAACCCGCAGTCGGCGCTCATCATCGGCGTGGCCGGTGGAGTGACCAAGTACGCCATCGTCACCGTCACGACCGGGTCGCAGGCCAACCGGGGCAGCATTTCGCTGGCGCGCGGCGGCACCGGCGGGGGCAGGGTCACCTCCCAGCCGCCCGGAGTCGACTGTGTCTTCACGGCGACCACCACCACGGGCGCGTGCAACAACGTCTTCTTCCCGGCCGGAACCCAGGTTCGGCTCGAGGCACGTCCCGCGCCGGGCTCAAGCTTCCAGGGCTGGGAATTCGAGACGTCCTGCCGGGACGCTCCGAAAGTCACCATCGCCGCGGGTGTGGCCCACATCTGCCGGCCGGGTTTCCGGCAGCGCTGACCGGAAGCTCAGCGGGTCAACGCGTTCTGGCGCTCCACACGCGACAGTTTCTCCGGGTTGCGCACCACGTAGACCCCGGCGATGCGGCCATCCTCCACGTGCACCGCCATGACGCTCTCGAGCTCACCGTCGAGCCGCATGATGAGCGCCGGGCAGCCGTTGACCTGCACCCGTTCCAGCGTCATCGCGGGACCGACCACGGCCAGCCCGGCGGCCAGCAGGCGAACAGCCCTGGCCGCGCCGACAACGGGCCGTGGCATGGCCTGTTTGATTCCGCCGCCGTCGCTCAGCACGACGACGTTCGGCGCCAGGATGTCGAGCAGGCCCTGTAGGTCGCCCGTCGCGGCCGCCCGGGCGAAGGCCTCCACCGCGGTGCGGGTCTGCGCCTGGGAAACGACCTCACGCGGGCGGCGGGCGGCGACATGTGCCCGCGCTCGGTGGGCGATCTGCCGGACCGCGGCAGGGGTCTTGCCGACGGCTTCGGCGATCTCGCCGTACTCCAGAGCGAATACCTCGCGTAGCACGAACACCGCCCGCTCGGTCGGCGCAAGCGTCTCCAGCACCAGCAGCATCGCGATCGACAAGCTGTCGGCCAGCTCGACGTCCTGCGCCACATCGGGTGTGGTCAGCAGCGGCTCGGGCAGCCACTGGCCGACGTAGGACTCCCTGCGCCGGCTGAGCGTGCGCAGCCGGTTAAGCGCCTGGCGGGTCGTGATCCGGACCAGGTAGGCGCGCCGGTCCAGCACGTCGCCGAGCGGGACCTTCGCCCACAGCAGCCAGGTTTCCTGAAGGACGTCCTCGGCGTCGGCGGCCGAGCCGAGCATCTCGTAGGCGACGGTGAAGAGCAGGTTGCGGTGGGCCACAAAGGCCTCGGTGGCAGGGTCCAGGCCGCCGTCGATGGCCATGCGGGACTCCTCCTCTGCTCGCTGTCGAGTGTCTCACCACAAGACACCGGGCCCCGCCGTTTTGTGACACCGGTAACCGGCTGTCACAAGCAGCGGGTCACCGGTGTCCTGTGTGCGAACAGCTCGCCCTTACGGAGGGAAACCCTCATGAACGTCGCCCTGTGGATAGTCGCCGGACTGCTCGCCATCGCCTACGTGGCCGGCGGCGGTTTCAAGCTGATCCTGCCGAAGGAGAAGATCGTCGGGTTCGGCCCCAGCGCGAGATGGGCCGAAGACTTCAGCGCGGGCAGCGTCAAAGCCATTGGTGCCGTGGAGGTGCTGGGCGGCCTGGGCCTGATCCTGCCCGCCGCGCTTGGCATCGCGCCGGTTCTGGTACCGCTGGCCGCCCTGGGGTTGGTGGTGGTCATGATCGGGGCCGCCATCACCCGCATCCGGCGTCGCGAGTTCGGATATCTGATGGCGGACCTGGTCTACCTCGCCCTGGCCGGTTTCGTGGCGTGGGGCCGCTTCGGACCAGAGTCCTTCACCGGCTGAACCGGCACCCCAACGATCAGGTCAGGTGCCGGGCGAAGAACCGCAGCGTGCTGTCCAGCTCGAAAGCTGGAATCTCCGCATGCTTGCCCGGATTGGCGTGCAGTGTCTTCTCGGTCGAGGCGAGGATGTCGAACAGCGCCAGGCTCGCCGCGCGCGGCACCAGCTCATCGTCCCACTGCACCAGGAACTCCACCGGAATCTTGACCTGTGCGGCGGCCTGCGCCGAGGTCTCCGCCCCGTTCAAACCCAGCACCGCGGCGCGGATGCGGGGTTCGGCGGCGAGGAAGGGAACGCCGAGCCCGCAGCCCATCGACATCCCCCAGTAGCCGACCGGGCCGGGGCCGATGTGCGGAAGTGCCTGCAGCGCATCCAAGGCCGCTGCCCATTCCACCACGGTCTGGGTGGACAGCAGGGCGTGGAATTCGGCGACCACCGCAGTCACGTTGCCTCCGGTCTGGGCGCGGCTACGCAGCTCGCCGATGATCCGGTGGTGTTCCTCGGTCTTGGGCCGGTCGCCATGGCCGGGCACGTCGAGGGCGGCCACCGCGTAGCCGCATTCGGCGGCGAAGCGCTGGGCACGGGCCACGATGCCCGGTGCTTTCTTGTGCTGCCCGCCGCCGTGTCCCATCAGGATCAGAGCGCGGGCTCCTTCGGCGCCGGCCGGCGTCCACAGCACGCCGGGGACCTCGCCGAAGGCGCCGTCGAGGGTGAACAGCTGTTCAGTGACGTCGCCGGACGACGTCTGAGAGGTGAAACGCATGGGTGTCAAGCCTTTCGGGATGCCTGCTGCGGGGCACTCCCTAGGCGGTGCGAGGGAGGCGGCCCCGATCTGTCAAAGCGTTGATCGGTCTCACCTCCTCAGCTCGCAATTGCTCTTGGCGACACCCGAACGTACCACAACCCGGGCCTAGTACACGTACAGGAACCAGTAGTAGGCGTTGTCGGGCTGGTAGTACTGGTAGACGCAGCTGTATGAGTGGAACGCTCCACCTTGGACAAGGCTGTTGCCGAAGTACTGGCAGGCCCATTGCGAGTAGTACATCCCGAACTGGTAGTTGACCGACACCCCGCCGCTGGGCGCCACCGCCGCCTGTGCCGGGGATCCGGCCCCCATCACCAACCCCAGGGCAATGCTTGCGATGACCGCGGCCGCACGTACTCGACGCATCACAACTCCTTCACCTGTTTGATCCTTCCAAGCAGCGAACTATAGCAATGGATCGATGAATGGAGATACGACTTCCGGTCGAGCACGTCAGCAATGGACCTGTCGAATCATGGACAGCGCGGCGCCCTAGTGCCTGATGCCCCGCAAGGCGTCGGCCAGTTCTTCGGTGAAGCCCGGTGGCGGCTCACCTCCGTTGTCGAGGGCCTGCCGCACCCCGCGCGCGAAAACCTCGCTGAAGGTGGCGTAGTGGGCGGTATCCGGCCGCCGGCTCGCGGCGTTGATCGCGATCAGCAGCTGACCGGCATAGGGGTGGCTCTTGAGCACATCGGCATCCCTGTACACGCCCGCCCGGGTCGCGGGCAGGCCACCGCGCTCAAACAGGATCTGCTGGCTCAGCTCACCGGTGAGGAAGTCGATCAGCGCCTGCGCCGCCCGCGGCTGGTCGCTGTTGGCCGCGATCGCCAGGTTCTGTCCACCTAGGACACTCGGCCCCGGGATGGGGCCACGCTGAAGCTAAAGGTGACCCGCTCCTTGAGCCAGTTGTGCCACACCGGCCAGTTGCGCATGAACGCGATCTGCCCGGCGGCGAACGCCTCCGCGGTGTTTCTCTCATCGAACCCACGCGACTCGGGCAGGATGATTTGCGGTTTGCCGAGGCGAAGCCCGGCGGCGAGCCACTTCAACCCGTCTCGTGCCTGCGGGGAGTCGATGACCACGTTGCCGTTGCCGTCCACCACCTGACCGCCCGCGGCCCAGATCGCCTCCAGCGCATTGACCGTCAGGCCTTCATATTCCTTGAGCTGACCGGCGTACCCGGCAGACAAAGAGGCACCCGAGTCCAAAACCTTGCCGATCGCGGCGCCCAAGGCGGGCAGGCTGTTGAGGGTAGCTGCCGGACCGGTCAGATCGTCGCGATAGTAAAGAAGCCCGGCGTCGGTGTTGAACGGCAGCGCCCACAGCTTTCCCGAGCTGTCCTCACAGGTGCGCAGCGGGTTGCGCAGGAAGCTGCCGCGATCGGTGACCAGGTGATCGTCGAGCCGGCGGATGTATTTGAACCTGCGGAACTCCTCCATCAGGATCACGTCCAGGTTGTAGATGTCGACCCGGACGCCGTCGCCCTGCGCCCGCTTGACCATCTCGGCCCGCTGCCGGTTGGTGTCGCCGTCGACGATCTCCAGCCGGGCCCGGGGCCGCCCGCCTCCCATCGCGTTCCACCGCCCGATCAGCTGGTCGCGCTGGCCGCCGGTGCTCTCGTCCTTCCCGCTCAGAATGACCAGCTCGCCCGGCTCCCAGCCGGTGCCGGCCAGCTGGGGCACCACGATCTGTATGGCCAGCACGGTCAGCGCTGTCCCGGCGGCCACCCCGGCCAGGAAACCGGTCCAGCCCCATCCACGACGCGCGGCTTGCCAGGCGGCTTTCAGCATCTCAGCTCCCTCCCCAGAGGACCTCGAACATGGCGCTCAGCCGGGCATCGAGACTGGCCACACCGACCTCGAAACAGCGGCCGTCGGTCTGCTCGGTCACCTCGATGATGATTTGCGTGGCGCAGCTGGCTTCCCCTGTGGCCACCGCGAACACCTTCACCCCGCGGCCCTTCACGGCATCGAGCAGCTGCTGGCGGCTTATCCTGCTGCCCGAGTCGTCCTCGCCATCGGTCAACACGACCAGCGCGGTGTGCCGATCCGGATCCGGCGGGGCCAGCGCGCTCACTCCGTCCACAATGGATTGATACAGAGGCGCTCTGCCCGAAGGCATTACCCCGGCCAACGCGGCCTGGACGGCTGCGCCGTCGCCGGCGAACTCGGTCAGCCGGGTCGGCCCACCCGTACCCTGGAAGCTCCACAACGCGAGCTCGTCGCCCGGCCCGATGTGCTTGAGCGCGCCCACTATCCCCTGCTTGGCCAGGTCGATCCGGGTCAGCCCGGCACCGGAGACGGGCTGGTTCATCGAACCGGAAGCGTCGAGCGCGAGCAGGATCCGGGCCGGCCGCTGGGCCTGCGCCCGCAAAGCTGCCACCGCCTCGAAAACCTCGGGTGCCGGTGGCTCACGCCCGTAGGACACCGACAGGACGCCGTAGCGATCGGAGAGGGGATCCCGTAGGTGACCGCCACCGATGGGCCGCAGCCCGGAGTTGTTGAGCGCCTCCCGCCCCGCCGTGGTGCCCAGCCATCGCACGAATTCGGCTGCCTCGCGGGCCTGATCGTCCCCGGCATCCGGCCACCTGAACCGGAGCAGAGGCATCTGCACCGGCGTCAGTTCGGCCGGGTAGAAAGCGCGCCACGACGGGTTCGGCGCAAGGGGGCGAGGACAGTCCAGACGCCCGGCGTTGTAGCGGACCATCTGCTGCTCGGTCACGATCACTGCGCTGGTGGGTTGCCCGCACAGCAGGTCGACACCGCTGGCTGGGGATTTGGGAGGCAACAGGACTTTCTCCAGCTGCCGCGCCTTGGCCCGGTCGATCAGCACGCTCCCATCGGTGTAGAGCTTGACGGTCGCCAGCTCGGCCGCCGCGGACAGCTGCGGATCGGGCCGCTGCACCGTCCAGTGCAGGGCCTCGGCCCGCTCGATCAGCGTGCTCCAGAGCAGGCTCCGGCGCAGGTCCAGCAGCCTGGGATCGACCAGCAGCGAAGGTGGAACGGCCAGCACGATCGGGGTCGACGCGATGGTCGACTCGTCGGCCGGGACGAGTGGATCGGGTGGCATCAGCGCCTGGCGGGTGGACCCGGGCAGCCACAGGTCGGGCCGGGCGCCGATGGAGCGCAGATCGTCGGGAGACCAGCCGCCTTGCAGCGCTTGGCGAACCAGGGCCGGGGTCTCCGGGTAGACCTGGATGTCCGCGCTCGGGCAGCCGTACCGGCGGCCGGCGGTATCGGCTTCGAAGGCGCTGGCGAGCTCACGAGCCGTGGTGACGTCCTCGGGCGCGGCCACCATGATCAGCTGGGTGGCGTTTGGGCACCCCTGCAGCCGCACCCGGGCGCGCTCGGTGAAGTCCGCGGCCAGCGGCACAGCGATCGCCCCCAGCGCCACCGTGCCGGCCATGGCCAGCGTCCAGACCAGACCGCGGCGCAGCAGATGCCGCCAGCGCACGGTGCGCCACCGCGACATCCACGTGTAGATCCCTTGCCAGGAGGGCGTGAACGGGATCAGGCCGACCAGCAGCGAGGCCAGGAACAGGAACACCCAGCGCAGCGGGCCCTCACTCGATTCGAAGAGCGCCTGCAGAGCACCCGAGAAGAGGACCAGCACACTGAACAGAGCGCCGGTGGCCATCCTCTGGCGGCGGTCCGGGGGTTCGGTCACCCTCACCTCCCCGGCCCGGAAATCGACGCCCACATATTACCCAGCCACCGCTACCGCACACGCCGAAGGCGTTGGCTGGAACGCGCGGAGGTGGCCGTGGCGCGGGCCACGGCCACCTCCGGGTTCTGGATGCCTCAGCCCGGCATCGGGCCGAAGCGGGTCATCAGGTTGAGCCCGTAGGCCTGCAGCACAGGCCGGATGGGCTGGAAGAAGGTGATCCGCCCGCCAGACGAGCAGCCGCGGTCACCACCGGAGACAGTTCCCTGCGCCTGGGTGCCGGCCAGGTAGGGGCCGCCGGAGTCGCCGAAGTCACCGCAGGCCGAGGTCTGGGTCAGCCCGGTGACCGGGCCTTCGACGTAGTTCACGGTGACGTTGCGGGCGGTGATGCGCCCGCAGCGGAACCCGGTCGAGATGCCGGAGTGGCAGATCGAAGCGCCGACCGCGGCCTCTTGCAGGCCGTCGACCGGGATCGCCCGGCCCGTGTAGTCGAGCACTTGCTGCAGCACGAAGCCGGTTCCCTCGAACTGGTAGCTGTCGTGCGAAACAAAGGCCATGTCGCCCGAGCCCGGGAACATCGAATTGCGGAAGGTGCCCTGCTCGGTCAGCGGCCCGTTGACAATCCGGAATGTCGCCGGGGTGTTGACCGTGCCGCAGTGCCCGGCGGTGGTCATGCCGAAGACCCCGTCCGACGCGCGCCACACCGCGAAACCGCTGCTGCACGAACCGTTGGGCAGCAGCAGGGCGCTACCGCCGTAGATGGCCCATTCCGTGGCCGGGAAGGAGTCGATGGTGGTGTGGTAGCTGGCCGTGGCCTGCTCCACCTTGACCGTGGTGCGGTCGGCGCCGCTCGCGGCGATGAAGTCCTTCACCGCGTTGTCGGCGCCGGGCCGGGCGGTGACCACGACGCTGTTCGTCGCCGGGTCCACGTACCAGCTGGTGATGTCGGACGCGGCCGGGCGCGGTGCCCGGTCGAGCGCGTTCTTGGACGCGGAAAGCCGAGCCACGCTGTGCTTGACCAGCTTCGGGGTAGCGCCGGCCGCTGCGACCCGGGCGGCCTGCTTGGCGTCGGTGATGCCGACGACCAATGTCGACGCGCTTTCGTCGAACCACGCGCCGCCGTAGCTGCTGCCCAGCGACTGCGACAGCTTCTCCTCGGTCTTGGCCGCCTTCAGTTCGACGGCGAGCCGTGCCTCGACCTGTGTCGCGTCGACGCCCAGATCACGCGTCATGGCCTGCGCATAGAGCGCCGAGACCGGGGCGCCGCCCTCGCTCGCCAAGGCGGTGGCCGGCACGGCCACAGCGCTGGCGACGAGGGCGAGCGCGACGGCCAGCCTTGTCAGGGGTGGGTGCATGAATAGCTCCGTTCATAGGGAACACCCGAGGTAGCGGGGTAGGCCAAAGCTAAGCGAGCCAACGGTTTGCGCCTTCCGCAGAACTACGCAAACGGGCTACGGAAAACCGGAACCGCCCGTCGTCGACGGGCGGTTCCGGTGGTGTGGTGGGCCGGCTAGTCGCCGTGATGATGATCGGCGGCGTCGAACCAGTTCAGCGCCCGGCGCCAGGCTTCGATCGCGGCATGCGGGTTGAAGCGGGTTCCGGTGTCGTTGAAGAAGGCGTGATCGGCCTCGGTGAAGGTGAGCAGCTCGTGCTTGAGCCGGGCCGCCTCGAGCGCGGCCTTGGCGACGGGCCGCGACGCGTTGACGCGGGCGTCAAGCCCGCCGTAGACCCCCAGCACGGCCGCGCGGGCACCCGCGAGATTGCCTCCCGTCGGGAACGGACCGTAGAAGGGCGCCGCCGCAGCCAGGCGCGACTCGCCCGCGGCCAGCAGACGCCACACCATCGCGCCGCCGAAACAGAACCCGATCGCGGCCAGCTTCTTGCCGCGGACGCGGCGCTTGAGCTCGGTCACGCTGGCCTGCATGTCCTCGTCGAAGCGTTCCGGCGGAATCTGGGCCAGCGCCGCCGCGACCTCAGCCTCGCCGGGGAACGCGCCGGTGCCGCCCTCTTCGGAGAGCAGATCCAACGCGAGGGCGGAGTAACCGCTGGCGGCCAGCCGGCCGGCGACCGTGCGGATGTGCTCGTTGAGCCCGCGGTTCTCGTGGATGACGAGCACGCCGCCGCGCGGTTTGACAGCGGGTGCCCAGGCGGCCATCAGCGGCACCCGCGGTCCGGTGAAAGTGATCGATTCCCGGGCCACCGGGGCCCAGCTCGTTTCCGTCCCGCCGTGCTCGCCATCGCGGTCGCCGGAGGCCGCGGCGGCCGGCGCCCCGGTGGCCACCGTGGCCAGCAGCCCGGTCGCGGCCGCGCCGGTCACCCCCATCAGGCCCAGGCGGCGTACCGCTTCCCGGCGCGTGATGATGCCGTCGGCGAGATCCTCCGCAACCTCCTCGGCGAGGTACTGCCGAATCTCCGTCATAGCCCCTCCCAGACAGGTTCGCTCGCGGCGCCGGTCGGCGACCGGCTGTCCGCGGTCTGCACAAGAGCATAGACCAACGTCGAACCCTCAGGACGCGAGCGCATCGGGCAGGGGCTCGGTGTGGATGACGTGCAAGCTGCTTACGGCCCTGGTCAAGGCCACGTAAAGACGCTGGATCCCGCGCGGCTCGGCGGCCACTATCCGGGCCGGCTCGGCGACCACGACCGCGTCGAACTCCAGGCCCTTGGCCAGCGTCGCGGGCACGCACACCAGCCGCGAGACCTCCAGGGCGTCTTCCGTCTCGCCGAGCAGGGCCGCCTGCAAGCCCTCGGCACATAGTCGTTTGTGGACAGACGCGATGTCGGCGTCGGGGGCGATGACCCCGATGGAACCCTCCTCGTTCAGCCTGAGCCGGCACGCCGCCACCACGGCCGCCCCGAGCTCGCGGGTCTGCGTGACCTGCAGCGACCCGTTGGCGTGGCGCACCGAGGTGGGGACGCCAAGGCCGGGAGCGATCTGGGGAAGCAGCCTCGCCGCGTAGTCCAGGATCTGCGCGGGCACCCGGAATCCCTGCTCCAGCACGGCCAGCCGCGCATCCGGCTTGCCCAGGTGCTCCAGCAGCTGCGGCCAATCATCGATCGCCCACACCGAGGTCCCCTGCGCGATGTCACCGAGCACGGTGACCGATCCGCTCACACACCGCCGCCCCAGCGCACGGCATTGCATCGGGCTGAGGTCCTGTGCCTCGTCGACGACCAGATGACCCAGCGATGGCCCGCGCTCGATCTGGTCGGCCAGCTCGTCGAGCAGCACGCTGTCCGCCGCCGACCATTGCGCCGACTTCCACGAGCGGTAGGGCTTGGCCCAGGTGAGCAGCTGTTGCTCCGCTTCGGTCAGCTCGCCTTCGGCGCACGAGGCCAGAAACGACGGTTGCGAGTAGAGCCGGAACAGCACCTGCTGCGGGATCAGCTTGGGCCACACCGATTCCAGGAACTGTTTGACCGGCTTGGATCTGGCCACGGCCTCCTGATCGCGGTCGTCGGGAACCGCGCCACGCCGCTCCATCTGCAACAGCACGAGGTGGGCCAGGCGCTGTGCCACGGCATCGCGCCCGGCGCCATAGCGCGTGTTGCCCCGCAAGGATTCGATCATCTCTTGGATTCGGCCATTTCCTACGCGGTACCGGATAGAGCCTTTGAGAAACGTGAAGTCTTCACTGGGCGGGCTGATGTGCGCCCACAATGCCCTTCGCAGCAGCGCGGCCATGCGGGCCTCGCCCTTGAGGCGGGCGGTCGGCGCCTGCTCGCCCCGCAGCGCCGAGTCGCGGCCGATCAGGTCCTCGACGGTGGTCTGAATGATGTCGACCTCGCCCAGCGCGGGCAACACATGGCGGATGTAGGTCAGGAAGGAACGGTTGGGCCCGACCACGGCGACCCCACCGTGCCGGCCCAGCCTTTCCCGCTCGGTGTAAAGCAGATAGGCCAAGCGATGCAAGCCGACCGCGGTCTTGCCTGTCCCCGGCGCGCCCTGAATACAAAGCGCCGGCTGGGTGGGCGCGCGCACCAGATCGTCCTGCTCGGGCTGGATCGTGGCGACGATGTCGCGCATCGGCCCGCTGCGGGGCCTTTCTATCTGCTCCATGACCAGTGCGCTTTGGAACCCGCCGGGCTGGCCCACCAACGGCTCGTCCTCATAGGCCGTGAGCTCCGCGGTGTCGGAGAAGCCGTAGCGGCGGCGCAACCTGACCCCCTGCGCGTCGCTGCGGGTGGCCCGGTAGAAGGCGGTGCTGATCGGCGCACGCCAATCCACGACCATCGGTTTACCGACGCTGTCGTGGACGTGGCGTCGTCCGATGTACACCCGGTCGGTCGTGTAAACCACGCCCGGCTCGAAATCGAGCCGCCCGAAGAACAGCGGCACGCCCGGCAGATCGATCAGCGCCACCGCGCGCTCGGCCCTCACCTGGAGGTAGAGGTTGTTCTGCCAGGCGTAGTTGTTGTCCTCGGAGCTGGTCAGTGGAGTCTCGGTGGCGACAACGTCCTCGTGCATCGCCAGCAGCGCGGCCCGCGCCGCGGCTAGATAGTCTCGTTCAGCCTGAATCTGGGCATCTCCGGACATGAGACAGCAAGCCTCAACTTTCGACGGGGATTGGGGCGACCAGCCTAGCCAGCCCCGACCCCCGCCCGCACCCGATTTTCCAGCCCAGCGCGGATCCTTGGCCCGGGTAGGATCCGCCCTCAGGGAGTTATCTATTTCCCTATGTCGAATGCTTACTCGTCGAGGAGGAGCACGATGATCACCTGGAGAAGAGGCGCGGCATCGGCTGCGGCGGTGACGCTGGTGTTGGGCGGGATGGTGGCGACACCCGCGACCGCCGCCGCCGACCCGCCGCCCGCGCCGACCCCCAACCCGTGGCAGATGCGGCACTGGCCGCAGACGCAACCCTGGCAACGGGCGCAGGCCGGACCCCGGATCTTCGCGGTGGGTGAACCCCAGCCCATCGATCCGCAGAACTTCGAACAGCCCGACACCATGACCTGGGACGACTATCGGGCGGTCCCCGGCACGAACTGGGCGGACCCGGCCGTACGCGGCTCGGTGCGCACGTTCAAGGGGGCGCTCGTGCTGATCGACTATCCGAACCAGCCGTTCGCAGTCACCCAGCCGGCCAACTCCACCATCTACGGCAACCCGACGACCGTGCACGACGTCCCCCGGGCACAGGTCCCCGAGTTCTATCGCAGCTTCCTCAACGTGCCGAGCGAACTCAACCGCGGTCACACCATTCACGAGTACTGGATGGAGGATTCCGGTGGCCGGCTAGGGATCGAGCTGTCCGCGTTCGGCGTGTACCAGATGCCGGCCAAGAGCCACGAGTACGGGATAGCCGACTTCCAGCGCGGTGCGGGCTGCCCGGCCGGCGACACGTGTCAGCGCAACCCGCGTACCGACGCCCGTGCCGCCTGGATCGCCGACATAGGCCCGGACGTGGCCGCACAGTACGAGTTCATCTTCTACCTCAGCGCGGGTCAGGACGAGTCGTCGACCTGGCAGGAGTTCGGCGAGATGAAGTTCCGCAGCAAGGAAGAGGTCACACCGCAGTGGGGCCCGCCGGACCCCGCGCTGCCCAAGTGGAACTTCACCCGATACATCGAGTGGACCTCCTGGCAGGCGTCGGCGAACCTGTGGCCCAACGCGGGCGGCGGCAGCTCGACGCAAGCGGAAAGCTCCGGGATGTCCGTGTTCGCCCACGAGTTCAGCCACATCCTCGGCATCGGCGACAACTACAACAACCCGTATTCGGTACCGGCTCGCCGCGCCTACAGCGGGCCATGGGAGATGCTCGACCGGGGCACCTTCAACGGCCCCGGCGGGCCGCACAGCCGGTGGCTCATCCCGGCCACCGCGGGTGCTTCGATGGGCGCACAGCACATGCTGCGCAACAAGATGAAGCTCGGTATCGTCGATGAGCAGAACGTGCTGCGGCTCTCCCGCGACGCCCTGGCTGGTTCCGGTGTCGTGGTCGCTCAGGTCACCGCGCGTTCTGTCCGACCCGGCGCGGCCGGGCTCAGCGGGCTCAATGTCGCCCTGGACGGCGGGGACCGCAGCCTCGCCTGCGATGTCAACGCCGATCCGCTGTGCGACGGCGGCGGTTATAACAACTACACCGTCGAGGTCATCGACCGGATGGGCTTCGACTCGTTCACCCCCGACTCGGGTGTGCTGCTGGCCAAGACGAAGGACCGCGACGCGGCGCCGTTCATCTGGACCGTCGACGCCAACCCGCAGGACATCGACCAGACAGATTTTGTGCGTCCCGATGGCACGCAGCAGAAGATGACGATCGGTGACTACCGGCAGCTCTCCGACGCGCTGTTCCACGCCGGCACCGAGTCCGGCAGCGAATACGAATACGTCGACCAGGCCAACCGGCTGCACGTCTATGTGCTCGGCCTCCACCGCGACAGCTCCGGCGTGCTGACCTACACCGTGGCCGTACGCTCGCTCGACGGCTCCGGCCCGCATGAGCGTGGCGTGGCGGTGAGCGCCGCCGCCGGGGTATCCCCACCGCTCGAGGGCTGGACCACCTGCACTGTTCCCGTGCACAACACCGGCCGGGCCGGGGCTGTGCCACCCGGTCACCCGGAGGACGTCGCCGCATACGCCAACTCCGACGTTTACCGGATCACCGCGGCCGCCAACGGAACAGGCTGGACGACCTTCCTGCCGGCGACCGTTGTCTCGGCCGGGTTCGGCCAGACCGTGCCGGTGCTGGTCTACGTCAAGCGCTCGCCGGGCGCCTTGGCCGGTACCCAGGTTCGGGTAACCGCCACCTCGGAGAGCGACCCCACCAAGACAGCCACCGCCACCTGCCGCGTCCTGGGCAGGGCCTTCGCAGAGTGACAAAAGCCCCGGTGAGCCCGTTTCGGGCTCACCGGCCGGCTTCCAGGTTGCGTTGCCGCATGGCGAGCAGGGCGTCGATTTCGCCGAGATGGCCAAAACTTCCTTGCAGCACCACGGAAATCCAGGTGTAGCGACTCCACTGCCCGCCCAGGCCGGGTGCGATCCCGTGCAGGGTTTCTGAATTGTTGCTGTGCAACAGGTCCTGCAGATCGTCGGCCACCGAGCCGAAGTAGTCGGTTAGCAGCACCGCGTCGAAATTGGGGATCGCGTTGACTTCCGCGAGGGTGTAGCCGGTGACCACGCCCAGCCCGGCGTGGCCCAGACCGCTTGGGTCGTAACCGGTTTGCCGCGCCCAGCCGCGCGCGTGCCACAGCTCGTCGCCGGCTTCGCCGTCGACCCACACGCGATGCGCGACGACGTCGAGCCAGCGGGTGAAATGCCACAGGGTCACGCCGACGCTGTTGCCCCCGGGATCCGGCCGGAAGGCGAGCCGCTCCGCATCCAGATTTTGTGCCCTGGCAAGGAATCCCGCCTCAAGATCGCGCAGCCAGGCGGAGAGGGCCCCGGCCGGCGTGTGCGGGGTGGCAGCAATCGCCCCGCGACCGGTCTCGTCGGTCATACGTGTCCCTTCGTTCAGCAAGCGCTTCGGTCAGAAGGCGGCGATAGTCGCCGGCGCGCGTTCGGTGCGGCTGAGCGCGCGCAGCAGCGCGACCTCGCCGTGCTTACGGGTGGCCAGGCTGACCAGCAGCTCCAGGACCGGGCCGGTGACCTCTCCCGGCAGTGGCGGGGTCGGCACACCCACGCTCACCGCGAGATCGTCGAGGTGCACCGCGAGCTCGACCAGGCGGCTGAGCAGAAAGTCGTCGAAGGTGAGCGCCCACTGCCAGGTGGGCAACTGAACGCGGCGCAACGTCGGTGTCGCCTCAAGGATCTGTGGCAGCCCAACCACAGCGGCCTGCACGCGGGAGGCCAGTGCGGCAGGACCGTCGACAGCGTTGAGCATGGAGCCGTTGCGGATACGCAGATGTGTTTCGCTGTCATGGCCGGATCGGATCCAGTCCACCCGATCGTAATATTCGAGCAGAGCGATCGGCTCAGGGTCGGGCTCGGGCAGGCCTAATGCCTTGCCAGCAAAGAAGATCTGGCCGGCGAGATGACCGGCCAGCCCGCTGACCGCGTAGAGCTCCAGCGCGCTGGGCTGATCCCACGACGCGGCGACGGCAGGTTGCGCCAGCAGCGTCGCCGCCGCCTGCGCCGCGGCGAGATAGGCCGGTCGGATCGTCATGACAACTCGCCTCTCCGTAGGTCTTCAGCGCTGGCCGGTGGCCGGTTTCTGACCGGAGCGTTGTCGCGCAACAGGTTCAGCGCGACCTCCGCGGCGGCGAGATCCTGGACGCCCAGTCCGATCAGCTGACAGATGGTGATTTCTTCTGGGTACCGGCGGCCAGGCGCCGATCCGCAAAGGACTTCCCCCAATTCGGCCACGTCATCGCGGGCGGCCCGGGTATGGGCGAGGTCGCGGCTGTCCACCACGAGCCGATCGGCGGCCCGCAAACACCCGGCGGACAGCTCGGCCTTGCTCGGATCGTCCGCACCCACCGCGGTGACGTGCACGCCCGCTGCGAGCCAAGCCTCGTCCACCAGCGGCTCGGTGCTGGCGGTCGCGGTAACCAACAGGTCTACCTCCGCACAGGCCGACCGCGGGCTGGATACCGGGGTCACCCGCAGGTCGGGACGCCGCGCGCGGACCGCCTCGGCGAAACGCGCCACCCGGCCGGCCCGGCGTCCCCACACCCGCACCTCGGTGATCGGCAACTCGTCCGCGGCCGCCAGCACCTGCAAGTAGGCCTGGACCCCGGTGCCGAGCACGCCGAGCACATCGGAGTCGGGGCGGGCCAGAGCACGGGCGGCCAGCGCACCGGCCGCGGCCGTGCGCACATCGGACAGGTGATGCTCATCGCGCAGTAGCGCCACCAGGTCTCCGGTCTGCGCGTCGAAGACCGCGACGAGCCCCGAACCCGGTGTGCCACCGCGCCTCGCCCGCTCCTTGAACCAGGTGGCCACCTTGACCGTGAAGACCGCTCGTCCCGGCAGCCACGCGGACTTGACGTGCACATCGCCTTCCGGCCCGGCCGGGGCGAAGACCGCCATCGGCGAGTCGCCGAGCCCCCGGCTGAAGTCGGCGAGCGCGGCCGACACCGGCTCGAGCAGCTCCTCATAGCCCACGGCGGCCCGGATGACTTGCGGCCCATAGCTGATCATTGAGGCAGTTCCCGTAACCGTCCGGTGCCGACGAAGACCACATCGCCGCCGACGTGCACCGACCGGATGTCCTCGCCCTCACCGAAAGCGGCGATCGTCATCTGGCTGGGACGGCCGGTGAAGCGGCCCTGATGCAAAGTGGCCGCCTCGCCATCCCCGATCCGGCCATGGCGGCGCAGGTATGCGGCCGCGCAGCCCGCGCCGCTTCCGGTCGCCACGTCTTCGACGACGCCGTCGTTGTTCCAATGCCGCCCTTCCATCTGCCTGGCATCCAACAGGTACGCGAACTGGGCGCCAATGCCGTCAAGCGGAATGCCAAGATCGATGGTGATCCGCGCGCTTTCCAGCGCGGTGCCCCGCACGGGCAGCACCAGGTAGCGCAGCCCGGTGCTGACTATCTCCGGCGGCAGATCGGGGTCGAGATCAGACGGGCGCAACGAGAACCACGACGCGATCGAAGCCGAATCGGGCCGGCCAAGGAACGCTGCCGGACCCTGGTCGAGCACGCCGGTGTAGCGCCCGCGCGATCCTCGCCGCGTCGTGACGCCCACCGTGCGGGCTTTGAGCTGTATCGTCCAGGTCTGCTCATCGGCCAAGCCGTGCAACGCGTGCAGCACGCAGGCCGCGCCGATCACCGGATGCCCCGCGAAGTCGAGCTCGTCCAGCAGGTCGAAGACCCGGGCCGTCCACATTGGGCCTTGCGGCACGAGAAAGATGGACTCGAAGTGCCGCAGCTCCTTGGTGATCTGCGCCATCTGGGCCCCGGTCAGGCCGTCGGCTTGCGCGAAAACCGCCAAGCTGTTGCCGCTGTAGGGCCGGCTGCTGAACACGTCGACATGGTGATATTGCACGACCTCGACGCTATGCGGTCGGCAAGCTCACCGGAACTGCGAAAAACCAGCGACCCGGTATAACGTCTCGTTATGGCCACCGATCTTGAGACTGCTCTGCTGCGGGCCTTCCTGACCGCCGCCCAAACGGGCAGCATCAGCCGGGCCGCCATCGCGCTGGGCCATAGCCAGCCCGCGCTGAGCCAGCAGTTGCGCAAGCTGGAACGTGCGGTCGGCCAGCCGCTGTTGCACCGCACCGCCACCGGCGTGTCACTGACCAAGGCGGGCGAGGCGCTCATGCCTTACGCGGCAAGGATCCTCGCCCTTTCCGCGCAGGCGCTGCAAGCCCCGCGGCAGGCCCTGACCGGGCATTGCGGCGTCGGTCTCCTCGAGGACCTCGCCGCCGCGCCGCTGCCACAAGCCCTCGCCGACTTCGCCCGGCTGCACCCGGGCGCCTCGCTCGAGCTCTTCACCGCGCCCGGCCCGGCCATGCGCGACGCCTTCACCGCCGGCCGCGTGCACCTTGCCCTCTGCGATCCGTCCTACCTACCCGAAACTCCACTTTGGACGGTAAGGCTCCCGTTGGCCTGGGCCAGCGGGCCCGGCATCGACCTCAGCCTCGACCCGCTGCCGCTGGTGCTGTTCTCCCAGCCCTGCCGATGGCGTGCTCCCCTGCTCGACGCCCTGGACGCCGCAGGCCGCACCTGGCGTGTCGCCTTCGAAAGCACCAGCCTGGCGGGGGTTACCGCCGCTGTCCGAGCCGGACTCGGGGTGGCCGCGCTGCTTCCGGCCAATCTCGACCCCGGCATGGCGGCAGCCGGCCTTCCCGGCCTGCCCGACGTCGAGCTCGGCCTCGTCCGCCGCCCGGACACGCAAGGCGATCCTCTGGTCGACGCCGTCGAAGCGGTCCTGCGCCAGCTCGTCTGACGGGGATCAAGTGAGGCCCCGTTGACAAGACCGAAACACCTATGGAAATCTATGTTAGCGCTAACAACCCCGATCTCACCGCACATGGCGAGCCGATTGTTAACGTTAACATCGTCTCCTATGCCCATAGTTACCGCTGCGCATTGCGGCCCCGCATGCACACGAAAGGCACACCATGGGTTTCTGGTCTCTTCATCACCGGCAGCGAATAGCCCTAGCTGTCGGTGCCGCTGTGGCCCTCACTGTCACGACATTGGTAGCCGTGACCGGAACGGCACAGGCGGCTGGCCCTCAGTCCTGCGACATCTACGCGAGCGGCGGCACGCCCTGCGTAGCCGCTCACAGCACCACCCGCGCGCTCTTTGGCAGCTACAACGGACCGCTCTATCAGGTGAGGCGCTGGTCCGACGGCGCGACGTCCAACATCGGCCTGCTCGCGGCCGGCGACTATGCGAACGCCGCCGCGCAGGACTCCTTCTGTTCGGGCACGTACTGCACCATCGTGCGCATCTACGATCAGACGTCGCGGCACAACGACCTGACGATCGCTCCCGGCGGCGGCGCGAATCCCACCGCGGATCAGGGCTCGAACGCGGCCGCGCTGCCCGTCACCGCGGGTGGCCACCGGGTCTACGGCGTCTACATCTCCGCCGGCAACGGCTACCGCAACAACGCCACCAACGGCATCGCCACCGGGAGCCAGCCCGAGGGCATGTACATGGTGACCGAGGGCACCCACACCAACAACCGGTGCTGTTTCGACTATGGCAACGCCGAAACCAACAACCTGGACACCGGCAACGGTGACATGGACGCCATCTACTTCGGCACGCTGTGCTGGTTCTCCCCCTGCGCGGGTGGGCCACGGGTCGCGGCAGACCTGGAGAACGGGTTGTTCGCGGGCGGCAACGGCTCGTGGACCTCGAACACCGGTCGCAGCAGCGCCTTCGTCACGGCGATGCTGAAGAACAACGGCACCACCACCTACGCCATCAAGGACGGCAACTCGCAGTCCGGCGGCCTGGCGACGCGCTACAACGGCGGGTTGCCGACCCAGGCGGGATACCGGCCGATGACCAAACAGGGTGCGATCATCCTCGGCATCGGCGGCGACAACAGCAACGGCTCGGTCGGCTCGTTCTTCGAGGGCGTTATGACCAGCGGATATCCCACCGACGCCACGGAAAACGCGGTGCAGGCGAACATCGTCTCGGTCGGCTACAGCAAGAGCGTCACCTTCCCGGTGAACGGCGCCGTGTACAGGCTGACGAACCTGCAGAGCGGCAAGGTTCTTGACGCCGTGAACTGCGGGACTGGCAACGGTACCCAGATAGATCAATGGCAATCACTTGGCAACACTTGCCAGCAATGGCGCTTCAACAATGTGGGCGCCAACAAGTGGACTATCACGAACGTCAACGCGGGCCGGGTGCTCGACGCGGTCAACTGCGGGCTGGCCCTCGGCACGGCCGTGAACCTGTGGCAGTCGCTCGGGAACCTGTGCCAGCAGTGGGCGGTCATCCCGGCCGGCAACGGCCGCTACGAGCTCGTGGTCGAAAACAGCGGCATGGTGCTCGACAACCAGAACTGTGGCACGGCAAACGGCACGCCGGCCCGGCTCTGGATGTGGCTCAACAACACCTGCCAGCTCTGGTCGATCGCCCCATAGCACCACAGCATGAGTGTGGGACCGCCCAACGGCGGTCCCACACCTTCCAAAAGGCTAGTGCGCCAAGATGTTTCGGGCTGCCTCGCCAAGCAGTCGGGCGCCTTCGGTCAGCTGGGCCAGATCCGCCGCGGCGGCGAAGCCCACCCGCACATACGCGGCGGGTGGTTCGGCCGCGAAGTAACCGTTGCCGGGGCTGACGGCCACGCCCTGGCTGCGCGCGGCATCGGTGACCTGCTGGACAGAATTGGCGGGCAGCCTTACCCACAGGTGGAAACCGCCCGCGGGGATCCGGCTGACTGTCCAATCGGGTGTGTGCCGGGCCAGCCCGGCGGCGAGGGTGGCGCAGCGCTCGCGCAGCGCGGCGGACAGCGCGCGCAGGTGACGGTCCCAGGCGGGCGTGCTGAGCAGCTCGATGGCGGCTTCCTGCAGCGGGCGTGAGATGAAGAAGTCGTCGACGAGCCGGATCGCGCGCAGCCGGGACATCACCGGGCCACGGGCGACCAGCGCGCCGATCCGCAGGCTCGGCGACGCCGGTTTGGTCAGCGACGTCAGGTAGACCACGGTGCCGTCACGGTCGTCGGCGGCCAGCGGACGCGGCACCGTGCCGCCGTGGCCGAGCAGGCGGGCGTTGTCGTCCTCGAGGATGAAGGCGCCGGCGGCCCGCGCGATGTCGAGGACCTGCTGCCGGCGGGGCTCGGAAAGCACGGCGCCGCTTGGATTGTGGAAGGTCGGCTGGAGGTAGAGCAGCTGGGCGCCGCTGCTGGCGAACGCGTCGGCCAGCAGGTCCGGGCGGATGCCGGCATCGTCGCTCGGAACAGGAACCGGGCGCAGGCCCGCGGCGCGGGCGGCGGCGAGGGCGCCTTGGTAGGTGGGCGATTCGACCAGGATCGGGCTGCCGGGCGCGGCTATCGCGCGGAACGCCACCGACAGGCCGTCCTGCCCGCCGCTGGTGATGAGCACGTCGTCACTGTCCATATCGCCACCGGTGAACCGGGCGAACAAGGCGCGCAACGTTTCCAGCCCCGCCGTCGGCGCACGGTCCCACGCGTCGGGCCGCCGCGCCGCTCGGGCAAGGGCGTCGCCCAGGGCCTTGGCCGGCTGCAGGCTGCGGTGCAGGTAACCGCCGGCCATGGTGATCGCGTCGGCCGGCGGCGGGCGGAGCAGATCGGTGACGGTGTGGGCGTCGATGCTGCGGTCGGCGAGCGCCACCGCCTGCCACGAGGTGTCCGGCGGTGAGCCGAAGGGCCGAGAGCTTCGGGCGGCGACAAACGTTCCGCTACCCGGTCTGGTCACGACGGCGCCCTCGGCTGCCAGCACGGCGACCGCGCGGGCCACCGTCACCGGGCTTGCAGTGTGACGGCGTACCAGGTCACGGCTGCTGGGCAACCGATCGCCCGGGGTGAGGCGTGCGATCTCAGCCCGCAGGCTCGTGACGAGATTCTCGATAGTGCTACTCTCGAACATGAACCAGCACAATAGCGCTTTCGCGTCCAAAGGAGAACCGCTTCTCGACCTCGCCGCACTGCGGGCAGACACCCCCGGCTGCGAGACGGTCATCCACTTCAACAATGCCGGCTGCGGCCTGCTGGCGCGGCCGGTGCACCGGGCGATGGTCGAGCACCTGGACCTGGAGGCGCGCATCGGCGGCTACGAGGCCTCCGCCGCCAGCGCTGCGCGGATCGGCGACTTCTACGCCGCGGTCGCCGACCTGCTCGGCTGTGGACCGGGCAACATCGCATTCGCGGCCAGCGCCACCGACGCTTACACGCGGGCGCTGTCGTCGATCCCGTTCCAGCCCGGCGACATCATCCTCACCACCCGCAACGACTTCGTCTCCAACCAGATCGCCTTTCTTTCGCTGCGCAAGCGCTTCGGGGTCGAGATCGTGCACGCCGCCGACCGGCCCGACGGCAGCGGCGTGGACGTCGACGCGATGGCCGCGCTGATGCGCGCGCGGCGGCCACGGCTGGTAGCCGCCACCCACATCCCCACCAACTCCGGCCTGGTCCAGCCCATTGCCGAGATCGGCCGCCACTGCCGCGAGCTCGATCTGGTGTACCTGGTCGATGCGTGCCAGTCGGTTGGCCAGTACCCGATGGACGTCAGCGAAATCGGCTGCGACTTCCTCACCGCGACCTGCCGCAAATTCCTGCGCGGGCCACGTGGCACCGGCTTCCTCTACGTCAGCGACCGGGTCCTGCGCGCCGGGTACGAACCGCTGTTCATCGACATGCACGGCGCCCGCTGGACCGGGCCGGACACCTACCTCCCGGTGGAAAGCGCCACCCGCTTCGAGGACTGGGAATTCCCTTACGCCGCAGTCATAGGCAGCGCCGTCGCCACCCGTTATGCGCTCGCGGTCGGCATCGAGCCGGTCTCCCGCCGCACCCCGCAGCTGGCCGCGCGGTTGCGTGAGCAGCTGGCCCAGATCCCCGGCGTGCGGGTGCTCGACCGCGGCCCACGACCGGCAGCGCTGGTCACCTTCGATGTCGCAGGCTGGTCACCGGAGCCGTTCAAGCAGGCGCTGGACCGTCGCCGGATCAACTCGGCGCTGGGCTACCGAGAGTTCGCCCAGTTCGACTTCGCCGACAAGGACGTCACCTGGGCCCTGCGCCTGTCCCCGCACTACTACAACACGGAGTCCGAAGTGGACGAAGTCGCCGGGGCGGTCGCGGAAATCGCCGCGGGCTCTCCGGCCGGCGGCAGGTAGCCACCATGCCGACCGTAGAAACCACCAGCCCGGCCCCGGCCGTCACGGCGAAGGCGAGCCTGTGGCACAACCGGGACTTCCTCACCTTCTGGGTGGGCGAGACCCTGTCGCTGCTCGGCACGCAGGTGACCAACCTCGCCCTGCCGCTGACCGCGATCCAGGCCTTCGGCGCGACCGATGAGCAGGTCGGCCTGCTGCGCTTCCTCCAGCTGGCCCCATATCTGGGACTGGCCTTGGTCTTCGGGGTCTGGGTGGACCGGGCCCGCCGTCGTACCGTGATGCTCGGCGCCAACCTGGCCCGGCTCGTGCTGCTCGCGACGGTTCCGATCCTCTACTCGTGGCACGCCTTGAACATGACCGCGCTGCTGGCCATCGCCTGCGCGATCGGGGTCGCCTCGGTGCTCTTCGACGTGAGCTGGATGTCTTATGTGCCAGCGCTTGTCCGCGACCCGAAGCACTATGTCGAGGCCAGCGCCAAGATGGGCATCAGCTCGTCGGTGGCGGACGTGGCCGGGCCGGGGCTGGCCGGTGTCCTGATCGGCCTGCTCACCGCACCCGTGGCACTGGTCGTCAACGCCTGTTCCTATCTGGTATCGGTGGTGTCGCTGCTGCTGATCCGTACCCCTGAGCCGCGTCCGGCGCGGGCGCAGGATCGCCGTCTCGGCACCGAGTTGCGCGATGGGCTGAGCTGGGTGCTGCGCGACCGGATCCTGCGATGGCTGGCGGCCATCGGGTTCTGCTGCAACTTCTCAATGATCACCGTCTGGACCATGTTCCTGCTTTACGGCACAAGGGATCTGCAACTGAGTTCCACCACGCTTGGCACCATCTTCGCCACCGCATCGATCGGAGGATTGCTCGGCGCGGTCATCTCGCGCAAGGTGATCAACCGGTTCCCACTCGGCCGGGTCTACCTCGTCGCCCAGTCCGCTCTACTGCTGGGCCCGGCTCTGCTCGTTGCCGCGTCCGGTCCCCGGCTGGTGATGACGGCGATGTTCACCCTGTCGTTCTTCACCAGCTACCTGGGTCTGGGCGTGGCCGGTGTCATCATCGTCAGCCTGCGCCAGTCGCGCACCCCGCAGCCGATGATGGGCCGGATGACCGCGGTCTTCCGGACCCTGCTCTTCGGCGGCGGGGCGCTGGGCGGGCTCACCGCGGGCCTGCTCACCGGCGCCATCGGCGCCCGGCCCGCGCTGGCGGCCGCGGCCGGCGCTTCGGCGATGGTGGTGGTCGCGCTGGTGTTCTCACCGGTCAGCCGACTGCGCGGGCTGGCTTAAGGTGTCCGAAAGTGCTTGCGCCGCTTCGAGTCGCCCGTCCGGCTTCGCCGCCCACGCCCCGCCGCACCCCACCCCTGCCGCCGCTCCAACGTGAGTCTTGGCGACTTGTGGTTGCTATTGCGGGCGAAGCTGATCGACACTCAGGCGAACAGTCCCAGGTCGGTGCTGGCGGGTGCGGCGACGCGGGCGTCCAGGGGGCGCTTGCCCTCGGTGGGCCATCCCTCTCGCACCCAATATTGGAAGCCGCCGATGAGCTCTTTGACCGGCCTGCCCAGTGCCGCTATCTTCATGGCCGCCTTGGTCGAGCCGTTGCACGCCGGACCCCAGCAGTAGGTGATCAGCAGCTTGTCCGCCGGCAGCTGTGCCAGCCATTGGGCCGTGATTCCGGTCTGCGGCACGTTTATCGCCCCGGGCAGATGTGACTTCGTGTAATGCCCTTGCTTACGGGTGTCGATCAGGATGAAGTCGACCTCGCCGTCGCTCATGGCACCGGCGACGTCGGCCGGATCGGTCTCAAAGGACAGTTTGGCGGCGAAGTGGGCGTAAGCACGCTCGGCCGTCGCCGCCGAGTGTTCGGTGACCGGGGAAAGTGTCATGCGCCAAGTCTGCTGATCGATCTTGATGGGCACCACTGGCGCGAACGCCCACTATCGCTAAGATTGCGCCATGAGGATCTCCAGGCCGCACCGGGTGGCCGTGCTCGCCTACGAAGGCATGGGGCCCTTCGAGTTCGGCGTGGTGGTGGAGGTCTTCGGGCTGCCCCGGCCCGAGCTCGACGTGCCCTGGTGGTACACGCTCGAGGTGTGCTCGGCCACGCCCGGCAAACCCATGCGCGCCATGGGCGGGTTCACCATGACCACCGAGCACGGGCTGGACAGGTTCGCCCACGCCGACACGGTGATCATCCCGGGTGCCCCGGTGACCGGCGAGCCGTCGCTCGAGCTGGCCGAGGCGCTGCGCTCGGTGCGCGGCCGGTTGGTGTCGATCTGTTCCGGAGCGTTCAGCCTGGCCGGCGCGGGCCTGCTCGACGGCCGCAAGGCCACCACCCACTGGCGCTATGCCGATCGGCTCGCGGCGCGATATCCACGGGTGTCAGTCGATCCCAACGTGCTCTACGTCGAGGACGGCAACATCGTCACCGGCGCGGGAAGTGCTGCTGGGCTTGATGTTTGCCTTCATCTGGTACGCAGTGACCACGGTGCCAAGGTCGCCAACACGGTCGCGCGGCGGCTGGTGATCGCCCCACACCGAGCGGGCGGTCAGGCGCAGTTCATCCAAACCCCCATCGTGTCAACGGAATCCAGCGATCCGATCGCCGACAGCATGCAATGGGCCCTGTCCCAGCTGGCTTCGCCGCTAACCCTGACCGACCTCGCCCGCGCCGCGCACCTGGCACCGCGCACCTACCAGCGCAAGTTCACCTCCCGAATGGGTGTGCCGCCGATGCGCTGGGTCATCTCCCAGCGCATCGCCGCCTCGCTGGCGCTGCTCGAAACGCCGGACCTGCCGGTGGAAAAGGTGGCCGAGGCGGTCGGCTTCGAATCCCCGGTCACCTTTCGCCACCACTTCACCAAGGCGATGCGCACCTCGCCCTCCAGCTACCGCCGCGCCTTCACGGCCACGCCCTAGCTACCGGGTCGCCGCGGCGATCGCTGCGATGATCAGGGTGCGATGCCGGCGGCGGGTCATCAGGGCGAAGACGGCGGTGAGCACCACCAGGTCTAGGTCGGGCCAGTCGCCGGTGACGTCGACGCGCACCGGTCCCCGGGCGAAGGCGGAAATCTCCAGCCGGATGCGGCCGTCATCACGGGTCAGCTCGGCGCCACGGTGCCAGCACCGCCAGCTGACCGGCCCGCCCGGACCGGGCACGTGCGACTGCTGCGGATGCAGCCTCACCGCTGGGCTGTTGCCAGCGTGCGCGGTGACGCCGATGCGGTGGCGGCCGGTCGGCTCGACGGCCCAAATCCTTTCGCCTACCCGGATCTGGGCCCGACGCCAGGTCCATCCGGTGCGCAAGGCAGCCGCACCAAAGACGAACGAGCCCTGCCGCTTTTGCACGAGCTGCGCGGTCATCGGCTGCTGCTCCGCCGCAGAGTCCCGATGACCACCGCGCCCACGGCGAGGTGAAGCAGCGCCAGCCCTGCCTTGGCCCCGCCGGTGGTCCCGGCGGCCGGCCCGGCCAGCAGCGACAGCAGCAGCACGGTGACCGCGATTGCCGTCCAAATGGCCCGGCCGCGGGAGGTGAGCCGTTCCAGCAGCGCCAGCGAAAGCCATCCGGCGACAGCAGCGATCGCGGCGGCGGCCATCGTTGCCGTCAGCGTGACGTGCTGGACGGTGGTCCCGGTAGTGGCGGCCAGGTCGATCCCGGCCATCGAGTGCAGCACAGCGAACCCGGCCGCGGCCACCAGCATCGCGCCCGCTACCGCGGCGAGGCGAGTCATCCTTTGTTTTGTCATGGGCGCAAGCGTGCCGTCGAGCCGGGACCGTCCACATCGGCCGCCGAGGACGGCCGTCTCCTCCCGGCAGCACCTCGGGCACCATCTTTAGTAGGTGGTCGCGCCGTGCCGCCGCTGGGTACTGTGCTGAACGTGAACGCCACGACCTGCGAGGACAATCGGTCAACGGCTGCCGCGACGGCGATTTCGGTGACGGTGATCGGCCTGCTCGTGGTGGTGACTGGGTGGGTGACCGTCCGCTCGGATTCGCCCGCCCCGGTCTGGCTGGACCTGGCCACCGCCGCGGCGTCGATAGCGGTGACCGCGTGGATCGTGCGGCAGCCGATCGCGGGCGGTGTCGTGGCCGGGCTGCTGGCGGCGGTGTCCCCGGTGGCCACTCCGGCGGCGAGTTTCGCCGCGCTGCACACCGCGCGGGTGCGCCCGTTTCGCCAGGCGGCCATGGTCGCGGTGACCGGTGTGCTGGGGCAGGCGGTCCAGGGTCTGTGGCGGCCGGCGCCCGGCCTTGACTATCAATGGTGGCTGCTGCTGATGGCGGCGGCCTATGCGGCGCTGCTGGGTTGGGGCACCTGGGCGCAGGCCCGGAGCAAGCTGCTGGAGGCGTTACGCGAACGCGCCCGCCGCGCCGAGCAGGAGCAGCAACAGAAAGTGGCCCAGGCCCGGCAGTCCGAACGGGCCCGGATCGCCCGGGAGATGCACGACGTGCTCGCTCACCGGCTGTCGCTGCTGGCTGCCTACGCGGGGGCGATAGAGTACAGGCCCGATGCCCCACCGCAACGGCTCACCGCGGCCGCCGCCGTGGTGCGGGACAGCGCACACCAGGCGCTCGAGGAGCTTCGCGAGGTGATTACGCTTTTGCGCCGGGATGACACCGACGACACCGACGCCGATTCCCCTGCGGCGCAGTCGCTTGGCGACCTGCCCCGGCTGATCGGGGAAACCCGGGTAGCCGGCCAGCCGGTCGACGTCGACGACACCCTCGACGCCTCGGAACCGTTGCCGCAGATCGGCCGCACCGCTTACCGCATCGTGCAGGAGGCGCTCACCAACGCCCGCAAGCACGCCCCCGGGCAGGCGGTGAGCCTCGCGCTGGGCGGCGGTCCCGGCTCACGGCTGACCATCGAGGTGAGCAACCCGACCGTCGCCGGCCACCCATCGGCGCCCGGAGCGGGCATCGGGCTGGTCGGCCTGGCCGAGAGGGCGGCGCTTTGCGGCGGGGGCCTGGAGCATGAGATCGATGCCTCCGGCCGGTTCCGGCTGTCCGCCTGGCTGCCGTGGCAGGCATGACGCCGATCCGGGTGCTGATCGTCGACGACGACCCGCTGGTGCGTGGCGCGCTGACGATGATGCTCGACGGCGCCGACGGTATAGCGGTCGTCGGCGAGGCAGCCGATGGCGCGCAAGCACTTGCCGCGGTCGATCGGCATACGCCCGACGTCATCCTCATGGACATCCGGATGCCCGGCATGGGCGGCATCGCGGCGACCGAGCGAATCCGCCGCCGCCCCCACCCGCCCGAGGTCATCGTGCTGACCACCTTCGACACCGACGACCACATCCTGCGCGCGCTGCGCGCGGGCGCCACCGGCTTCCTGCTCAAGGACACCCCGCCGGAGCGGATCGCCCAGGCGGTCCATGCGGCTTCAGCCGGTGAGCCGTTCCTGTCCCCGGCCGTGACCCGCCGGCTGATGCAGCGGATAGCCACCAGCGCCACCACCTACGAGAACGCGCGCACCAAGCTGGCCGGGCTCACCCCGCGCGAGCGCGATGTCGTCATCGCCATCGCCCAGGGACACTCCAATGCAGACATAGCGACCGCGCTGACGATGAGCCTGACCACGGTCAAGGCCCACGTCTCGCACATCCTCACCAAGCTCGATCTGGCCAACCGTACCCAGATAGCGCTGCTCGCCCAGGAAGCCGGCCTGATCTGAGCGCTCGTCACTGCGTAATCGATACCGGGTAACCACTTGTGGCCATGTCCGCGACTATCACTTCGCCGTTGGGCAGCACGCCGATCCAGGTGAGTTTGGCCGGCCCGACCGCGGCGTCGGCGGGCACGTGACCGGTCATCCGAAAGCGCACCGTGCGATGGGCATCGATCGAGCTGATGTCGCAGCTCAGCCGCCGCCAGGTCTGGCCCTGCGCGCCCAGCCCTAACAGGTACACCGGACAGTCTTGAATATTGAATTTTCTCGGGAACCTGTTGGCGATCTGCACCGTGTAGGAGAAGTCTTCGCCACGGCGTAGCGTCTTGGGCGCCAGGAGATAGGCGTCAAGCGAGGCGTATTCCATCGGCGGCTCGACGAACCACTCGCTGACATCGGCACCGCACACGGCGGTCAAGCTTCGCTGATCGGGTAGGTCCAGCTGGCGATCGCCGATGAGCAACGACAGGTCGCGATAGCTTTGCGGGCTTTGACCCGTGGGGCAGGCGCTGTTGCCGTGGATCTCCACCCGCGCCAGCTCGCCGCCGTCGATGGTGGCGGGAAACTGCCGTACCCGGCCGCTGTCCATCGGCGCAACGTTGGGCACGAAGGGAATTTCGACACGCTGCCCGGTGGCCACATCCACCCCGAAAAGCTGGGGCCGCCCGGACAGGGTGCATCGCTGATCGGTGAACAGGCGCGCCCCGAAGCCGGTGCTCATTCCCCATGGCGCCGACTGGACAATCCATTCGACCTCCATGATCCGCTCGGGCGGGCAGGCGGCACGGTCCGGGCGCGGCGACCGGCGCAAGATGTGCGGCACGCCGACCGCCTCGTCCACCGTGGCATCGATGTTTGTCGGCGTCTCGGCGGGCCGGCGCTGGATCAGGCCGACGGTCAGCACGGTGACCAGCACGGTGACGGCGGCGACCGCTTGCACGGCCAGCCGCCTGCGCTTGCGGCGGCGCACGCCCCGCTCGATCTGTGTCACGGGATCGGCCCAGCCGGTGACGGCCTGCGTCTTGCCCTGCAACGTCTCACGCAGTTGCTGTTCAACGGTCATGACGCACCCTTTTCCACCGATGCGAGCTGTGAGTTGGCCGGCAGTTGCTGACGCAGTTTGGCCAGCGCGCGTGAGGTGGTGCTTTTGACGGTGCCGGTGGAACATCCCAGCGTCTGGGCGATCTGCGCCTCGGAGTAGTCCAGGTAGAACCGCAGCACGAGCACGGCACGCTGCTGGCGTGGCAGCCGGGCGAGCAGATGCCAGAGGGCGTGGTCGGGTGGTTCCCGGTCGACATAGCCGCGTTCGGGTGGATCACCGACCAGGCGCTCGCTGCGAAGCGCGCGCAGCCTGTTCAGAAAGCGATTGGTGATGGTACGCCGCACGTACCCCTCGGGGTCGTCCTGGCGCTGGACACGGTGCCATGCCATGCCGGTACGCTCCAGGGCGTCCTGGACCAGGTCCTCGGCCAGGTAGCGGTCGCCGCAGAGTAGATAGGCGAAGCGCAGCAGCTCAACGTGCCTGCCGCGAACAAACTCCGCGAAATCGTCCGGTGCCACCCAACTACTCACGCGAGCCAGGACACCACAGCGGTCAAAAAGGTTGCTCGCCGCCCGGTTTGATTGATGGACATAACATTGCCCCCGGAGACAAGAAAAGGGAGGCATTTAGATGCGCCGCATCCACGTCCTTTCCGCCGTAGCAGCGGCCCTGGCTCTCATCACAGCCTCGGCACCGGCCACCGCCGCTTCCGGAACAACTCCGACGCAATCGTCAATCGCCTGGCAGGACTGCCCTTACCAGGCACCCGACCCGCGACAGCAGTGCGCACAGCTCAGTGTGCCGCGCGACTATCGCAGCCCGAACGGTCCGAAGATCACCATTGCCGTCTCCCGGATATCGGCCACCGACCCGGCGCTGCGCCGGGGGATTCTGTTGCTGAATCCGGGCGGGCCCGGCGGCTCCGGCCTTGACCTGCCGAGCTTCCTGGCGCAGACCCTGCCGGCGGAGGTCACCGCACGCTACGACCTGATCGGCTTCGATCCCCGCGGTGTCGGCCTCAGCAGCGCCATCACCTGCGGCATTCCCGGGGAAACGCCGCCCGATCTGGTCCTGCCGTATCCGGCGCCCGACGGCTCGATCGCGCGCAACGTCGAATTCGCGCGCACCACCGCGGCTTCCTGCGCGGCGCAGGCCGGCGCGCTGCTGCCCCACATCACCACCGCCAACACCGCACGGGACATGGATCGCCTCCGGGCGGCGATGGGTGAGCGCAAGCTCAACTACCTCGGCTACTCCTACGGCAGCTATCTGGGCGCCGTCTACACCAGTCTGTTCCCGCAACGCAGCGACCGCATCATCCTGGACAGCGCGGTCAACCCCAACAACATCTGGTACGACGTATGGCGCGGCTTCAGTCTCGGCATCGCGTTGCGCTTCCCCGACTTCACCGCCTGGGCGGCCAAACGCAACGACATCTATGGTCTCGGAGACACCCCGCAGGCCGTGCGGGAGTACTACTTCCGCAGCGTCGCGGCACTCGACGCCAACCCGATCCCGACACCCGGGCTTCTGCTCAACGGAAACGTCTTCCGTGAGGTCACCCGGTCCTACCTGTACGACGACCGGCTCTTCCCGACGCTGGCCGAGGTCTGGCAGGCGTTCGGCACACCCGGCTCGGTCACCCCGCCGGCCCTGCAGGTTCCGGTGGACAACCAGATCGCGGTGCTCTACGCGATCGCGTGCAACGACATCGCCTGGAACCGCGACGTGCAGCTTTACGCACGCAACACCGCCCAGGATCGCCGAGTCTGGCCGCTCACCGGCGGCATGCCGGCGAACCTGTGGCCATGCGTGTTCTGGCCCCACCGCCCGGTCGAGCCGCCGGTGACCGTGGACGCCAAGGGACCGCGCAATGTCCTTGTGCTGCAGAATCTTCGTGACCCGGCCACGCCGTGGATCGGCGGGTTCGGCATGCGCACCGCGCTCGGTTCCCGCGCCGCGATGGTGACACAGGACGCCGGCGGACACGGCATCTACGGCATTCGCTCCGGACCATGCGCCGCCGCGATCGCCACCGCCTTCCTGGTCAACGGCACGCTGCCGGAGCACGACCGGTTCTGCGACGGCCCCTCGCCGGAGGACGTGAGCCTCACCGCGGGGACGCCAGCGCGGCTGCCCGGTCCGCTGGGAGTGGCATTGCCATAGCGGTCAAGCGTTCGCCAGACAAGGGCGGCCCACCCGGGCCGCCCTGACTGCTCAGAACGAGTCGGGCGTCTCCAGCTTGCGGTAGACCATCACCTCGGGTTTGCCTTTGGCGCCAACCTTTGCCATGACTTCCGGAATCTCGGCCTGGTTGTCGAAGAAGTCCCTGAAGGCTTCCTCGCTCGGCCACTCGTCGATGACCAGCACTTCGCCATCGGCAGCCGCAAAGTGGTGGTGGATACAGCCTTTGGCTTTACCTTCGCTGGCGATCTTCTTCAGTGTTTCGCCGTGGTTGCTCGCGTAGCTTTCCAGCGCGGCGGGATCACCTTTCACCCTCAGCATCATGATGACAGACACGAAAGCCTCCTTGACCGCTATGAGTACCGGATCTCAGCGTATGGCTGGCCTTCACCGTGCGCGGTCACTTTACTGAATCCGCCTTCGTCTATACTTATCAACATGAATATTTCGATTCGTGCGCTGGCGGTGGCCGCGACATTGATGCTGGGCGCGGTGGCGCTGCCCGGTGCCCCCGCGTCAGCCGCCGCACCGGCACCGCACTGCGAGTCCGGCGCCTCGCACTACTTCTGCGATGCCGCGAGCACCGGGACCACCACCTGGACGGTGACCTACGTCTACCCACCAGGCGTCACGGTGACTTACACGACGCCCTTCGCGTCCCTGTACACCTCATGCCCAAACCCGCGCCGATCGGTGCGCGTGTTCTACAGCTTCGTCTCGGGTGGCGTCACCGAGACCAGTGGCACCACCGGTTTCCTGTGCAATCCCGGCGACTGGCCATAATCCGCATACCCTCTGCGGCCGGCGGCATTCACCTACCGGGTGTCGCCGGCACGCAGGCCATCCAGCACCACGTTGAGGATCCGGTCGCGGGTGGCGTCGTCGTGGCCGGAGACCGCCTGCGAGGTACCCGCCAGCAGGCTGATGAACTCGCCAACCGCGATGTCACCGCGGATGCCCCCGGCTTGCTGCGCCCGGGTCAACAGCGCGCCGAGCTCCTGGCGCAGGGCGGAGCCGTAGCTCGCGTTGGCCGCGTCCACCGCGATCCCCGCTTCCGCAAGCGCTGCGGCGAGCGCCATCTTGGTACCCGATGAGCGAACCGCATCGGCAAAGAAGCCCGTCAGGACGGCGGCCGGATCCTGGGCCCCGGACAGGGAGCTGACCTGGTCGGTCAGCCGCTGCAGCCGGGCCACGTAGACCGCTTCCAGCAGCGCCTCCTTGGTGGCGAAGTGCCGGAACAGGGTGCCGATGCCGACTCCTGCCGCCCTGGCCACCTCGTCGACGGGTGCCCCGATTCCCTTGGCGGCGAACACTTCCTCGGCCGCCGCCAGTAACCGGCTGCGATTGCGCTGCGCGTCGGCCCGCACCGATCCCCCTCGACAAGCGGAGTGAACACTCCGTATAGTTCGGCCGTAGCGGAGTGATCGCTCCGCTTCTGTCTGGAGGAGTCTGCCATGAACCTCACCGCACAGGAAATCTTCGCCCTCCGCACCGAGCTCATTCACCAGCGTCGCTGGAACGAGCTGGCCGCGCACTACGCCGAGGACGCCGTGGTCGACATGCCGTTCGCGCTGCCGGAGCCGGTCCGGCTGCACGGCCGGCCGGCGATCGAAGCGCATCTGGCGACGGCGGCGCTGGCGCCCCTGGCCTTCACCGTCGAGAACGTCGTCATCCACCAGACCGCCGACGCGGAAGTCATCATCGCCGAGTACGACTACCTGCTCTCGGTGACCACGACCGGCAAAACGCAACGCGTATCGAACATCCAGCTGTTCAGAGTACGCAATGGACAAATAGTGGAAACACGGGACTATCACGACCATCACCGAATTCGCCAGGCCCTCACCTAGGGGCTCAATGCCGTGTCCGGAAGCCGCCAGCAACATCAGCCGGGGCTGGGCAAGCTAGATCGTATGCATCGCGCCATTGACTTGAAGGTTCACTACTACGGCACCCCGGTCGTGCTCATCAGCACCCGCAACGAGGACGGCACGGCCAATCTAGCTCCGATGTCGTCGGCGTGGTGGCTGGGGCAGTCCTGCATGCTCGGGCTGGGCAACGCCGGTCACACGACGGCGAACCTGTTGCGGGAGCGCGAATGCGTGCTCAACCTCGCCCCATCGACGCTGGCAGACGCGGTCGACCGGCTCGCGCTGACCACCGGGGCCCACCCGGTACCCGAGCGGAAGGCGGCGATGGGCTACGTCTACGAGCCCGACAAGTTCGCGGTGGCCGGACTCACCGCCCAACGGTCCGAAGTGGTCGCACCACCGCGGGTGACCGAGTGCCCGATTCAGCTGGAGTGCCGGGTGATCGAGGCCCACCCCTTCGGCGATCGGTGCACGGCCATCGAGGTCCGCGTCGTACGGGCGTACCTGGAAGAAGGCTTGAAAATTCCGGGAAAGGACTACGTCGACCCGGTGGGCTGGGACCCGCTCATCATGAAGTTCTGTGAGTTCTTCGGCGGCGGTTCCAATGTGGGCCCATCACGGCTGGCCGAGGGCTGGCGGATGCCGCATCCCAGGCTGGTGAGGTGAACATAGACCCTATTAGTTACCGGTGAGTCGCTCTACACTCAGGCGAAGTGTCAAGGTCCCTAACCGACCCGAGGCGGCTGGCATGAGGATTGCGGTCCTGGTGAAGCACGTTCCGTGCGCGCCCGGCGGCCTCGTCTTCGCAGCCGATCACACTCTGTCGCGGGCGGGCCGGCGTGGGCAGCTCAACGAGGCCGACGCCGGTGCGGTCGAGCTGGCCTGGCGAATAGCGCTGCGCCACCACAATGCGCAGATCACGGCCGTGACCATGGGTCCGGCGGAGGCTAAGGTGGCTCTGCAACGGGCGCTGGTGCTCGGCGCCGATGAGGGCATCCACATCCAGGATGAGAAGCTGTCCGGCAGTGACGCCCTGGCCACCTCGCGCGTGCTCGCGGCCGCGGTGCAGCGGATAGGTTTCGACCTCGTGCTGTGCGGCGCGGCCTCCTCCGACTCCGGCATGGCCGTGGTGCCGGCGATGGTTGCCGAACGCCTTGGGGTGGCGGCACTCTGCTTCGCCGACTCGGTACGGGCGGCCGATGGCCGGGTGGAGATTCGCCGCCACGACGGCCACGGCGCTCAGATCCTGGCCGCGGAGCTGCCCGCGGTGGTCTCAGTGACGCAACGCTGCGCCGTTCCCCGCTATCCGAGGTTTGCCGCGATCATGCAGGCGCGACACAAGCTCGTGCGCACCTGGTCGCTGTCGCGTCTGGGCATCGACCGCTCCGATGCCGGGCTGGCCGCGGCCGCGGCCACGGTCCAGGCGGTGCGGCCCGCCACCGGCAAGAAACGGGTAGTGATCGAGTGCGAGGCGCCCGCTGCTGCCGTGCAGTTGGCTGATTTCTTGGCGGAGCGCGATTTCCTATAGCCCGCGTCAACGGTGACGCACGGTCGGGAGGAACCCGTGGAAACGGTGTTGGTGCTAGCGGATCGGCACAGTGCCGATGGCGGCGTGTGCCGCTCATCTGATGCGCTGCTCACCGTCGCGCGAAGGCTTGGTGCACCGGCGGCTGTCCTATGTGGCCCGGCCGACGCGGAAAGCGTCGCGGCGCTCGGCCGCTATGGCGCACAGGCGATTTACGCGATTCCGTCGCCCGCGTGCGGCGACTATACAGTTTTCATGGGCGTGGAGGCATTGGTGAGGCTGGCGGCGCAGCTGCGCCCGGTGGCCATCCTGATCGCCGCCGGGCACACCGGTCAGGAGGTGGCCGGGCGGCTCGCGGTGCGGCTCGACTGCGGCCTGATCACCGATGCCGTCGACCTCTGGATGGGGCCGCAAGGCCCGGTCGCCGTGCATGAAGCCCTGGCCGGGTCGTATCTGGTCGAGTCCAGGGTGATCCGGGGCATCCCGGTGCACACGGTGAAGACCGAGGCCATCTGCGCCGAGCCCGCCCCGGCCGAGCCGGTGGTGTCCAATGTGGAGATTGTGCTGCCCGCGCGGCCGCCTGCCGCCCGTGTGGTGGCCCAGATTCCGCGGTCCGGCCCGCAGGCCGATCTGAGCGCGTCCGCCGTGGTGGTCGCGGGCGGCAGCGGGATCGGCTCACAGGATTCCTTTGAGCTGGTGGAAAAGGTCGCCCAAGCCCTCGGCGGCTGCGCCGGCGGGTCGCATACCGCCACCGCGCTGGGCTGGTGCCCGCGCAGCCGGCAGATCGATCAGGTGGGCCAGGTGGTGCATCCGCTGCTCTATCTGGCCATGGGGGTTTCCGGCTCGGTGCGCCATCGGGCCGGCATGCAAAGCGCCAAGACCGTCGTGGCCATCGACCGGGACCCGCATGCGCCCATCTTCGGGCTCGCCGACTTCGGCATCGTCGGCGATCTGCACCAGGTGGTGCCCGAGCTGCTGGCCGAGATCCATCGACGCAAGAACTCATCGGAGGCATAAGTGGAAGTGCGGCTCATTCTCGGCCTGGCGATCACCGCAGCGGCGTTCACCCTGGCCGGCATGCGTGTCCTGACGCTTTACAAGCTTGGGCGCGCTGGCCAGCCGGTAGAACCAGACCGCTTGCGCCAGGCGGGAAAGCGCCTGTGGGCCGTGGTCACCGAAGTGCTGGGGCAGCGCAAGCTGCTCCAATGGAGCGTCCCCGGGGTCGCGCACTTCGCCGTGTTCTGGGGGTTCCTCATTCTGGGGGCCACCCTGCTGGAGGGTTACGGCGCGCTCTTCGACCGTGATTTCCATATACCTTTGATTGGTACCCAAGCCTGGCTTGGCTTCCTCGAAGACCTGTTCACCGTCGCGGTGCTGGCCGGCCTCGCCGCCTTCGCAATCATCAGATTGCGCTCCACGCCGCAGCGGCAGGGCCGCAGCTCACGGTTCTTCGGGTCGCACACGGCCGCGGCCTGGGTCGTGCTACTTATGATCTTCAATGTCATGTGGACCCTGTTGCTGTACCGAGGCGCACAGATCAATACCGGCAACTTTCCGTTCGAGCGTGGCGCTTTCGCCTCCGAGATCGTGGCCGGCTGGCTTGCCCCGCTCGGACGCGGCGTAAATGACGTGCTGGAAACCGTTGGCGTGGTTGGTTCGCTCGGCGTGGTGCTCGCGTTCCTGGTCATCGTGGTGAACTCCAAACACCTGCACATCTTCTTGGCGCCGTTCAACGTGGCGTTCTCCCGCCGCCCGCGCGGTCTGGGCGAACTGCTGCCGGTCTACTCCGGCGGCAAGCCGGTGAACTTCGAAGACCCCGGCGAGGACGACAAGATCGGCCGCGGCGCCATCGAGGACTTCACGTGGAAAGGCATGCTCGACTTCGCCACCTGCACAGAATGTGGCCGATGCCAATCGCAGTGCCCGGCCTGGAACACCGGCAAACCGTTGAGCCCCAAGCTGCTCATCATGAGCCTGCGCGACCACGCCCTGGCGAAGGGGCCCTATCTGCTCGCCGATTCCGAGGAGGAGCGCGCGAAGCTGCCCCGCAACGTCCTCGCCGAAGCCGGCCGGCCGCTGGTGGGCCTGCCCGAGGCCGGCGGTGTCATCGACCCGGATGTGCTCTGGTCCTGCGTCACCTGCGGCGCCTGTGTCGAGCAGTGCCCGGTCGACATCGAACACGTCGACCACATCGTCGACATGCGCCGCTATCAGGTCCTCATCGAGTCGTCCTTCCCGCCCGAGGCACAAACCATGCTGCGCAACCTGGAGCGCGCGGGCGACCCCTGGGGGCGCGGCGCGAAGGCCCGGCTGGAATGGATGTCAGGGCTCGGCTTCGAGGTGCGGGTCCTCGGCGAGGAGCGGATCCCCGACGATGTGGAGTACCTGCTCTGGGTCGGCTGCGCGGGATCGCTGGACGACAACGCCAAGAAGACCACGCGTGCGCTGGCCCAGCTGCTCGATGAGGCCGGGGTGTCCTTCATGGTGCTCGGCGGCGAGGAGCGCTGCACCGGAGACCCGGCCCGCCGGCTCGGCCAGGAGCTGCTTTTCCAGGAGCTGGCGCAGCGCAACGTCGAAGTGCTCAACACGGTGGGCGCCAAGAAGATCGTCGTCACGTGTGCCCACTGCTTCAATTCGCTGGCCAACGAGTACCCGCAAGTCGGCGGCGTTTACGAGGTGGTGCACCACACCCAGCTGCTGTCGATGCTGGTCGCCCAGGGAAGGCTGGTGCCGGCCAGGCCGGTGGACGCGACCGTCACCTACCACGACCCGTGCTATCTGGGCCGCCATAACCGGATATTCAGCCCGCCCCGGGAAATCCTCGGCAGCGTCCCCGGTCTCACCTTCAACGAGATGCCACGCAACAAGGAGACCTCATTCTGTTGCGGCGCAGGGGGTGCCCGCATGTGGATGGAGGAGTCGATCGGCACCCGCATCAACGAGACGCGCACCGACGAGGCGCTGGGCACCGGAGCGGACGTGGTCGCGGCGGCCTGTCCCTACTGCATCGTGATGCTCACCGACGGCGTCGCCTCCCGCAAGTCACAGGGCAAGGCGGCCGACCATGTCCAGGTGGTCGACGTGTCGCAGCTGCTGCTGCAATCCGTGCGCGAGGAGGCCAACCCGGCCGGATAGTCAGCGCGCCGTCCAGGGCTTGAGCTTGTCGGGATTCCGTACCACCCAGATGTGCTTGATCTTTTCACCGGTCACGTCGAAGGCCATCACCGTCACGGTGACGCCGTCCTGCAAGCCGACCAGACCGGGCTGGCCGTTGACCGTGCGCTGCAGGATCGTCAGGTCCAGCGCGCGGTCGGCGATCTGGATCAGGAAGCTCGCCACCTGCGCGCCGCCTTCGATCGGCCGCAGCTGGGCCGGGACCAGGCCACCGCCGTCGGCGACCATCGTCACGCCGGGATCGAGCAGGCCGACGAGGGCGTCGATGTCCTTGGCCTCCCACGCCTGCTTGAAGTCCCTGACGATGTCGGCTCGCTGCGCGGTGGGCGTCAACGGAACCTGCGACTCGCGCAGCCGGCGGCGGGCCGACGAGGCCAGCTGGCGACACGCGACCGGGGTACGGCCGACGATCTCGGCCACTTCGGCGAAGGAATAGCGGAACACGTCGTGCAGGATGAACGCGACCCGCTCGGCCGGGGTCATCACCTCGAGCACCACCAGGAAAGCCATGTTTATCGATTCGTCGAGGGTGACCCGGTCGGCCGGATCGGCCGCCGCGCCCGCGGAACGCCCACTGATCCACTCCGCCTGATCGGGCACCGGCTCCGGAATCCATTCCCCCACATAGCGTTCCCGCCGCGCGCGGGCGGAGCCGAGCAGATCCAGGCAGACCCGGCTGGCGACCGTGGTCAGCCAGGCGGCCGGGGACTCGATGGCCGCCCGCTGCGACGGCGACATGGCGTACCAGCGGGCGTAGGTCTCCTGCACGACGTCCTCAGCATCGGCAAGCGAACCGAGGAGCCGGTAGGCGAGATTGATCAGCTGACGCCGTTCACTCATGCTCACCCCTCTATGACGAGACAGCGCACCCAAACGTGAGGCCGGGCGCATCGCCTCACGTTTCGGAAGCCTGTGTCGTCTTTCCTTCGACCACGCAAAAGTGAAGGAGGAAGACGAAAATGAGCGTGACTATGGTGCGCCAGAAGGTCAAGGACGGCCGCCTCGACGAGGCCGAAGCCGCGGTAAGAGACCTGTTCGCGACGCTGAATCGGGTGCGTCCCGAGGGCGTGCGCTACGCGTCGACCCGGGTGAACGGCGAGGCGACCTTCGTGATCCTGTTCGAGCTGGCCGATGGTGCGCCGGATCCACGGCCGCACCTGCCGGAGTACCAGCGGTTCGTGGAACGGCTCAAGGACTGGGTGGACGGCCCGCCGCAGATCGACAGCCTCGATGTCGTCGGCTCCTACAGCCTGTTCGGGAGCGGCGAGTAATCCACCCGTGGCGGCGGACCTTGCGGTGGATCTCATCGACAGGTAAGCATCTAGGTATATGGACATCGGCCACGTCGAGTTCCGGCTACTGGGCGAAGTGGCGGTGTGGGCAGCAGGCCAGCCGCTCGATGTGGGGACCCCGCGACAGCAGGCCGTGCTGGCCGCGTTGCTCGTGGACGCGCGCCGGCCGGTGGCGGTGGAGACCCTCATCGATCGGGTATGGGCCGACGGCACGCCGACCGAGGCACGCAACGTTCTTTACTCGCATCTGAGCCGGATCCGGCGGCTGTTGCGGCAGGTGGCCGGGGGTGCCGTGGCGCACATCGAGCGGCGGCACGCCGGTTACGTGCTCGACGTCGACCCGGATCTGGTTGACCTGCACCGGTTCCGGCGCCTGGTCGAGCAGGGCCGCGACCCGCGCGGCGATGACGCCGCCCGCTCCGCGGCGCTGCACCAGGCGCTGGCGCTGTGGCGGGGAAGGCCACTGGCCGCCTTGACCGGACAGTGGGCCGCGCAGGTGCGGGCCAGCTGCGACCAGCAGCGCCTGGACGCGGCGATGCATTGGGCGCGCGCCGAGCTCAACCTGGGCCACCCGGCCACGGTGCTCGGCGTGCTGCCCGATCTCGTCGCCGAGCACCCGCTCGTGGAACCGTTGGAGGGCCTGCTGATGCGGGCACTGCACGCCGCCGGGCGGGGTGCCGAGGCCCTTGACCGATACTCGGGTCTGCGCCAGCGGCTGGCCGATCAGCTTGGTACCGATCCGAGCGAGGAGATGCGCACCCTGCACCAGGCGCTGCTGCGCGGTGAGCTGCCGGCCGTGGCCCGGCCGGAACCGGTGACCGTCGCGCCCGCCCTGGCCACACCCGCCCAGCTGCCGCAGGACGTGTCATGCTTCGCCGGGCGCGACCGGGAGCTGCACCGGCTGGATGCTTTGTTGGCTGAACCCGGTACCACAACAATGATTGTCATCGATGGCACTGCCGGGATCGGCAAGACGGCGCTCGCGGTGCGCTGGGCCCATCGGGTCGCCGGGCGGTTCCCGGACGGGCAGCTCTACCTCAATCTGCGGGGGTTCGACCCGACCGGGTCACCGGTCACCGCGGCGGAGGCGCTGCGGGCCCTGCTGGATGGCTTCGAGGTGCCGGCCGATCGGATCCCGGCCGGTCTGGAAGCACAGGCAGGCCTGTACCGCAGCCTGCTCGCCACCCGCAAAGTGCTGGTGCTGCTGGACAATGCGCGCGACGCCGAGCAGGTTCGCCCGCTGCTGCCCGGCTCACCGGGCTGCCTGGCGGCGGTCACCAGCCGCAACCAGCTCGCCAGCCTGGTGGCGGCCGGCGCTCACCCGGTGACCCTGGAGCTGCTCACCACCACGGAGGCACGCGAGCTGCTGGCCCGCCGCCTCGGCGGGTCCAGGGTGACCGCAGAGCCGCAGGCGGTGGACGCCATCATCACCGCGTGCACCAGGCTCCCGTTGGCGTTGTCCATCGTGGCCGCCCGAGCCGCCATCCATCCCCGATTCGGCCTCGCCGTGCTCGCCGACGAGCTGCGCGAGGCGACTGGGCGGCTGGACGAGCTTGCCAGCGCCGACCCGGCCATCGACGCGCGGGCCGTGTTCTCCTGGTCCTACCGGCAGCTGAGCCCGGCGGCGGCAAGGGTGTTCCGGTTGCTGGGCCTGCATTCCGGCCCCGATGTCGCCACGCCCGCGGCGGCTAGCCTGGCCGGGATCCCGGTGGCCAAGGTGCGGCCGCTGCTGGCCGAGCTGGCCCGCGCGCATCTGGTGGCCGAGCACGTTCCGGGCCGGTTCGCCTGCCACGACCTGTTGCGCGCCTACGCCGCCGAGCAGACCCTCGCCATCGACACCGATCCTGAGCGGTCGGCCGCCATCGGCCGCGGTCTCGACCACTATGTGCACAGCGGTTACCACGCGGACAGGCTGCTCAACCCGCACCCCGATGATGTGGCGTCGCCGACGCAGCCTCCGCCGGGGATCACCCTGGAGCACCTGGCCGGTCGGGCCCAGGCGCTGGCCTGGTTCACCGCCGAACAACCGGTGATGCTGGCGGCCATCCGCCAGTCGACCGGGCTCGACGCCCAAGTCTGGCAGCTGGCCCGGACATTGCGGCGTTTCCTTTCCTACCAAGGACGCTGGCACGACTCGATCGACGCGCTCAGCGCCGCCCTGGAGGCCGCCCGCCGCCTGGGCGATCCGCTGCAGCAGGCCTACGCCCACCGTTTCCTCGGTGGTGACTACATCGCGCTGGGCTGCTACGAGAAGGCTCGCCCCCACCTGGATCAGGCCCGTGACCTTTACTCAAGCGCTGGCGACACCGTGGGCGAGGCCCATGTGCACCGCTACTTCTCCTGGATGCTGGACAGGCAGGGACTGCACCGGGAGGCGATCGGCTACGCCCGGCGAGCGCTGGACCTGTTCCGCGCGGCCGGCCATCGGGCCGGGCAAGCCAGGGCGCTCAACGCGATCGGCTGGTTCCATGCCCTTCTCGGCGACTACGAGGAGGCCCTGCACCATTGCCGGCTGGCCCTGGAATTACAGGAGAGGTTCGGTGACCGGTTCGGCCAGGCCGAAACGTGGGACAGCCTCGGTTACGCCAACCATCACCTGGGCCGGCACGCCGAGGCGGTCGGCTGTTACCGGACAGCCAGAGACCTCTACCACGAGTTCGACGACCGCTACAACGAGGCGGACACGTCGGCCTCGCTGGGTGATGCCCACTTCGCCGCCGGGGACACCGAATCGGCCTGTGCCGCATGGCAACACGCGCTGGGCATCCTCGACCAGCTGGGTCACCCGGCCGCCGAGGAAGTCCGACACAGGCTCAAAGCAGGCGGCTGACGCGCCCGTTTCATATACCTTCGATATGAATTCCTAAAACCGTCAGGAGACTGAATGAGCAGCATCGAGATCAGCCAAGCGGACATCACCGGCCTCGCCGACGCCCTCGACGGGCTCCGCCTCAACGGTGGGCAGAAGGCGTTGCTGTCCGCGATCGTCACCGTGGCCGCGAACGCGATGGCGAACAAGGCGGAGCCCGGGGCCGTGGTCGAAGGCACGGATCCCACCATGTCTTTTCACGACCAGTTCGCCACCGCGTTCACCCCGGGCACCGTCGAGGGCGCCGGCACCCCGGCCAACGGGCTCAGCGTGATGATGGGCACCATCTTCAAGATCGGCCGCAATGGCTGAACCAGAACCGTTTCCCACGGTTCTGGTGTCGATGCCGTTCATGGACGTCGACCGGCCCTCGATCCAGCTCGGGCTGCTCAAAGCGATCGGGCAAGCGCACGGCTTTCCCGTCCGCACCCTGCACGCCAACCTCGACTTCGCGTCCCGCATCGGGGTGGACTACTACCGCACCCTGGCCCAGTGGCGCGAACCGATGGTGGGCGACTGGCTCTTCGCGGTCGAGGCGTTCGGCGAGGCCGCCCCCGATCACGAGGGAAAGCTGCTGACGCGCGTGGCCGACGAACGGCTGCGCGACCGGCTGCGGCGCACCCGCGAACGCGACGTCGGCCCCTTCCTCGACTCCCTCCTGGAAGCGTTGCCCTGGCACGAGATGCGGGCCGTCGGCTTCAGCTCCACCTTCCAGCAGAACATCGCATCGTTCGCGCTCGCCCGCCGGCTCAAGGAGCGCTACCCCGCGATCGTGACGCTTTTCGGCGGAGCCAACTTCGACGGCGAGATGGGTCTGGAGCTGGTGCGCGCGATCGACTGCATCGACATCGCCGTCGTGGGCGAAGGCGACACCGCCTTTCCCCGTCTGCTCAAGGCTTTGGCCGCCGGCGCCGATCCCGCGGCGATTCCGGGAGTCGCCTGCCGGGTCGATGGCCGGGTCGTCGCCACCGCACCGGCCGCGCCCCAGGAAGTCCTGGACGGCTTGCCCGTCCCCGACTATGCCGAGTACTTCGACCGCGCCGAGAAATTGGGCCTGGTACCCCGCGCTGAGCGCCGCGCCGTCTGGATTCCGTTCGAGTCCTCCCGGGGCTGCTGGTGGGGCGCCAAGCATCACTGCACCTTCTGCGGCCTCAACGCGACCACGATGCGGTTCCGCGCCAAGTCACCGTCTCGGGTGCTCGCCGAGCTCGCCACTCAGGCCCAGCGCCACGGCAGCTTCCGATTCGAAGCCGTCGACAACATCCTGGACATGAGATACCTCAAAGAATTTTTTCCGGTACTGGCTGAAAGCCGCGCCAAATACGAAATCTTCTACGAGGTCAAGGCCAACCTCACCCGCGCCCAGCTCAAGCTGATGGCCAAGGCCGGCGTGACCCACCTGCAGCCCGGCCTGGAATCGTTGAGCTCCAACGTTTTGCGCCTCATGGACAAGGGCGTTCGCGCCGCCCAGAACGTCAACGTGCTGCGCTGGGCGCGCTACTACGGCATCGACGTGGCATGGGCGATCCTGTGGGGGTTCCCCGGCGAGACGCCACAGGACTATGCGCAGCAGGCGGCGGTCGCCGCGCACCTGGTGCACCTGCAACCGCCCGCAAGCGCCGACCGGGTCTGGCTTGAGCGCTTCAGCCCGCTGTATCGCGACGCAGAACGGTTCGGGGTGCGCGATCGCGCCCCCGAACCCAGCTACCAACACGTCTACCCGGGCAGCGTCGACCTTGACCGGGTCGCCTACTTCTTCGATTACGAAATCCAGGATGCCCTGCCCGACCACGCCTACGACGCCCTTCGAGCCGCGGTCGAGCAGTGGACGGCCGTGTGGAAGGCGGGGCCGCCGGTGCTGCTCTACCAAGCCACCCCCGGCTCACTGCAGATCTACGACGGCCGGCACCAAGGATCCGAAGGCACATATAGGTTCCACGGCACCTTGGCCGACATCTACCTCGCCTGCAGCGACCGCCCCACCACCGCCGCCGCGGTACGCGAAAGGCTTCGCCTGGACCTGCCACTGCCCGCCATCGAGGAAGCGTTCACCCAGTTCGCGCAGCGCGGCCTGATGTTCCTGGACGGCCCCCTCGCCCTCGCCCTGGCCCTCCCGGGACAGCCGGCCTAGCCCGCCGCGCGGCTAAGCGTGAGCCATCACGCCCAGCCTCGCCGCCAGGGCCCCGCAGCGCGGGCGGCCGGCCCACGGATCCTGCTGCCAAGGGCCATCACGCCCAGCCGCGCCGCCGACCGCCAGGCCTGTTGGCCCGCCCGGACCTGCTACCCGAGGGCCATCACCCCCAGCCGTGGTAGCGATCGGCGGGCCTGTAGCGCGGTCAGTTCCGGCTCGGGGGTGGCCGGGCAGGACCGGTCGCGGAGCAATCCTTCGGTCAGGTAGGCGACCGCCGCTTGCTCCACGCATGGGCTGGGATACTCGCCGAGCACCGCGTGATGGCTGACCGGCACGCTGACCAGCCTGGAGTTGGGCATCATCCGCCGGGTCGCCACGGCCCCGTCGTAGGGGGTCGCGGGATCGCCGGTGGAGTTGATGAGCAGCGCCGGTACCCGGCTTCCGTCCACAGTGGAGGGTGAGCGATCCAGCCGCGGCCAGAAGGCGCACGTCCAGATGTTGGCGAAGGGCGGCCCGACGAACGGGTAGAGCCTGCTGTCGATGCGCAGCTCCCGTTCATAGCGGCCCGGGTCACGCGGCCAGGCGTCGTCGGCGCAAGCGATCAGGAAGAAGGTGGCTATCCCGTTGTCGATCGGCGGGGGTGTCTCCCAGCCCCGGACATTGGCCAGGAACTCGATGTCGGCCGGCAGCGGTTGCGCGTCACGCATGGCGACAAGGAAACGGGCCAGCCAATCGAAGCGGTTCTCCGCGTAAAGGAGGCGGAAGGTGATCTCACGGATGTCGGTGAGGCTGAACGTCAGCTCGCCCGACTCGATGGGCGCCTGAGCCGCGCGGGCGAGGATCGCCTCGAACGTGGCCCGCACCGATCTGGCGTCCTCGCCCAGGCCGTAACCGCCGTCGGCGGCGAAACCGCTGAACTGCCAAAGCATCCGCTCGAACTGCTGCCCGAACTGCCGGTAGGCGTCGCGCCCGGTGCGGGTCGGGTGGGTGTTGCTGTCGAGCACGAACCGGTCGACCCGCTGCGGGAACAGCGCCATATAGGCGCGGCCCAGCGTCGTACCATATGAATATCCAAGATAAGAAACACGGCGCTCGCCCATGGCGGCTCTGATCAGATCCATGTCGCGGGCCGCATCCTCGGTGGTGGCAAAGGGAATGGCCCAGCCCGCGTGGCGCTGACATGCCTGCGCCACCGATCGGGTGGCGGCCACGTCGGCGGCGAAGCCACCCGGCCCAGGCCAGCGAAACAGGGTGATATCGCTGCCGGTCAGCCCGCACGTCACCGGCGTTGACTCGCCGACAAAACGCGGGTCGAAACCCACGATGTCGTATTGCGCCATGACCGCCGGATAGGCGGCCAGCAGGAACGCCACGTACTCCGGCATGAACGTGCCGCTGCCGCCCGGCCCGCCGGGGTTGGTCAGCAGCACCCCACGGCGTTGCGCCGCATCGGCCGCCGGCAGCCGGGTCAGCGCCAGCTCGATCTTTCGGCCCCGGGTTCGCGAATGGTCCAGCGGCACCGAGATCCTCGCGCACTCCAGCCTGCTGCCCGGCTCACTGGGGCACGGCTGCCACGTCAGAGAGCCTGCGGCCTGCGCCGGGACGGGTCCGATAAGTGCCGCGAATAGACAGAAACTCCATCCAAGGAAGATGCTCTTCGATCGTCGCACCATTGGCTCACGCTACCCCCAGTCTTCGATCGGAGTCGATCTGTAAACGTGACGGATCTCGCGCGACGCTCGGCTGCATCCTGTGCTGGAATCAAGTGTGACGACTGTGCCGCTTTCCGTTCTTGACCTTGCCCCTGTCGAAGAGGGCGCCACGAACGTGGAGGCGCTGGCCCGCACGACGCAGCTGGCCCAGCGCGTCGAAGAGCTGGGTTATCGCCGCTTCTGGGTCGCCGAACATCACAACATGCCGGGCATCGCCAGCTCGTCTCCGGCGGTGTTGCTGGCCCATCTCGCCGCGGCCACCTCGACCATCCGGCTCGGCTCGGGCGGGGTGATGCTGCCCAACCACGCCCCGCTGGTGGTCGCCGAGCAGTTCGGCACGCTGGTCGCGCTGCACCCCGACCGCATCGACCTCGGCATCGGCCGAGCGCCGGGAACGGATCAGGTCACCGCGCTGGCGTTGCGCCGCAGCGTCGACGGCCTTTCCGTGGACGACTTTCCGCAGGAGCTGGGCAGGCTGCTCAGCTACTTCGCGACGGGCACCGGGACGCCACGGGTGGTGGCCGTGCCCGGGCGCGGTGACCAGCCGGCGGTGTGGCTGCTCGGCTCCAGCGACTTCAGCGCTCAGCTGGCCGGAAGGCTGGGGCTGCCGTTTTCGTTCGCGCACCACTTCAGCGCCGGCAACACCGACTATGCCCTGGCCCTCTACCGGCAATCATTCGAGCCCTCACCATGGCTCGACGAGCCCTACGCGATGGTCGCCGTCAGCGCGATCTGCGCGCCCACCGACGAGGAGGCCGAATATCTGGCCGGACCGGTCGGGCTGGCCTTCCTCCAGCTGCGCCAGGGCAAGCCGGGACGGATGCCGAAACCGCAGGCGGCCGCGGAGTTCCCGTACACACCGGCAGAACGTGAATTCGTCCTACAACGCCGTGCCGGGCAGGCACTCGGCTCACCGGCCACGGTTACCGCCCAGCTCAACGCGCTTCTTGAGCGCACCCAGGCGAACGAGCTCATGCTCACCACAATGGTCTACGACATCGACGCCCGGGTGCGTTCGTTCCAGCTGATCGCCGATGAGGTCGCCGCGAAGCTGGGCTGACCCCTACGGTTGACAACCGCGTCGCGATTCGGGGAACGTGTTGAGCCATGTCGATGTGGCTGATGCTCGCGAAGATCGAAGTCGGTTTGCTGGACGCGGTGCGGGCCGATCCCGACCTGCTCGCCGGGGTCTTGGGAGAGGACGAGAGCCCGATGCCAGAAGACCTGTCAGCGGCCTTCGATGCCGGGTCCGATCTCTTCGAGGCCGACTACCGAACCTTGAGTGCGATAGCGGAAGCGCTGGAGTCCAAGGAATGGTTTGACCAAGCCACCGGCGGCACCGAATCGCTTGACTACGAAGACTTCACCTACGGCCCTGCGTTCGCGCTGAGCCCGCGCGACGTGAGCGCGGTCGCCGCCGGGCTCGTCGCCGATGGATGGCCGGTCAGCGGCACGGCCGACGAGCCCGACGACGAGTTCGATGACGATATCGACCTTGCTGGGTTCTTCATCGCTGCCGCCAATCAAGGTCGCGCCGTCGTGGGCGGCATCAACTAGCGGCCGGCTCTCATAGTTCTTTGTAAAGTCTGCGCCGCCGAGGATGGCCGGAAGTGCCGATGAGGCTTAGCTTCAAATGGTGGACCTGCCTCAGATTCGAGCGGTGGATGTCGATGCCGTGGTCGAGGCGGCGCGGCAGCTGCGCCGGCTCGGCGACGACCTGCGCGACCTGGACCACGAGCTGCAAACCAAGGTCCGCCAGCCGTTGCGGGCCGACTGGCAGGGGCCGGCCGCCGACGCGGCCGATGAGCGCCTGCGCCTCACCGGCAAGGAAGCCTTCACCCAACTCGATCTGCTTGCCACCGGCGAAGATCACTTATTGCGGTTCGCCGACGGCCTGACCGAGGCGCAGGCGTTGGTCAAGCAGGCCGAGAGCCTGGCCCGACGAGCCGGGCTGCACCTCGAAACGGACGGGTCGGTGGCGTTCCCCGACGGCTGGTTCTTCTCCAGCGACGCCGATCGCGAGCCGATGACGAAGGCCGCCGGTGAGGTGGCCAAGCTGCTGCAGAAGGCCGTCGATGTGGCGTCGCAGGCCGATGCTTCGTGTGCCCAGGGCTTGACTCCCGGCCCGCTGCTGCAATTCTGGCAGGGCGCGTCCGGCGGTGACGGCTTCTGGGACCGGGCCGGTGACACCGTGGCCGGCTGGTTCGAAGTGGACTTCGACAGCACCCCGCTCGGGGAAGCCTGGAACGACTTCACCGAGGGCGACCGGGAATGGTACGAACGCGTCTTCGTCGACCCGGATGGACAGCTGGACATCTTCGGCGACATGAACGAAGGCGACGCCGCCATGGTCGACGAGGTCATCGGCGGCAGCCCCGACGAGATCTTCGGCGAGGAGGTCGTCGATCGGGTTCATGACGAAGGACTCGCCTCCCTGCCCGACGCCATGTGGGACGACTTCTACGAGGGCGTGACAGACATCGACGACAAGATCTCCGACGGCTGGAACGACTTCACCGACGACCCGGTCGGCTCCCTGGGCCGCGCCTTTGGGATCGGGTGAGGTAGATGCCGGTATGGGATGCCGCCCGGCTGCGTCTGGTGGTGACCGACGCCGAGCTTGGCACGGTGACTCCGGCGGATCCGTCCCTGCCCGAGCCCGCCACCGAGATGCTTCAAACCATTGCGGCCCCTTCTCTTCGGGTACTGGTACAGCTCTACACTTCCGCGGACCCCCCGGTGAACCACCGGATCTGGGCAACGCCACGCGCGGCGGTGCTGGCGGTCGCGACCGGCGACGGCCGAGCCGAGCTGTCCGCCGCCGAACCCGTGCTGATCCCTTACCTGGTGGCGCATCTGGTGGGCCTGCGCCGCAACCGCCCACCGCAGGGCCGCACGCTGATCCAGGTGCCGCTGGCTGTCTATCGCGCCGCCGAGGCCGGCTCGGCCGAAGTGCCGCAGCTGGCTGCCGTCATCCGTTCCCGCCGCTCGTCCTGGCGAGTCACCGCAGCGTCCCCGGACACGACCGTCAAGTCCCTTCACGTCACCGACTCCGGCCCGGCCGGCCTCTGGCAGGTCACCAAAAGCACCCCCGATCCGGCCACCCTCACCTTCACCCCGCTACGCCCCCGCGATGCCTGGTCCATCCTCATCAAGGAGATACTGTCGTGAGTGGACACAGCGACGAAGTGACCGTCCGCACACCCGCGTTACGCTCGGCCGCCGGCACAGCGCGAGCACTCGCCCAGCGGGGAATCGACGCCACCGAACGCCTGGGTAGCCTGGTGTCCCACCTACCCGACGCCATGGGCCATGGCGCCTCCGCCGACGGCTTCGCCCGCTTCGCAGCGCGGTGGGCACAAAACTACGCCGGCAAAATGGGCGAACTCACCACGGTAGCAGCCGGTCTCGAAGCCGCCGCCAACCACTACGACAAAATCGACGCCGCCGCCGCGGCCGCGGTTGGTCGCGCCCAGAAGTCATAGCCGACAAGCTTTCCTTGCGTCAGGCCACTTTGGCCGTTGTCCCGCGGCACACATTCCTCCGGCCGCTTACCTTCCCCGCCGATTCTCACTCAGCCAACGCCGTTTTCGCCCCGCCGCTCCTCCCCACAACCCTGCATCCCCGAGGCCTGCCGTTCCCTGCCCCCATGCCGTTGCACACCAACGCTCCTCCCCGCACCTCCGCATCCATGAAGCCTGCCGGCTCTCCCCGCGCCAATGCCCCTTCTCCCGGCCCCCGGTATCCCTGAGGCCTACCGGCTCTCCCCGCGCCAATGCCGCTGCGCCCCCGCTCCTTCTCCCGGCCCCCCGGTATCCCTGAGGCCTACCGGCTCTCCCCGCGCCAAT
>NZ_BONY01000023.1 GCF_016862955.1 Rhizocola hellebori | reverse complement strand
CTGCTTGCCGCCTGCCCTTGCTGCCTTGCCGCCTGCACCTCCATTCCGCCTGCTGCTTCCTGCCTGCTTCGGTGATGGCTGCAGCGCATTTCTGCGCCGCGCCGTCGTGGTTGCGCGCCGTATCTCCCGGCGGCAACGCGACGTCCGTGCGTGGTCACCCCCGGCGGCTGCGCCGCCGACCCACCCAATCCGCACCCCGCATTGCGTGGCTGGTGGGCACTGCTTTCGCGGCACCTTGCTCTGCACCCATAGGCGCACATTGCTGGTGGGTTGCGTCTATGGGTGCAGAGCAAAGGCCGCAGCAACCCATACCTCTACCAGTGACTCCCGCCGTCTAACCGGCCCGGGCGCGGCGGGTTGGGGAGGGTGGGGAGCACGCAGGGATGTGCCGCGCGGGAGCTGACGGCGAGCGACCACGACGCAGCGGCGTGGAAAGGGTCTGCGGAAGGACCCGCTACCCTTGCTCTGTGTTCGATACCTTGAGCGACCGGCTTTCCGGGATTTTTACCAAGCTCCGCGGCAAAGGCCGGCTTACCGAAGCCGATATTGACGCGACCGCCCGTGAGATCCGGCTGGCGCTGCTGGAGGCCGATGTCGCGCTGCCGGTGGTCAAGGCGTTCATTCACCGGCTGAAGGAGCGGGCGCGGGGCTCTTCGGTGTCTCAGGCGCTGAACCCGGCTCAGCAGGTCATCAAGATCGTGCACGAAGAGCTGATCCATGTGCTCGGCGGTGAGGCGCGCAGGCTGAATTTCGCCAAGCAGCCGCCGACCGTGATCATGCTGGCGGGTCTTCAGGGTGCGGGTAAGACGACGCTCGCGGGCAAGCTCGCGCGATGGCTCAAGGCGCAGGGCAGCCAGCCGTTGCTGGTCGCCGCCGACCTGCAGCGGCCCAACGCGGTGAACCAGCTCCAGGTGGTGGGGCAGCGGGCAGGGGTGGAGGTCTACGCCCCCGAGCCGGGCAACGGGGTGGGCGATCCGATCGCCGTGGCCAAGGAGTCGATCGAGCACGCCCGTCGGCACATGCGCGACATTGTGATCGTCGACACCGCCGGACGGCTGGGTATAGACGCGGAAATGATGGCGCAAGCGGTGGGAATCCGCGACGCGGTCGACCCGGACGAGATCATCTTCGTGATCGACGCGATGGTGGGTCAGGACGCGGTGGCGACCGCGGAGGCCTTCCGCGACGGCGTAGGCATCACCGGTGTGGTGCTGTCCAAACTAGACGGTGACGCGCGCGGTGGTGCGGCGCTTTCCGTCCGCGAGGTGACCGGGCAGCCGATCCTGTTCGCGTCGACCGGCGAAAAGCTTGAGGACTTCGACGTCTTCCACCCGGACCGGATGGCGAGCCGGATTCTGGGCATGGGTGACGTGCTCACCCTGATCGAGCAGGCGGAAGCGGCCTTCGACTCCGATCAGAAGGAGAAGATGACGGCCAAGCTGCTCGGTGGCGAGCAGTTCACGCTGGAGGACTTCCTGGAGCAGCTCGCGGCCGTGCGCAAGATGGGGCCGATCTCCAACATGCTCAGCATGATGCCCGGCATGGGCCAGATGAAGGACCAGCTGGCCGAGCTCGACGACAAGCACTTCGACCGGGTCGAGGCGATCATTCGCTCGATGACGCCGACCGAGCGCACCACACCAAAGATCATTAACGGCTCGCGCCGGGCCCGCATAGCCCGCGGATCCGGCGTCACCGTGATGGACGTGAACCAGCTGCTCAATCGCTTCGAGAACGCGCAGAAGATGATGAAGCAGATGGGCGGGATGATGGGCCTGCCCGGAAGGCGCAAGGCGACGAAGTCGCCGAAGAACAAGCGCAAGGGCACCAAGGGCGGTGGCGGTGGCGGTCCCCGGATGCCGGGTGGTTTCCCGGGCGGCGGGATGCCTCAGCTGCCACCGGGCATGGACCCGTCGGCGATGCCGGGTGCCGATGCGTTCAAGGCGCCCAGGCTCGACTTCGGCAAGCTGATGCGCAAGGACAAGGACAAAGACCAGGACAAGTAGGCCTCAGGCCCGCGCCGAAGACCAAGGCTGCCGCATGTGGGAAGGTGCTTCGGTGGCTGTGCGTTTGCGAGGCGTGGTCCTCCCCGAAGGCGAAATGCGGGAAATTCTGGTCGACGCGCCCGGGCCGGAGGTGGTCGTCGCGGGCGGATTCATCCTGCCCGGCCTGGTCGACGCCCACTGCCACATCGGCATAGCTCCCGGCGGCGCCCCGGTGACCTCGCTCGAGCAGGCCCGTGAGCTGGCGATAGTGGACCGCGACGCCGGAGTGCTGGCGATCCGGGACGCGGGCAGCCCGTTTCCCTACCCGTCCCTCGACGACGATCCCGAGCTGCCCAGGCTGGCCCGCGCCGGAAGGCATGTGGCCCCGCAGCGGCGTTACCTGCCCGAGATCGGGCAGGAGGTGCCGCCGAGCGAGGTGGCGGCCGAGGTGACCCGGCAAGCCAAGGCGGGCAACGGCTGGGTGAAGCTGGTCGGCGACTGGATCGACCGCGATCGCGGGGACCTGTCCCCGGCGTGGGAGGACGACATCCTGACCGCGGCGGTGCAAGCGGCGCACGCCGCCGGGGTAAGGATGACCGCGCACTGTTTCGAGGAGCACAGCATCGCGACGTTGGTACGGGCCGGAATCGACTGTGTGGAACATGGGACAGGGCTCAGCCTCGACGTCATCGATGAGATGGCGCGACGAGGGACGGCCTTGGTACCCACAATGATAAATATTGAGACATTCGGCCACATCGCTGATCGGGCCGAGGGGAAATTCCCCAAGTACGCCAGCCACATGCGCCACCTCCAGGCCGGCTTCCCGGCGGTGGTGCGAGCGGCCTACGAAGCGGGTGTGCCCATCTACGCCGGGTCGGATGCCGGAGGCGGCATCGACCACGGCCTGGTGGCACAGGAGATGCTTCGCCTGCACGCCGCCGGAATGTCCACAATGGACGTCCTGCGGGCCGGTTCCTGGGGAGCGCGGGAATGGCTCGGCTTTCCCACCGGGGCCGACTTCACCGTCTACGACACCGACCCCCGTGACGACCTGAGGGTGCTTCAGTCACCCAGCCACATCATCCTGCGCGGCCGCCTGCTCAGCTGACCGCATAGGTCCACACCGAGATGCCGGTCTGGGTGGGGCAGACCAGCTGCATCGCGTTCCAGGAGCAGTAGCCGGTGACCCGGTTCGGCGCGAGCATGATGCCCACGCGCCTGGACAGGGAGTAGGCGGTGATCCCGGTCGTCTGAAAGATCAGGAGGCTGTCGGCATCGAGCCACAGCGCCGCGCCGCTCCGGTATTCGGCGGGCAGGAACTGGCTGCCCTTCAGGTCATAGGCAGCGGAGTGGCCCTCATTGTCGAGGGTGGCGATGCCCGACGTGCTCGCGAACGTCCCCACGCCGGTCGGGGTTGAGATCCGCCAGGCCTCGCGGCCTCGTTCGTCGATGGCGACGATCTCTTTGCCGGTCACGACGCAGATCAGCTCTGGACCGCACGGCTCGACCCTGGTGCGCTCGTCGGATGAGGCCGGGGTGTTCAGACGTGTCGGGGCCTGCGATCCGGTGAGGCTCGCGCGCATCACCCCCCGCGGATCCGTCCAGTACAAGCTGTCGCCGATCACCGTCTCCCGCCAGCCGCCGGGCTCGGCCGTCGCGCCTGAGCGCTCGCTCAGGACGTTCCCGGTGCCGACATCGCGGATCTGGACGCGCCCGTCGACAAAATGCAACACCACCCGCTTGTCCGTGGGCACGGGCAATCCGCTCCACCCGCCGTAGGACTCGAATTCGCGATGGTCGCGCATGGCGTTCACGCCTCCGGGTGCCAGCGGATCTGTGACCGTCCACTTCGGATTGCCGGTGCGCAGGTCCAGCGCCTCGGTCTTTCCGGTCTTATTCCACGAGATGACCAGGGTGTCGGAGTAGAGGACGCGGTCGGTGTCGTTGAAGCTGTAGGGCAATGTCCACATCACCTTGCCCGTCAACGGATCCACCGCGACGATGGTGTCTCGGTTGTCGTGGATCAGGAGGTTGTCGTAGCTGCCCTCGGTAAGCAGGAGGATGGCCCCGGGTGACGCCACCATCCCGTTAGTGTCCCCGAACGTGCCCAAAGAGATTGGCGCCCAAGGGGTTTGCCCGGTGGCGAGGTCGATGGCGGCGACCCATTCCCGATTGTCCTCGCCCCACCACATCACGTAGGAGCGCTGCCCGTCGGTAGCCGTCATGGCAAATTGAACAGGGCTGGGATAGGTGATGACCTGGCCGGCCGCGGCATCGAAGGTGACGAAGACCCTGCCATTACCGTGCATCGGCCCCTCCTCGAAGCGGGGCAGGAACGCCACGCCCGCGAAAACGGCGAGCACGGCTATCGCCGACAGGGTGGTGTTCACGGTTCGGCGGCGGCGCTGGCGGGCTCTGGCCAGTACCCCATAGAAGCTTGGAATCTTTTCTTTGTCGGCCTTCTCCGCGAGCTTCGCGTAGGCCCGCTCCAGCTCAGCCGACATGGCTGCGACCTCCCAGCACAGTGGCGAGATTGGCTCGGCCCCGAGCCAGCCAGGACTTGACGGTGTTGACGTTCGTGCCGGTTTCGGCTGCGATGTCGGCTACCGACTGATCGAAGAGATAGTGCAAAGCCAATGCCCGCCGTTGCTCCAAAGGCAGCTGCTTCAGCGCGGCCACGAGGGTCATCAGCTCTTCATCCGGCGGGGGTACCGGTTCGGCGCTGGGCGGCGGGGAAGCCCGCCGCACCCCGATCCAGCGCCACCTATCCGTGGCCAGCCGGGTCACCACGAGCCGGAGCCAGGCCTCTGGGTTGTCGTAGCGCTGGACCTTCCGCCAGCGCTGCCAGGCCCGGGCATAGGCCTCCTGGGTGAAGTCCTGCGCCTCGGCAAGATCGCCGGTGAGGCCGTACGCGAAGCGCATCAGCCGTTGGGCGCTGCCTTGGTAGAAGGCTTCGAAGTCCAGCACGGTCACGTATCAGAACACGGCCAGGCCTCGCGTCAGGTTGCACCTAGGCACGCGGGTAGGATTCGCACCCATGGCTCGTGTGCTTACGCCCCGCGCGGAGGACTTCCCCCGCTGGTACCAGGACTTGATCGCCAAAGCTGAGCTGGCCGACAACGGCCCGGTTCGGGGAACCATGGTGATCAGGCCGACCGCCTATGCGATCTGGGAACGAATGGTGTCCGATATGGACTCCCGGATCAAGGCGGCCGGGGCGGAGAACGCCTACTTCCCGCTGTTCATCCCGGAGAGCTACCTCAAGCGGGAGGCCGAGCACGTCGAAGGCTTCTCGCCCGAGCTGGCGGTGGTCACCCACGGCGGGGGCAAGCAGCTCGCCGAGCCGATCGTGGTGAGGCCGACCTCCGAGACGGTCATCGGCGAGTTCATGGCCAAGTGGGTCGACTCGTACAGGGATCTGCCGCTGCTGCTCAACCAGTGGGCCAACGTGGTCCGCTGGGAGATGCGCCCGCGGATCTTCCTGCGCACCAGTGAGTTCCTCTGGCAGGAGGGCCACACGGCCCACGCCTCGTTCGAGGACGCCAAGGCGTACACGCTGAAGATCCATCACGAGGTCTACGAGCGGCACATGCGTGACCTGCTCGCCATCCCGGTGGTGGTGGGCCGCAAGACCGACCGTGAGCGCTTCGCGGGTGCGACGAGCACCTACACGCTGGAGGCGATGACCGGCGACGGCAAGGCGCTGCAGATGGGCACCTCCCACGAGCTGGGCCAGAATTTCGCCCGCGCCTTCGAGATCTTCTTCTCCTCCGACTCGGGCACGCGCGAGCTGGCTTGGACCACCTCGTGGGGCACGTCCACCCGCATGCTCGGCGGCCTGATCATGTGTCACGGCGACGACAACGGCCTGCGCCTGCCGCCGCTGCTGGCGCCCACCCAGGCTGTCGTGACGGTGGTCAAGACAGGTGTTGAGGACGCCGCCCGGTCCCTTTACGAGGACCTTGTCGCGGCGGGCGTCCGCGCGAAGCTTGACGACCGCGTCGACACCGCCTTCGGCCGCCGCGCGGTCGACGCGGAGCTCAAGGGCATCCCGGTCCGGGTGGAGGTAGGGCCGCGCGACATCGCGGCCGGAAACGTGACCCTGGTAAGGCGTACTGACGGATCAAAGACACCGGTGTCGATCGGTGAGGCCGTGGGCGCGGTCACCGCCGCGCTCGAGGCCGACCAGAAGGGGCTCTATGAGGAGGCCCTGAGCAGGCGCGAAGCCCGCACGGTCGATGTCGCGACGCTGGACGAAGCGCTGGAGGCGGCGGCCAGCGGCTGGGCGCGCATCCCGTGGTCGGCGGTGGGCGTAGAGGGCGAGGCTTTGGCCAACCAGAGCGCGATTTCGGTGCGCTGCCTTTACCGGCCCGACGGATCCGTCCCGGCCTCGCAGGATGAGCCCGATCTCATAGCCATCCTCGCCAGGTCCTACTAATCGCGTCTGGCATAATTGCCCATTGGTATTCGACTCGTTCCTGGCGCCCTCTAACCCCGGGCTCGAGTTGTGTCCATGAGCTTCGAGGCAGCCGCACCCCACGCGGTCGCCAACCGGCTCACCTCAAACGCAACAGGAGCGAAATTACCGTGGCCGTTCGTATCCGGCTTCTGCGGATGGGCAAAATCCGCAACCCGCAGTACCGCATCGTCGTCGCCGACTCGCGCGTCAAGCGTGACGGCAAGGCGATCGAGTTCATCGGGATCTACCACCCGAAGGAGGAGCCCTCGCTGATCGAGGTCAAATCCGATCGGGTCCAGCATTGGCTCTCGGTCGGCGCACAGCCGAGCGAGGCCGTCGTCGCCATCCTTTCCAAGACCGGCGACTGGCAGAAGTACAAGGGTCTTCCGGCTCCCACCGAGCCGTTGAAGGTGGCCCCGGCACGTGCCGACCGCAGGGCCGTCTACGAGGCTGCCGCGCAGGCCGCCGCGGGCCTGAGCAAGCCCGAGCCGACCAAGGCGTCTGCGAAGAAGGCTGCCCCGGCAAAGGCTGAGGCCCCGGCCGAGAAGCCGGCCGAGAAGCCGGCCGCCGAAGCACCCGCTGCAGAGGAGACGGCTGTTGCGGCCGGCGACGAGCAGCAGGGCTGACAGCGCGCTCCGGCCAGCGCTGGAGCACCTTGTCAAGGGCATCGTGGACCACCCGGGCGACGTCCGGGTGCGTCTGGTCGACAACCGCCGTGGGGCGCGCCTTGAGGTCCGGGTTCACCCGGAGGATCTGGGCACCGTCATCGGCCGGGGCGGCCGGACGGCGCGCGCGCTGCGCCAGGTCATCGGCTCGGTCGGTGGCAAGGGCATTCGCGTCGATATCGTCGACTCGTTCTAACGATGCTTTTGACAGTCGGGCAGATCGTCCGCCCGCACGGGATTCGCGGTGAAGTGATCGTGGATTCCCGCACGGACGAGCCGGAACTGCGCTTTCGGGAGGGGTCGGTGCTCATAGCCGGCTCCTCCCGCCTCACCATCACCTCAGTGCGGCCCCATTTGGGCCGCTTTCTGGTCTTCTTCGAGGAGATCCCCGACCGCGAGGCGGCCGAGGCCATGCGGGGTCAGGTGCTCGAGGTCGACTCGGCCTCGGTGGCGCCGCCCGTGGATCCGGAAGAATTCCATGACCATCAATTGGTTGGGCTTGCGGTCGTCACCGTCTCGGGCGAAGAGGTCGGTTCCATCACCCGGGTGAACCACGCCCCCGGCGCCGATCTGCTTCAGGTCAAACGCCCCGACGGGCGGACCACCCTGGTTCCCTTCGTCCGGGCCATCGTGCCCACGGTCGACTTGGAAAAGCGGCAAGTCATCATCGATCCGCCCGGCGGACTGCTGGAGCTGTGATGCGGGTCGACATCATCTCGATCTTCCCGGATTACCTTGCCCCCCTTGACCTTTCACTGATGGGCAAGGCGCCGGTCGCGCTGACCGTCCACGATCTGCGCACCTGGACTTCCGACGTGCACCGAACAGTCGATGACACGCCCTACGGTGGCGGGCCCGGCATGGTGATGCGGCCCGAGCCGTGGGGCCTCGCGCTCGACTCCGTGCTGTCACCCGGCGCTCGGCTCCTCGTCCCGTCTCCGGCCGGTGCGCCTTTCACCCAGAAAATGGCGCACGCGCTGGCCGAGGAGGAGCACCTGGTGTTCGCGTGCGGGCGCTATGAGGGCATCGACCAGCGGGTCATCGAGCATTATGCGGCCACCGAGGTCTCGTTGGGTGACTACGTCCTGTTCGGCGGTGAGGTGGCCGTGCTTGTGATGATGGAGGCGATCGTCCGGTTGCTTCCGGGGGTACTGGGAAACGCCTCCTCGCTCGACGACGAGTCACACGCTCACGGCCTGCTCGAAACCCCCGTCTACACCAAGCCGGCCAGCTGGCGTGAGCACGAGGTGCCCGCGGTCCTGCGCTCGGGCGATCACGGCAAGGTGGCGCGCTGGCGGCGCGATCAGGCCCTGTTGCGCACGGCCGCCCGACGCCCGGACCTGCTCGCCGCGCTCGACCCGGCGACCCTCGACAAACGTGACATCGCTCTATTGAGGGAAGGCGGATTCGCTCTCCCGGGCGAGGCTGTGGCAGAGTAGTGAGGTTGCCTGCCGTCGGTTTCGCCGACGAGGACCCGATCAAGCTCAGCCTCGGGTCAGCCATGCCCACATTTGTCTTAAGGACGTAGCAAATGAACACGCTGGACATCGTCGATGCCGCCTCTATCCGCACCGACCTGCCCAACTTCCGCCCCGGTGACACCGTCAAGGTGCACGCCCGGGTCGTCGAGGGCAACCGTTCCCGTATCCAGATCTTCCAGGGTGTGGTGATCCGCCGCCAGGGCTCCGGGCTGACCGAGACCTTCACGGTCCGCAAGCTGAGCTTCGGCGTTGGCGTCGAGCGCACCTACCCGATCAACAGCCCCGCGCTCGACCGCATCGAGGTGGTCACCCGAGGTGATGTTCGCCGGGCCAAGCTGTACTACCTTCGCGATCTCCGTGGCAAGAAGGCCAAGATCAAGGAGCTCCGGGAGACGAAGGTCGCTTAAGACTTTTCCTTTCGCAAAAAAATGGGCATCCGATGGGTGCCCATTTTTCGTGAGACGTTCTACGCTGTCCGCCGATATCTTCAATAATCCGGGCGTGTTTCCAAGGCGGCGTGCTGTGTCTGATGATCGCGATTCATTTGCCGGAGAACAGTGGCCGCGCCGAGAGCGTCGTAGGAGTAAGCGAAAGGGCATGCCGCTGTGGCAGGAGCTCCCGCTGCTGCTGGTGGTCGCTTTTTGCCTGGCCGTTCTGATCCGTACGTTCCTCATGCAAGCCTTCTACATCCCCTCGGGATCGATGGAGGACACGCTTCTGGTCGGCGACCGGGTGCTGGTCAACAAGGTGGTCTACGAGTTCCGCGACCCGGCCCGCGGCGAGGTCATCGTCTTCAAAGGACCGGAAAGCTGGACGGCCATCGAAAATCGGGTCGACCCCGGTGCCGGTTTCTTCTCCAAACTCGGCCGCAGTGTGGGTGACCTCATCGGCATTTCGCAGCCTGGCGAGAAAGATTTCATTAAACGCGTTATCGGGGTACCGGGAGACGAGGTCTCCTGTTGCGATAGCGACGGACGTATATATGTCAATGGAGTCGCCATTGATGAGCCCTATGTTGTCCGCAATTCGACTCGGGGTCAGCCCTCAGCGAAAAGCTGTAGCACCCGCGACTTCGCCCCGGTGACGGTTGAGCCGGGCATGCTGTTCGTCCTCGGCGACCATCGGCGGGTGTCGCAAGACTCGCGCTGCCAAGGGTTAGTGCCGATCGACAACGTGATTGGCAAGGCCATGGTCATCGCCACCCCGTTCGGCCGGTGGGGTTCGCTCGCGCGACAAGATGTCTTCGATGGCGTGACGGGCGATGCCGCTGTGCTGCTTCCCCTGCTTTTCGTTACCCGCAAACGACGTTGGTAGCGGCGACACACCTGGCGATCGACCGGCCCCTCATGGTCACTCTCAGGTTGGCCGCGTAGGCTCCGTGCGTGATTGACGAGCAGGCCAAGAGCAGCAAGGGTTCGTTCTGGAAGGAGCTGCCTATCCTATTGGGCGTCGCCATTCTGGTGGCGTTCCTGGTCAGGCAGTTTGTTGTACAGACGTTCTTCATTCCCTCTGGCTCTATGGAACACACCCTTGATCTCGACGACAGGGTTTTGGTCAATAAGCTCGTCTACGACTTTAGATCCCCCGAACGAGGCGAGATCATCGTCTTCGAGGCGCCAGAGGACTGGCGCAACAAACCTGAACACGAGGACTACATCAAACGGGTGATCGGTGTCGGGGGCGACCGGGTCGTGTGCTGCGACCCGCAGGGCCGAATTCAGGTCAATGGTCACCCGTTGGACGAGCCATACATCTATCCGGGCAACACGCCCTCGGCGCACCAGTTCAACATCGTGGTGCCGGAAGGCCGGCTGTGGGTCATGGGCGACCACCGGCAGTCCTCGGGCGACTCGCTGCAGCACTACACCAGCTCGGGGCAGGACATCGAACAGGCGACCATCCCCGAGGACGCGGTCGTCGGGCGGGCCTTTGTGTTGTTCTGGCCGTTTAATCGGGCAACATGGCTTTCCGTGCCCGATACCTTCAGCGGAGTTCCTGATCCACTCACCAGTGGGTGAACCTCCCCCGGTCTGGGCGGCCGGTAACGCCTAGGCTTGAGGCATGGAGTCCAGACAGCGAGCCGCCGTCCGCGTCCTCCTGGTCAACGATCAAGGTGCGGTTCTGCTGTTCAGGGGTTTCGACCCCGCTGTGCCCGAAGTCCGATATTGGTTCACCCCCGGCGGAGGCATCGCCCCCGACGAGCCTGCGGCCGAGGCCGCCGCGCGGGAGCTATACGAGGAGACCGGGCTGGCGCTCACCCCCGCCCAGCTCGGTGAGCCGGTCCACCATGACGTGGCCAGCTATTCGTTCCAAGGCGTCAGGTACCGGCAAGAACAAGACTTTTACCTGGTGAGGGTGTCGAATTGGCAGGTGGACACCAGCGGCTTCGATGAGGTCGAAATCGCGTCCACCGATGGTCATCGCTGGTGGTTCATGGAGGAGCTGGCTGTCGCTCAGGAGGCCTACTATCCGGAGGACCTCCTCGATGTGCTGAAGAGATTGGGGATAGAGCCTTGCTGAGCCCAAGCCGGCCTCTCATCCGCAGCGACGGCGGGATCTACGTCCTCGAGCGCGCCCTGCGCCGCCGCGGCTTCGCCGTGGTCGCCGGCGCCGACGAAGCCGGCCGCGGCGCGTGCGCCGGCCCGCTCGTGGCCGCCGCCGTGGTGCTGCCCGACCGCCGCGAGATCGAAGGGCTCAACGACTCCAAACTGCTCACCCAACTCGCTCGTGAGCGCATCTTCGAGCAGGTCATGGCCACCGCGGTGACCTGGGCGGCGATCGTGGTCGAGCCCGAGCAGATCGACGAACGTGGGTTGCACGTCGGCAACGTGGCCGCGATGCGCCGCGCCATCGCGAAGCTCACCCCAGCGCCGACCTACGTCCTGACCGACGGCTTCGCCGTCGACGGCATAGGCGCCCCCGGCCTGGCCGTGTGGAAAGGCGACCAGGTCGCCGCCTGCGTGGCCGCCGCGAGTGTGGTGGCGAAGGTCACGCGGGACAGAATGATGACCGAGCTCGATAGCCTCTACCCCGAGTACGGCTTCGCCGAGCACAAGGGTTACAGCACCCCTGAGCACGCAGCTGCCCTGCGTGAACATGGTCCCAGCCCCGTCCACCGGCACTCTTACAAGAACGTCGCGGCGACGTGGCTAACCGCGCAGCAGGCTGGGCGGCGCGGTACGGTTTCCTCGGTCGAGCTGCAGAAGGGCGGGTCACGTGAGCGCTGAAGATCTCGAAAAGTATGAAACCGATATGGAGCTGCAGCTCTACCGCGAGTACCGCGATATCGTCCGCCAGTTCTCCTATGTGGTGGAGACCGAGCGCCGGTTCTACCTGGCCAACCAGGTAGACCTGCACGTGCGCAATTCGGACGGCGAGGTCTACTTCGAGGTGGAGATGCACGACGCGTGGGTCTGGGACATGTACCGCCCAGCGCGCTTCGTCAAAAACGTCCGGGTAATGACCTTCAAGGACGTCAACGTCGAAGAGCTGGAGAAGCCCGACATCTCCCTGCCTTCCGAGGCCGGCTTCTAACACAAAGACCTCCACTTCGGAGGGTTATCCCCAACCCTTCGCCCATCCACAACCCTTCCTCGGCCGCGCCCTCCTGGCGCGGCCGATTCCTTCATCCTCACTCCCATGCCCATTTGCTGGCCCACGCGCGCCCTAACCTTCGCCCTCACCCTCACCTGCCTCCTATCACCACCCACCCTCTCCAGGTCCACATCCCTGCCGCCCCTTCCGGCCTTTGCGGCGGCCCTCGCAGCTGCTGCCCCACCCGCCCTTCGGGTCTCTGCGTTGCCGCCTGCTCTTCCGGTATTGGCGCCGGCGGCCCGCGCAGCCTCTGCGCCGCTGCCCGCCCTTCGGGTCCCTGCGTTGCCGCCGGGTCCCCCGCGGGTTTCACCTTGGCTGAGGGGTTTCGCGCCAGTGCCTGCCACGCGGGCCCATCCGGCTCGCGCTGGCTTGCTGGGGGAGGGGTGGGTGTGGCCGGTTTATGGGGTGCTTGCGGTGGTGCGCGGGTTTGATCCACCGCCCGAGCCGTGGGCAGCAGGGCATCGCGGAGTGGATCTTGTTGCTGATTCCGATGTGGTGCGGGCGGCCGGGGCGGGCGTTGTCCGGTTCGCGGGGGTGGTGGTCTCCCGGCCGGTGATCAGCATCAGCCATGACGGCGGGTTGATCACGACGTATGAGCCGGTCGAGGCGGTGGTCGCGGTGGGGCAGCGGGTGCTGGCCGGGCAGGTGATCGGCACCGTGGTGAGCGGGCATCCCGGCTGCCCGGTCGAGGCATGCCTGCACTGGGGGCTGCGCCGCGGCGATACCTACCTGGACCCGTTGATCCTGGTGGGCGTGGGCCGGGTCAGGCTGCTGCCCTTAGCAAGGCGGGCAGACCGTCGGCGAGGCGGTCGTAGTCGGCCTCGCTGTTGTAGATCTGTGCGCTGACCCTGAGATAGGTCTGGCCCCGGAACAGGTTGAGGGTCACCTCGCAGCGAAGCTCGTCGGCGATCCGCTGGCGCAACGCGATGATTCCTTCTTGATCGACGGCGAGGCCCTCCGGGAGCGGGATGATCCGCATGCTGACGCCGGGGCCGGGGTCGGGCAGCTGCTGGGGGAGGAGGCCGAGCGCCTGCCCGATCACACGCTGGCCGTAGGCGGCGAGCTCTTCGTTGTGGCGCTGGACGGTGCGCTCACCGAACCGGTCGAAGACGGACAGGCCGACCGGGGCAGCCAGCCAGACCGTGAAGTCGCGGGTGCCCTGCTGCTCGAGATGCGTGGGAAAGCCCGCCGGATGGGCGTGTGAGACGGCTAGCGGTGCCATCCTGTCGCGCCATCGCGGCGAGACCTGCAGCAGCGCCGTGCCGGTCGGGGCGAAGGCCCATTTGTGGAGATTGCCCATCCAGAAGTCGACCTCGATGTCGGCGAGCGGTTTGGGCAACATTCCGGGAGCGTGGGCGGCATCCACGAGCAGGGGTACGCCGCGTGCCCGCAGCGCGTCGGCGATCGCCGCCACCGGATGGCGTTGTGCCGTGGCGGAAGAGATCTCATCCACGATCACCAGCCTGGTGCGCTCGCCGACATGCGCCATGATCGCGTCGACCGTTTGGGCGTCGGAAGATCCGAGCTCGACCGGGGCGACTATCACCCTGACCCCGCGGCGGCGGTGAAGGTCTTGCACGGCAAGGGTTACCGCGTTGTAGCTGTGATCGGTGATGACGATTTCATCGCCCTCGCGCAGATCGATCGAGTTGAGGACGATAGAGGCCCCCAACGTGACATTGCCAATGAGCGCACAGGACTCCTCCTCAGCCCCGAGGAAGTGGGCAAGGGCAGCGCGCGAGGCGGCTTCTCGCTCCCGGAGATCGCCTGTGATCATGAGCATGGGGTTGCTGTCGAACTCGTCGAGCAGGCGCCGGCGCGCGTCGCGAACCACGGTGGGAACCGCGCCGAACGAGCCGTGATTGAGATGGGCTACCGAAGGATCGAGAACGAACAGCTCGCGTGCACCGGGGATCATGTGCCGGAAGTCTAGGCCCTGTCCCGCTGGGGCGGGGCAAGCGAGTAGGTGCCGTCCGGATGCATGCGCAGGTGCCCACGCAAAGCGAGCGAAGGCAGCACGGCGAGCGCCTCGAGCAGCCCGACCCCGGCCCGCGCCGCGAACTCCGCGGGGGTGATGGCGCCGCGTTTGGGGGCGGCATCGAAGAGCTGCAGCTCAGGACCGTCCAATGTGTCCTGAGGCCGGGCCGGGCCACGTTCCGGCTCCGCGAGATCCACCCCGATTTCCCCGATCTCCTCAAGCACGTGTTCCACCCGAGTGACGAGCCGCGGCCGCAGATCGCCCTCCTGTCGCAGCTCGGCATGGCAGCCGGCCGACTGCTCGGAGGTGGCCTTCCCCGGCACCACCAGCGCTGGACGTCCCAGCTGCCGGGCTCGCCTGAGGGTGTTGCGGGCACCGCTGCGCAGCGCGGCTTCGACCAGCACGGTGCCTCGGGCCAGGGCGGCGATCACCCGATTGCGGATGATGAACCGATGCCGATGCGGGGCCGACTCGGGCGGCCACTCGCTGATGACGAGCCCGCTGCTGGCGATGTGCTCGAACAGACCCGTGTTGCTGGGCGGATATGGCTGATCCACGCCGCACGCCAGCACTGCCACGGTGTGGCCCTGCGCGGCCAGGCAGCCGCGGTGGGCGGCGGCGTCGATCCCATAGGCACCACCGGAGATGATGGCCCAGCCGCGCGTGGCGAGGCCGTAGGCGAAGTCAGCGGCGAGGTGTGCGCCGTAGTCGGTGCAGTCGCGGGCTCCCACGATGGCCACCGATCGGGCGGCCAGCCTGTCGAGGCGCTCGGTGCCCCGTACCCAGATCGCATGTGGGGGAAAGGTGTCACGATCGAAACGGTCGTGGGTGGGCAGGCTGATCCTGCTGAGGTCGTCCAAACAGGACGGCCACTCCTCGCTCTCCGGCACCACAATTCGCACCCCGAGCCGCTGCGCGCGGGACAGCAGATGACCGGCGATCCGCGCCGGCTCATGATGCCGCAACCTGGCCGCGGCCGCCGCGGCCAGCGTCTTGGGCGCATTTCCCGAAACCACCCTGGCGAGCGCCTCGACCGGTCCCGCCTGACTGACCAGGTGGTAAAGCTCCCTGTTGCCGGGCTCGACGATCCATCCCAACACCACCCGGGCGGCAAGCACTTCGTCGTCCACCGTCATGACAGCTCCCTGAGTCGAAGGTTGAGGGCTACCCCGATTTCGGCCCGCCTGGGCCGATCGCGGCCGAAGAGATCGGCCATGGTCCAAGCGAGGCGCAACACCCGGTCGTAGCCCCGGGTGGAGATCAGCCCGCGGTCGAGGCACCGAATAAGGTCTTCCAGCTCGCTGGCCGGAATGAGCCAACGCGGGTGCCGCAGCATCGCCACCGGAATCTCGGCGTTGAGCTGCCGGCCGATTTCAGACCACCGCTCCCGCGCGGCCGCCCGGGCCGCGCCCACCCGCTGCGCCACCACCTGCGAGGGCTCGGATTGCTTTTCCTGCAACAGATTTTTCGCGCTGATCGGGTGGAGGTCCATCTGAATGTCGACGCGGTCCAGCAGTGGCCCGGAGAGCCGCCGCAAGTAGCGCCGCTTCACCGGTGGCGGACAATCGCAGCCGCCGTCGCCCGGCGGCCGTGAGCACGGGCAGGGGTTGGCCGTCAGCACCAGCTGGACCTGAGCCGGATAGACCACCACACCCTGAGCACGGGCAATGGTGATGACGCCTTCCTCCAGCGGCTCCCGCAACGCGTCGAGCGCTCGCGAACCAAACTCCGGGGCCTCGTCAAGCAGCAGCACTCCCCGATGGGCCAGGGACAAAGCCCCCGGCCGGGGCAGCCCGCTGCCGCCGCCCACCAGCGAAGCCACCGAAGCGGTGTGGTGAGGCGCCTGCAGCGGCGGTTGCCGGATGAGCGTGAAACCCTCGGGCAGCGCTCCGGCCACCGAATGCAATGCGGTCACCTCCAGGGCGGCGTTGTCGTCAAGAGTGGGCAGCAGTGACGGCAGCCGCTTAGCGAGCATCGTCTTGCCTCCGCCCGGCGGGCCGAAGAAGGCCAGATGGTGGCCACCGGCCGCGGCCACCTCCACCGCCAGCCGGCCCATCTCCTGCCCTGCGATGTCGCCCAGGTCGGGCGTCGGGCTGGGCGGAACTGCGGACGCCGCCGGAGGCTCGCTGAGCTGGCCTTCACCCCTCACAAAAGCGATCACCTCAGCGAGCCGGTCAGCGGCGAGCACCTTCACCCCGGGCACCAACGCCGCCTCGGGAGCGCTCGACGTGGGCGCGATGATCCTCCTGATCCCGGACGCCATCGCGGTCGCCACCATCGGCAGGGTGCCCCGCACCGGGCGGATCGATCCGTCGAGCCCCAGCTCACCAAGGACCAGGACCTGGTTGAGCGCGGCGAGCGGCAGCTCGCCGGTGCCGCCGAGCACCGCGAGCGCGATGGCCAAGTCGAAACTAGAGCCGTGTTTGCGCAGCCAGGCGGGAAGCAGGTTCACCGTGATCCGCTGGGCGGGCCAGGTTTCCCCCGAGTTGACGACCGCGGCCCGTACCCGGTCGCGCGCCTCGTTGAGCGCCGAGTCGGGAAGCCCGGTCAGGTGAACGCCCGGCAGACCCGGCGCGAGATATGCCTCCACCTCGACCAGGTGACCGCCGACGCCGACCAGGGCCGCGCACAGCACCTTCGCATAGCTCATGGCGACCTCAGAACGCGTCGCGCAGGTGGTCGACCTGTGGTGCCTGCCCGCCGCTGATCAGCACGCTCACCACGTCGAAACGGATCTGCCGGGGCCGGATGCCGCTCAGCGCCAGCCATTGCAAGGCGAGACTGCGCAGCCTTATCGACTTCTGGGCGGTCACCGCCTCGGCGGCTTCGCCGAAAGCCTTGCCCCGCCTGGTCTTCACCTCACAGAAGACCAGGGAGTCGCCTTCCTTGGCGATGATGTCGATCTCACCGGCCGCGGTGCGCCAATTGCGGTCAAGCAGCACCAAGCCTTGGCTGACCAAATAGGACGCGGCGACCTTCTCGCCCCACTGGCCCAATGCCTGCCGGGTCTTCGTCATGGGCACCACCCTCGCGATGAGCAAACGGGCGGGCAACGAGAGCGGGATTCGCCATGTGGATAAACAACGGAATGGGGAAAGCCGACCAACCATCGAGTTGATCTGTTATAGGGCACAAATCGACACGCTTGGTGCCGCTGTCACATATCATCGCTTATCAATTGAGTAACAATTGAAGCCACTGCAGCGTTATCCACTATTGGGCACGCAATGGGCCGTTTTCCCGACTCTGGCGGCGCTCCGGCCGACGGCACTATACTCTGGTCCCTAACACAACACTATTTTGCGGTGGCCAACACCACTGGCGAAATTTGCAAGGGTCTACAACCGACCTGCGGGAGGCCGTCCAGTGTCCAAGGAACTGGAGACCGTGCACAGCCTCAAGACATCAGACGATCGAGTCTTGACCTACACGGTCACCGGCGACCCGCACGGCATGCCAGTCTTCCTGCTTCACGGAACGCCAGGAAGCCGCCGCGGCCCAAAGCCACGATCAAGTGTGTTGTACCGCCAGGGTGTGCGGCTCATCTGCTATGACCGCCCCGGCTACGGCGGATCAACCAGACACCAGAACAGGCAAGTGGCCGACGCCGCTGCCGATGTCAAGACCGTTGCCGATGAGCTGCAAATCAAGCGGTTCGCTGTGGTCGGAAGATCGGGTGGGGCGCCGCATGCCCTCGCCTGTGCCGCGTTGCTGCCTGACGAGGTGATGCGCACGGTGGCTCTGGTCAGTGTCGCGCCGGCCAATGCGCCCGGCCTTGATTGGTACGAAGGGATGGCTCCGGACAATGTGGAGGAATACTCCGCAATCGATGCCGACACCGCGAGACTCACGGAACGACTGAGAGCGCGCGCCCATCGCACGAGCCAAGACCCGGAAGCGTTGATAGAAATCTTGTTGAGCCAAATGACCGGTCCTGATCTGCATGTGGTCCGTGACTACGCCATAAGACGTCTGCTCGCCAGCACCTATGCCGAGGGCTTGCGGGAGGGGCCGTTCGGCTGGGTGGATGACGTGCTGGCGTTGCGCTCCGATTGGGGCTTTCAGGTTGAGGAGATCAAAGGCCCGGTCCTGCTCTGGCACGGGGCGGAGGACAACTTCTCACCAGTGAGCCACACCCGATGGCTCGCCGCCAAGATTCCCGACGCGGAGCTGGAGATTCAAACCGACACCGCCCACTTCGGCGCCGTCGAGATCCTGCCGCGCATGCTGGGCTGGCTCACCGCCTGGCACAGCGAGATGAGCGCGGCGGGCTCGGCCTACTAGCCGAGCCGGTGGCCCCTAGAACGGGTGGGGCTCCACGATCCGGTGTAAGAGCTTCCCTTCCACCAATGCCTCCACGGCCGGGTGGCTCCTCCCCAGCCGCATGACGAGCCGCTCAAGTGCCTTGTCGGCCATCGCGTCCGACCCGTTGATCCCCAGCTTCCCGCCGAGCATGGCGAGGTTGGCATCGCATCGCACGGTGTCCGGATGATCGGGACCGAGCACCTTCGCCAACTGCGTAGCCGCTTCCTGGATCGGTTGATAGGCCGCCTCGACGTCACCCTCCTCCGCGGTGCAGACAGCCAAATTGACCCGGGCGGCCAGGGTATAGGGATGATCGTCGCTCAGCACCCTGGCGAGGTGGTCGGAAGCGGTTCTGGCCAGCTGCCGGGCAAGCTGCGCATCGGGCGGTGTGCCAGCGCGCGCCGCAGCCGCCAAATTGCTTACGCAGAGCAGGGTGTGCGGATGATCGGCACCCAGGCTCTCCTCGTAGGCCCGCCGGACCTCCTCCAGCTCACCGGTGGCGAGCTCAATCCTGTTGAGGGCCAGCAGGTTTACCGCCCGGCTCAGGCGGCAGGCCAGCGTGTCCGGTCCCAGCGGACCGAGCGTCTCGTTCAGCCGCTCGTAAGCGTTCTCCAGCAGGGTCGCCGCCTCGGCGGCCTGCCCGGCGCTGCGCAATGAGGTCGCCAGATTCGCCTGTGCGTTCAGGGTTATCCGGAAGTCGGGACCCCATTGCTGCAAAAGCGTCTCCGACACCGAGCGCAGCTGGGCTACCGATCGGTCGTATTCGCCGGCTTCCCGGATATCGCGGCCGAGGTTGGAGGCGGAGCCGAGCGTGTGTGGATGGTTTTCGCCGAGCACGACCCTGCGGCGAGCCAGGGCAAACTGGTCCCCGGCCAGGGCCGGGCGGAACTGACCCATGTGGCGGTGGGCGGCGGCGAGGTTGTTCAAGGCCATCAGGGTCCGCGGATGATCTTCGCCGTAGAACTCGGCCCAGGTCGCGTGCGTCTGCTGGTCAAGCTTGAGCGCCTCGGCGTAACGACCCAGCGCCCGCAGGTCTGCGGCGAGTCCGCCCGCAGTCATGAGGGTGTGCGGATGGTTGCTCCCGAGCAATGCGGTCTGGTCCGTCAGCACCTCCTCGTTGAGGGCGCGGCTTTCCTCGAACTTGGCCTCATCGCGAATGATGTTGGCGAGGTTGAAGCGCATATGCAGCAACTGACGACGGACGTCATCGCGCCGTTTCCCGTCGAGCCCGGCCTTGAGGAAGCCTCCCCATACCGTGTTCATTCGCTCAGCCAGCCGCCGGCCACCGGGAAGATCACCGCGCTGGGCGAGGTACCGGAGCCGGTCGATAAGCAGCTGGCGCACACCTTCGTCGGTGCAGCTCACCGCATCCGACGCCTCGAGGTGCGGCCAGAGCATGCGGAAGCGGGGCCAGGAACGAGGATCGTCCACATCGCTACTGGGACGGGAAGCGGCAAGGACGACGTGTACCTCGTGGCGTGCCTCGTCCAGCTCGTCCTGTGTCATGCGTGAGCGCACCACATGCTGGAGCACCCGGTGCACCTGGATCTGGCTGCGCTGCCCATCGAGCCGCAGCAGCGCCAGCCGGTTGATCTGCTGGACCAGACTGCCTCGCACGATGCGTTCGGACACCGAGGAGTCGAACTTGGTGAGGGCCAGAGCCATCTCGTCGCTGTAGACGAGTTCCAGATCGATCTCCGGCGCGAGCACCGAACAAAGCTGCAACAGGCGGTAGGCCGCTTCCGACCGCTGCTTCAAGCGTTGCAATGCCAACACGAAGGTCTGGTCGACCGAGTCATCGTTCGGGCCGTGTTGTTCCAGCTGCTGAATGTAGGAGGAAACCTCTGTCCCGGTGTCGGCGAGCCAGGCGCCCGCGGCGTTGACCGCGATAGGCAGGTCGCCCAGCATTTCGGCGATCCGGTTCGCCTCGTCCGGCCTGATCGTCGGCACCCGCCGGGTCAGGTGGGCGGTGCTTTCCGCGCGCTGGAAGACGTCGAGCTGGATCGGCCGGGCCCGATCGCCCCAAGCCTGGTCCCGCGAGGTGATCAGCACGTGGCCGCGCCCCTTGGGAAGAAAATCGCCCACCTTGTCGAGCTCCTCGGCGTTGTCGAAAATGAGGAGCCAGCGCCGGTGTGGGTCGCCTCGTTCCAGCATCTGGATGGTAGCCCGAGCGGTCTCGAGAACCGTTGGCTGCGAAGGGATTTTGAGCCGGACCCCGAGGTCGGCGATGAGGGTGTCGATAAAGTTGGCGGGGTCCGCGCTGATCCACCAGACCACGTCGTAGGCGGCGCGGAACCTGTGCGCGTACTCGATGGCCAATTGGGTTTTGCCGATTCCGCCCATGCCTTGCAGGGCGACCGGCAATGTGCCAGGCAGCACCGCCACGGTGGCATTTCCGCCGGTACGAAGCTGGGCCCGCAGATTGAGAAGCTCATCCTCGCGTCCGGTGAACCGGGCGTTGCGCGCCGGCGCCCCGAAGATGTCTGGCTCCTGGCCCGGGAAACGAGCGCTGTAGCTGCGCTGGTTGACGTCGACCTCCACGTCGGAGACGCCTATCAGCTTGAGGATCCGCTCAGCGGCGGCCTCGGCGGACAGCCCCGACACGTAGGCGGAAGCGGCGGCGGCGAACCCCGGCAGCATCACCGCGTCGGTCACGTAGACGACCAGCGGCGAATCGGTGACGGCTCGCTCGGGCGGGGTCTCCCGCACGCTGGCGCTTGTCGCCGAGACGATCCGCAGATAGCGGGAGGGGGTGAGGTCGGCGTCGGCTCCGGCCGGCACCTCGTGGTACGGATCCCTGACCCGCACCCCGGCCGTGCGCAGGAGCTCGCTGATCCACTCTGCCCACACCTGGTCTTCGGGCGCGTACCGCAGCACGATTTGTTCATCCGCGGCCGTCAGGTGACGCGTGAAGCGCGCGACAGTGCGCGTCCGGACAGTCTTGTCCATCGGTGGAAGCGAGGTGACTTCGCCGTTGGTGATGTGACGGGTCAGCATCTCGTAGGCGTACAGCAGCGTTCTCGGGGAACCGGGCTGGTCGCTGAACGTGGCCAGGGTCTCTTCGTAGGAGTAGAAGGATTGGTAGGGCACGGCGACGGCCGCCCAGTAGGCGGCGCGTTCCTCGTCGGTCATGTCGGAAGGGAAGCCGGCGAAGCGTTGCATCGCCACGGCCTTGCTGACTTCCGCCTTCTGTTTTTCGGCGTCGTCCACCCGCATCGGTACCGGCAAGATCCGGATCTTGCGAGCACCGTATTTGTCCCGGACGGACTTTGCCGCCTGCGCCCCGCCGAGAATGCCTTGCTCGCTATAGGTGAAGCAGTCGACCAGAACGTCAGGCAGATGGACCGTACAGACCTCCGCGACGTCGCTGAATCCGGTGCGGCTGTCAATGAGGGTGTAGTCATATTCGTGCTTCATGTTCGCGCGCAACGCATCCAGTAGCTGGCCGCCGCCGAGCTGCTCGTGGAAGGTGTCCCAGTCCATGCCGCTGAGACCGGTGGCGTAGTCGAGGTTCTGGTGACCGGCGCCCAGGAAGTCGATGGTGCCGCCGTCCGGGAATCTCCAGTTCAGCGAGAAGGCGTGCCGTTTGACCTTGGCGTACTCGGTGTGCCAGCCCTCCGGCTGCTCAACGTTTTTGGTGGTCGCCCATTCGTATTTGCGGACGAGATCGATCACTCCGCCCGCGCTGTCGAGCAGGCGCAGGTCGATGAAGGGGCGGAAGAATCGGTGGAGGCCTGGCGCTTCCAGGTCCCAGTCCGAAACCAGAACCCGTTTCCCGTTGGCAGCCAATATCCAGGCGACGTTCGCCAGGGCCATAGTGCGCCCCGTGCCGCCCTTGTACGAATAGAAGGTGATGATCTGCCCGCGGCGATTCTCACTCATCGGTTTCCTTCTCCCCTGGAGAGAGCTTCGTTCCGGCGGGACTAGTCAACCGGCCGGTGCGCAGGTATCGGCGTCTGGTGTCGCTCACCAAGGTCGGCATGAGACTGACGAACTGATCGACACTCCAGGCGAACTCCCACTCGATTCCAAACTCGTGGAGCATACCTTCGACCCGCTTGCTCAACTCCTCGGCGCGCGACGCTTCCTGGGAGTCCACCACCAAGAGTGGCTTTACCCATTGGGGCAGCTGCGCCAGCACCGAGAGCAAGGTGGCCTCACCGGTTTCGGTCTCCAGAATCCAGGGATCGATAAGCAACACGCCGGGCCAGTTCGACCCGAGCTCGCCGATCTCCGAGGTGTCAATGGTGCGAGTGGGCAACCCGAGGCGCTCGGCCACGGTGGCGGCGTAGACGGCGATCGGCTGGGCCTGCGCGGGCCCGAACGGGCGCCACCTGGTGCTGCTGTCGCCGTAGGACTCCGCGGTCGCGCCCGGCGGACAGTTCGCGGTTGTCGGCGCCACCACCGCGATCACGTAGGGGTTGGTGGCTTGCGGCCTTATCTCCGGGATCTCGCTTACCGCCGGCGCTTTCGAGTACCCCAGCGGAAACCGGTGGGCCAGCTCCACCACCCGCTCGGCGAGCCGGTGGACGACGGCAAGATACTGCTCCTGGTAGAAGGAGAGCATCCGCAGGGCGCGCAGCCCGTCCTCTGCGTAGTCCGAGATCCCTTCACCGATCTCCAGTGCCTCGGTGACCTCCGCTGAGGTCTCCGAGGGCGGCAGCGGAATCCACAGCACGGGCAGGATGTGCCGGCTGGGATCCGAAGCCTCGGCCGCGTTGGCCAGCCGCCGCCGGAAGGACTCCCGCTCCCGCAGCGACCATTGCTTGTCCAGGTAATGGGGTGAATAGAGCGGGATGAAGACCTCCGCCGCGCTGAGCGCCTCCGCTTGCGCCGCAGCCCAGTCCGAGCCGGCCGGGGCCAGCCCGTCGTAGAACCCGACCTGCGCTTTTGACGGAAGCGCAGCCAGCCGTCGCACTTCGGCCGAGAGATCCTGGTACAGCATGCGGACCCAGTGATCGATGTCGGTCTTGACCGAAGTGGACGTGGGAGCCGAGCGTGCGTAGCTCAAGTAGAAATACAGCGGCTCGCGGGCCGCGTTGATCTCTGCTGCGATCATCCCGGCTCCTTGAAGAAGTGCCGATTCAAGCCGTCTATGCTGTCCGGAACTTTGGGCAGGACCTCGTACTTGGCCTGCAGGACTTGGATGTGCTTGGCGAGCTTCCAGACGAGGGCCGGGTAGGCGCCCGGGTCGGTGTTGAGGATCCCGTAGAGGCCTTCCCGCTCATACATGGGACTGATATTCGAATCATGCAGATCCCGAGGGGAGAACAGGGTGACCTCATCGATCATCTTCGGGAGTTCCTCCAGGATGGGCACCCAGAGCACCGGCACGATCATGGTCTCGCTGGCCGGTTTCCCGTCGGAACGCCGAACCACCTCGCGCGCGGAGAAGATGTCCCACTCCATGGCACACCATTCGCTGCGCAGGTAGGGCGGGGAGAGCAGACATATCAGCACCTGGCACGACCCCGCATTGGTGCGCAGCTCGCGTTCCCAAAGCGCGCCTCCGGTCATGGTCATATCCATGAATCCCGGGTCACAGCCGGCGGACAGGGGCACCAGCTGATTGACATGCTGGGTCAGGTCCCGGAACAAGCGCTGCACGTGGGCGTTGGTCTCGTGGGGTGGCAACACCGGAGAGTTGGCCGGTTTTGAGCGGGCATAGCTCACGAAGAAAACCGGCGCGCCGGACTCCTCAAGCTTCTCGTCGCTCACGTAGCGCACTCCTGAACCGCACGTGTGGTTGTTGATTCATCAGCGTAGGTCGCCACGTCAACACTTGACCATCGGCCACTGGGCGATCACCTCGCCCATCCGAGTGACAAAGCGTTGGCCTATCTGGGTGAGTGCGCCGCTGGCGGTGAGGGTATCGATCGCTCCGGTCGTCCAATCGCGATAGATATTGAAATACGAGACTGCCTCCGGATCGGGTGCGGCAATGGCTCGGGCTCGCCAGATGTCGGCCACGCCCAGGTGTGCATAGATGCCTTGCAATACACCTTCGGCCGGCCGGGGATCCTTTCGCCAGCCAACCGCCAGGCGTTTCGGGTACCCAGGATCAAGAAGATCAAAAAGATCAAGCGTGGCGCCCATTTTGCTGTGCTGGAACTCGTGGACAAGGACCACGGCCAGGTCCCGTGGGCCGACCGAGGTGGTGCCGAGCGCGCCAAAGGCATGCCGGGAAGTGGCGGCCCGGTTGACGCCTTCCTGGCTGTCGACCAGGGGCGTGATGGCCGCGAGCCCGATTCGCATGCCCGGGACCTGTTCAGGCACGTGACGCCGGATGTCTTGCCAGGCGCCCATGGCCGAATCGGTCCACAGCTTCGCCGCCGCTTCGGTCAGCCGCGGCCCCGGCGTCCACTCGTGACAGTCGCGGTAGGGATCGCTGTCCTCGACCACCAGGCGCAGCCCGTCGAAGTCCACGCGCCAGGCCGGCTCCCAGATCTCGGTGGGCACGTCGGTGGCGATGGCGAGCAGCGACCTTCCAGATCGGACGGTGAATCCGCCCGCCAGCACAGACAACACGGCGTCGCCAGAAGCGGGCGTCACTGTCCGGACCGTGCCGAGAGTGGGCAGGTGGATGGCGCCGTCGTGGACCGGAACCGTGACCTGCACGGCGACATTGCCGTGGATCGCGGCGGCCGCCACCAGGCAGGCGAGGCGGTCGCGATCGGCACCCTCGTTCTCGAGGCAATGCACGGCCCAGGCCCGGACGTAGGGGTGGGTCAGAACGGTCTTCACCGCTTGTGGCGCTTCATGTTCCAGCCGCCCCAGCAACTTCCACGCCTCCGCGGCGGACCCCGTCGCGTCGGCGGCGACCGCGACCAGCAACGCGCGGACGAAGGCCAACTGGGTGTCGGCCAGGTATTGCACGGCTTCGGCGTCGCCGTAGCCGGTCGCCATCCGGTCCAGTAGATCCGCGGGCATCGAGTCGGCCGCCTCCGACCCGGCTGTGGCTTGCGCCGGCGAACCCTTTCCGACGATAGTGATCAGGCCTTTGAGGTCGGCGCAGTAGACCGAGGGGTTGTCGAACTTCGACTCGGACCGGTACCGGTGGGCGTAAAGACCTCCGCCGCACTGAGCGACCACCGGACAGGCCTGGCAGGTGTCGCACAGCGCGGCCAGGCCACCGAAACGGGCCACTATCGCCGGATGAAGCGCGGCCTGCGCTGCGGTATGGGTGAAGATGTCGTACCCCGTTTCAGGCGCGCCATGGTAGGCCGTCTTCATGGAATCGGCCTGTTCCCAAGCCCCGTCGGTCTCGATGACGATCACGTCCGCCGCGTCGAGCCCGAGCGCCTCGCTGCCGCTTGCCCCACCGCGGGCCAGCGACTGAAGCGAATCGAACATCCGGATCGGGACAGGTTTGCCGTCCTGCACCCAGCGCCGGTAGATGGTGCCCAGCCAGGTGGCGTAGGGGGTGGGGTCGTCGTCCGGCCGCGGTGGTGGCCGCTCCCAGGTGGCGTGCGGGAGCAGGAGATCTATCCGGGGCGGCCGCTGCGCGATCAGCGCCTCGTAAACCTCGATCGGATCGTTCGCGATGTCGATCGTGCAGAGCAGGCCGGCGAAACTTGCGCGATACTCGGGACGGCGCAACAGTTGCAGAGCCGCGAGCACCGGGCCGTAACTGCTGGCGCCGTTGGGAAAGCGGCGGTGACGATCATTGGCCATCCGGCCGCCGTCGAGTGAGATGCCCACTTTCACACCGTGCATGGCGAACAGATCGCACAGCTCTTCGTTGAGCAGGACGCCATTGGACTGCATTCTCAAGTCAAGCTCTGCCACCGGTTCGATGGTGGCCCGAAGCTCTCCGATCGCGGATCCGAGCGCGGCGAGCCCCATCAGCAAAGGCTCTCCGCCATGCAGGACAACATGCACGGTGGACAGCCCTGAGGCGGCTGCGTGTTCGGCGATGCGGGCAGCGGCTTGCGCAATCACCGCTGGCGTCATCACCCGTGGCCGCTCACGCCAGCTCTGGTCCTCGTGCTCGTAGACGTAACAGTGATCGCACGCAAGATCGCAGCGGCTGTGCACCTTGAGGACGAACTGCGACATAGCGGGGGAGCGTGACTTTAGCAAGGCATCGCCAGTTGACACGGTGTGGTCAGATCATAGATTGGAACGCCGATAGCGTGTCGAGCCTGTCCCTGTCCCCGCCGAGGATTCGGCTGACCAGTGTGGTCACCTGGGGGGTTTTTATGCTGTCCATCGGTGTCTGCTGGATTTCCCGCAGCGAGTCACGCATTTGACGGGTCGCGTCAATAGTTGGTCCATCCACGACTGCTCCCAGGAGTGCTGTTGCACGGGCCGACTTGCCTTCGGTGGGTACAGTTCAATACCCCCCACCCAGCATGTTAAAGAGGATAGAGAAGTTTCGACGTGTTGTCATCGCCTGCATCGGCGGCCACCGTGCCAAGAACGGTGACCAAGCAGCCGATAAGAATTGCCGGGAGTGGTCGCGCCGTGGACGAAGATAACGAGTGTCAGTTCTGTGCCATAGGAAGAGGGACCGGGTCGGCGAAGATAGTCTGGTCCGACGAGCATTCGGTGGCTTTTCTTCCGCTCAACCCTGCGGCGAAGGGGCACACCCTTGTGGTACCAAAGGCTCACGTGAAAGACATTTGGTCACTGGACGATCAGCTAGCCGCTCGTCTGGCCCATTCTGTGCTCACCGTGGCGCGCGGGGTGCGGGAGGCCCTCCAGCCCGATGGGCTCAATGTCATCAACTCGGCGGGAAAGGCTGCGTCGCAAACGGTTTGGCACCTGCACATGCATGTGGTGCCGCGCTGGCACGATGACGCGATCGGCAACATCTGGCCGGAAAACCCTGCGGATAAAGGCGAATCGGAAGATGTTGTGGCCCATCTGGTGCGGGCGGCGTTGTCGGGATCATCTTGAGAAGACGACGAACAAAATGGCCCCAGATATCATCATGAAGCCGTAGAAGGGCGCCAGCGTGCGTGAGAAGGCCGCCGCGCGGAGTGTCTCCATTTCTTGATAGCGGCTCGTGTCCATGGAGAAAACCTCGACCGTGCCGTCAAACCGGCGCGCATCCTCATAGAGGCGGCGAAACAACCGCTCTTGGCGGAGAAAGTAGGAATCCAGGAACCAGAACGCCACCGCGGGCAACAGCCCGACCATGCTGATGTGCCAACTCAGCGAGTTCGCCGCGAAGCCGTAGATGGCGCCGGTGACCGTCAGGCCCCAGCCCTTCATGAAGAACGATCCACTGGACAGCCGCGCGATCACCGCTTGGATGAACTCCAGATGTTTGACCCGGTCATCGACGAAGTACTCCACCACGGATCTACTTTACGGTGGGTGGCAAGACATTCCCATGTACGAGTTTCACGATCATCAGGGCCCCCACTTGCGGTATCCGGCGTCGTCACCTATGGTCGGCGGCCGTGGACCGACGTGACGAGAACGCGAACTGGCAGGAGACCGGCGGTCGGGGCGAGCGATGGTTCGAGGGCGGTGGAGATCGCCGTCGTCCGGTGAGCGGCGTGCCCGCTGGACCGCCTCCGATGCGCGGCCCGATGGGCGATCCGCTCCGTGATCCGATCCCGCCGGGTTTCCCCGCCCCGCACGAGCCCAGCCCGGTGCTGCGGGAGGCGACCAGCGCGGTGGACTCGGCCGCGGTGCGCCGCTCGATAGCGGAGACGGACGGGCTCTACCGGAGTAAGAAGCCGATCTTCCTGGCGCTCTACCTCGCGCTTGGCGCGCTTGGTGAGCTGCTGATGATCAGGCCGTTCCTTTCCGGGGCGTTCGAAATCAGCGCGGCGGCCGTGCTCGGCCCGCTGCTGGCCATGATCGCCTTCCCGCTGCTCGCGATCGGGCTCTACGGGCTTTCCACGGGCGCGGCGACGGCGGTCCAGTTCCAGGGCCCCCGGGTGTGGCTGCGCACGCCCCTGGTGTACATCCCGATAGCGCTGGGCCTGCTGATCGCGGCCGGAACCGCGGCTTAAGGCCCGTTTTACTGGTGTCGCCGGTCACGGCGTACACTTGTCTATCGGCGACCGCGCTTGCGGTCGACTTCGCGCGTCCTCCCCGACCCCCCAGCGGTCGGGGCGACGGCCTCCCTGGTCTCGTTCTGCGAGTTCACACCGGCCGGCGACCGGGCGCCAGGCGGTAGCCATCCGGCTGCCGGCACTAACCAGGGAAAGCGTGAGTCTGCGCTCACGCCGGAAGGATTGGCCTCACCATGGCTGTTGTCAGCATCCGCCAGCTGCTGGAAAGTGGCGTCCACTTCGGACACCAGACCCGCCGGTGGAACCCCAAGATGAAGCGCTTTATCTTCACCGAGCGCAACGGCATCTACATCATCGATCTTCGCCAGACCCTCGACTACATCGAGAAGGCTTACAGCTTCGTTCGCAACACGGTTGCCGACGGCGGCAGCATTCTTTTCGTGGGTACCAAGAAGCAGGCTCAGGAAGCCGTGGCCGAGCAGGCAGCCCGCGTGGGCATGCCCTACGTCAACCACCGCTGGCTGGGCGGCATGCTCACCAACTTCCAGACGGTTTACAAGCGCCTTCAGCGGATGAAGGAGCTGGAGGCGATGGACCTGTCCGGCGCCACGGCGACCCACACCAAGAAGGAAGCGCTCGTGCTCTCGCGCGAGAAGGAGAAGCTTTCCAAGACCCTCGGTGGTCTGCGTGACATGTCGCGCACCCCGGCCGCGGTCTGGATCGTGGACACCAAGAAGGAGCACATCGCCGTCGACGAGGCCCGCAAGCTGGGCATCCCGGTGATCGCGATCCTCGACACGAACTGCGACCCGGACGAGGTCGACTTCCCGATCCCGGGTAACGACGACGCGATCCGCTCCGCCGAGCTGCTCACCAAGGTCATCGCCTCGGCCGTGGCCGACGGCCTGATCGCCCGCTCGGGCAAGGCCGCCCGTGGTGGCGACGTGAAGCCGGAGCCGGGCACCGTGGCCGCAGACGAGCCGCTGGCCGAGTGGGAGCAGGAGCTGCTCGCGCCCGCCGGGACAGCGCCCGCCGCCACCGAGACCACTCCGGCCGAATAAAACGGACAAGAGGATACCAACATGGCTAACTTCACCGCAGCCGATGTCAAGCGGCTCCGTGACCTGACCGCCGCCGGAATGATGGACTGTAAGAAGGCGCTGGAGGAGTCCGACGGCGACTTCGACAAGGCGGTCGAGTTCCTGCGCATCAAGGGCGCCAAGGACGTGGGCAAGCGCGCCGGCCGCGCCACCGCCAACGGCCTGGTGGCCCACTCCGGCAACGCGCTTCTCGAGCTCAACTGCGAGACCGACTTCGTCGCCAAGAACGATGCCTTCATCGCGCTGGCCGACCGTCTGGTCAAGCACGTCGCGTCGGCCAAGCCGGCCGATCTCGAGGCGCTGCTCGCCTCGTCGCTCGATGGCACGACCGTGGCCGACCTGATCCAGGAGCAGTCGGCCAAGATCGGCGAGAAGCTCGTGATCAACCGCTTCGCCGTGCTTGATGGTCAGCTCGCGGTCTACATGCACCGCAAGAGCCCCGACCTGCCGGCGCAGGTGGGTGTCGCAGTCGCGTACACCGGCAAGTCCGATGAAGCCGGCGAGGCCGACGCCCGCGGGGTGGCGATGCAGATCGCCGCGATGCGCCCGAAGTACCTTGTGCGCGAAGACGTTCCGGCCGAGGTCGTCGAGTCTGAGCGGCGCATCGCCGAGCAGACCGCGATCGAGGAGGGCAAGCCCGCCGCGGCCATGCCGAAGATCATCGAAGGCCGGGTGAACTCCTTCTTCAAGGACTTCGTCCTGCTGGAGCAGGCTTCGGTGGCGGACCAGAAGAAGAGCGTGAAGCAGGTTCTCACCGAGGCTGGCATCGAGGTCGTCAAGTTCGTCCGGTTTGAGGTCGGCCAGGCCTGAGTCCTGTCGATTACCGGGGAGGTCGTGCTCGCACGGCCTCCCCGTGGCATATGGTCTGCGGTGGGCATACGAGGAAGGTGGCGCTCTTGACCGGTCGGTTTAAGCGGGTGGTGTTGAAGCTTTCCGGTGAGGTGTTCGGCGGTGGCGCGGTCGGAGTGGATCCGGACGTGGTGGCCGGCATCGCACGGCAGATAGCGTCCGCGATGCGGGCCGGAGTCCAGGTTGCCGTGGTGGTTGGCGGCGGTAACTTCTTCCGCGGGGCCGAGCTGCAAAAGCGCGGTATGGACAGAGCCCGCGCCGACTACATGGGCATGCTGGGGACAGTCATGAACTGCCTGGCGCTACAGGACTTCCTCGAAAAAGAGGGCATCGAGACGAGGGTCCAGACCGCGATCACCATGGCGCAGGTGGCGGAGCAGTACATCCCGCTGCGGGCCATCCGGCACCTGGAGAAGGGCCGAGTCGTGATCTTCGGGGGCGGGGCCGGGATGCCCTACTTCACCACCGATACCGTGGCCGCGCAGCGCGCGCTTGAGATCCGCGCCGACGTCGTGCTGATGAGCAAGAACGGTGTCGATGGCGTCTACTCCGCGGACCCGCGCACAGACCCGAGCGCGGTCAAGCTGGCCGAGATCACCTCGTCGGAGGCGATTCGGAAGGGGCTTAAGGTTGCTGACGCTGCGGCCCTGAGCCTTTGCGGTGAGAATGGACTGCCGATGCTCGTGTTCGGAGCGGAGAACGACGACATCATCAAGGCGCTGAGCGGTGAAAAGATCGGAACGCTTATCACCCCGGCATAATCCGGGTTGGTTTTGGAAGGTAGAGAGAGACGGAGAAGCCCGTGATCGATGACACACTCCTCGAGGCGGAGGAGAAGATGGACCGGGCAGTCGAGCATGCGAAGGAAGACCTCGCGGCCATCCGCACCGGGCGGGCCAGTGCGGCGATGTTCTCAAGGATCGTCGTCGACTACTACGGCACCCCCACGCCGTTGCCCCAGATGGCTTCGATCAGCGTGCCCGAGCCGAGAATGGTGATCATCAAGCCTTACGACGCCTCGCAGCTCGGCGTGATGGAGCGCGCCATCCGTGACTCGGATCTCGGGGTCAACCCGGGTAACGAGGGAACGGTTCTGCGCATCGTGGTGCCGCCGATGACCGAGGATCGCCGCCGAGAGATGATCAAGGTGGCTCGTTCCAAGGGTGAGGACAACAAGGTCGCGGTTCGCAACGTCCGCCGTAAGGCCAAGGACGAGCTCGACAAGCTGGTCAAGGACGGCGGGGTCGGCGAGGACGAGGGCAAGCGCGCGGAGAAGGAGCTCGAAGAGCTGACCCACAAGTACGTCGCCCAGATCGACGAGCTGGTCAAGCACAAGGAAGCCGAGCTGCTCGATATCTGATGGCAGATCTCGACGACGATGGGGCGCGGCAATTCCGGCATGCCGCGCCCGGCTCTCCTGCCCCCGATTACGGCCGAGCCGGGCGTAATGTGCCGGTCTCCCTTGCGGTCGGGGCCACCCTTCTCATTCTGATTTTCGTGCCGCTGTTCTTCGCCAAGCCACTCTTCCTGGCGGTGCTGGTGCTCGCGGCAGGCGTCGGGGTCTGGGAGATGGTCCGTGCCATCCGCACGGGCAGCCCGGCCCGCCCGCCGATGCTGCCCCTGCTCGGTGGCAGCACCGTGATGATCGCGCTGGCCTGGTTCGCCGACGTGAACGGCTTGACGATCGGGCTCCTGGTGGCGCTGCTCGCCACCATGGTCTGGCGGATGGGCGACGGCCCGGACGGCTACCAGCGCGACATGGGCGCGGGTGCGCTGATCCTGGTCTACGTCCCGTTCCTGCTCGGGTTCGCGGCGCTGCTGGCCCGCGTGGACGATGGGCAGTGGCGCATCGTGGTGACCATCGCCGCGGTGGTGCTCTCCGACACGGGTGGCTTTGTGGCGGGCGTGCTGCTGGGCAAGCACCCGATGGCGCCGACGATCAGCCCGAAGAAGTCCTGGGAGGGCTTTGCCGGGTCGGTCCTCGCCACGGCCGCCGGCAGCGCTTTGCTGCTGTGGCTCCTGCTCGACGTGGCGGCCTGGAAGGGCGCCTGCTTCGGCGTGGCGGTGTCCATCGCCGCCGTGCTCGGTGATCTTGCGGAGTCGTTGCTCAAGCGGGATCTCGGCATCAAGGACATGAGCAGCCTGCTGCCCGGCCACGGCGGGCTGATGGACCGGCTGGACTCCATCGTCTTCGCGGCGCCGATGGCCTACTTGTTGCTCTCCGTGCTCGCGCCTACGACGTGATAACCGTCGCCGAGGGGCTGTTGCTTATGGCTGAACGTGGGACACTGGATCGGACATGACGACTCTGCCCATGGTCCCGCTTACGTTCGGTGACGAAAAGCCGACCCGCCGTGCATCCATGCCGCCTACCCATCTCGCGGACATGGATCTGGCGGGCCGTCGCGCTGCCATCGCCGAAGCGGGTGAGCAGCCGTTCCGCGCTGCCCAGCTTTCCAACCATTACTTCGGCCGGCTTGAGCGCGACCCCGCGGCGATGACCGACATCCCCGCCGCGTCCAGGGAGCGGCTCGCTGGGCTGCTGATGCCCCGCCTGCTGACCCCGGTGCGCGAGCTGGCCTGCGATGACGGTGACACGCGAAAGTCGCTGTGGCGGCTACATGACGGCGCTCTCGTCGAAAGCGTGCTCATGGGATACCCAGACCGGGTGACCGTGTGCATCTCCAGCCAGGCCGGCTGTGGGATGGCGTGTCCCTTCTGTGCCACGGGGCAGGCCGGTCTGACCCGCAACCTGTCCACCGCGGAGATCGTGGATCAGGTTGTCTATCTGGCCGGGGTAGCCTCTTCCGGCGTCATGCACGCCACGCCGCGACGTCTGAGCCATGTGGTGTTCATGGGCATGGGCGAGCCGCTGGCCAACTACAGCCGAGTGATCGCCGCGGTTCGCAGACTGATCAGCCCAGCCCCAGAGGGGCTGGGCCTTTCGCAACGGCACATAACTGTTTCCACCGTGGGGCTGGTGCCGGCCATGCGCAAGCTGGCCGACGAGGACCTCTCGGTGACCCTGGCTCTTTCGTTGCACGCTCCCGACGATGAGCTTCGAGACGAGCTGGTTCCGGTGAACCAGCGATGGAAGGTGGCGGAGGTGCTGGACGCGGCCTGGGCCTATGCTCAGCGCACTGGCCGCCGCGTGAGCATTGAATACGCGATGATCAGAGATATCAATGATCAGCCGTGGCGTGCCGACCTTCTCGGGCGGCTGCTGGCGGGGCGGCTGGCGCACGTCAATCTCATCCCTCTCAATCCCACCCCCGGGAGCAGGTGGGATGCGAGTCCTAAACCGGTGGAGCGGGAATTCGTCCGGAGGTTGCGGGAGGCCGGAGTCCCGACTACCGTGCGCGACACCAGGGGACGTGAGATTGACGGTGCGTGTGGTCAACTGGCGGCGAGTGAGGGTGAGGCATGAGCAGCGCTAGCCATGGTCAGAGGTTCCGACGGCGAGCTATACGCCGCGGCTACAAGGTCGACGAGGTAGACAATTTCCTCGACAGGGTGGAGGCAACCCTGAACGGGGCTGCGGCTGCCCCGATCACCGCACAGGACGTGCACGATGTGGTGTTCCGTGTTCGCTTCGGCGGCTACGACGAGTGGCAGGTCGACCTGCACCTCGATCGGGTGGAGCGCCAGATCGCCGAGCTGGAAGAGCGCGCCGCGCCTCCGGGTGTCGGTGCCCAGCTGCGGGCGGCGATGAGCGTGCCGGGCGGCCCCCCGCCTCCGCCGCTGCCCACCCGCACCCCGTCGGCGCATCAGCCGACAAGCTCCTTGCCCCGCTTCGACCAGCCCTACGAGGCGCCCCCGCTGCAGCGTCCGGATCCGTCCTACGCGCAGGCCGGCAGCTTCAACGGGATGGCCGACAGCTTGCGCGAGGCCCCCAGCGGTTACACCGGTTACGCCGATCTGCCTCAGCGCGGCCGGGCCGACATCACCGGCGAGATCCGCACAGGTCTTCCGCAGCGCGATCCCTATGGCACGGGCGGGTTCGGGCCCATCTCCCCGGCCGCTCCGCCGCCGCCCTACCGGCAGCCGCTGGATCGCGGCTACGACTCGGGCAGCACCGGCTCGTTCCAGTCGGTGTCCGCGCCGCCCAGCATGAACATGGGCGGTTATGGCGGGCCACCGGCCGGCGGTGCCGAGAGCCAGCGGGTCGACCAGCTGCGCCGCACGTTCCAGCTGCGCCGTTTCGGCAGCGGTTACGATCCGACCCAAGTCGATCGGCTCTTCGAGAACGTGCTCGGCGCGCTCTCGGGCCGCGGCGGGGTCAACGAATCGGAGCTGGATGCCTCCAGGCTGAATCTGGTACCCGGCGGCTATTACGAGGCCGAGGTCGATCAGGCCATCCGCGAGGTGCGGGACATCCTGCGGTCACGATGAGCTAAGGAAAAGCGGGCCCGAGCGATCGGGCCCGCTTTCTTTGTTAGTCGCGCAGACCGTTGCGCTTGAGTACGGCGTCGCCGATAAGCAGCAGCGCGATGACCGTCGCCGTACCAATCAGCCAAGGCGCGCCCGTGTTCACTTCGTTGTTACCGAAAAGCATGAGCAGCAAGACAATGATCACTGCGACGCCGCCGATGCGCCACAGCCGGCGGGGGGTCGGCTTGTGCTGGTCGGGCGAGGTCACCGGCTCTTCTGCGGCCACTGGACGTCCTTTCAGGCTTAGCTGTCTTCCCCGGTAGCCTAGAGCAGTGCAAATTACGGGTACGGGACACGCCAGTATGCGGATCGACACCCCTGCGGGGTCGATCCTTTGCGATCCGTGGGTGAATCCCGCTTACTTCGCGTCTTGGTTCCCTTTCCCGGACAATTCGCAACTCGACTGGGAGACGCTCGGCGACTGCGACTACCTTTACGTCTCGCACCTTCATCGCGACCACTTCGACGCGGCGCATCTGAAGCGCTTCGTGTCGAAGAAGGCGACCGTGCTGCTGCCCGAGTACCCGACCTCCCAGCTTGAGGACGAGCTGCGTGAGCTGGGCTTCACGCGCTTTTTCAAAACCGTGAGCGACGAGGTGCATGAGCTCGACGGCGGCCTGAAGATCATGATCCAGGCGCTGACGAGCCCCACCGACGGCCCGATCGGCGACTCTTCGCTGTGGGTCGAGCACGACGGCATCCGCGTCCTCAACCAGAACGACGCTCGCCCCACCGACCTGAGCACCTTCGCCGCGCTCGGGCACGTGCACGCCCACATGCTGCAGTTCTCCGGCGCGATCTGGTACCCGATGGTGTATGAGCTGCCCAGCGTGGCCAAGACCGCCTTCGGCAAGCAGAAGCGGGAAAGGCAGTTCGACCGGACCTTCCGCTACATCGACGACCTCAACGCCAGCTGGGTCTTCCCGATCGCCGGCCCACCGTGCTTTTTGGACGATCAACTCTGGCACCTCAACGACATCTTCGGCGACGAGGGAAACATCTTTCCCGACCAGTCCGAGTTCATCTCCGAATACGCGAAGGTCGGCAAGACCAACGGGGTCGTCCTGCTTCCCGGCAGCGTCGCCACAATCGGCCAAACCGATTGCGCCACCACGCATCCCACCGATGTGGGTGCCTTCTTCGCGCAGAAGGAGAATCACCTCAAGGCCTACGCCGAGCGCCAGCGCATCGTCATCGAGCGGGAGAAGGCCTCCTGGTCCCATCCGGAGATCGATGTGCTCGCTGGCATGAAGGCTCAGATCGAGCCGCTGCTCGAGGAGTCGGTCTACCTCGCCAAGGGTGTCGGCGGCCCGGTTCGTTTCGACCTGACCGACCCCGACGGCGTTGTGGTTGAGTCGATCGTCGTCGACTTCCCGGGCAAGGAAGTGCGCATCTACGACGACGAGAAAGTGCGCTACCGCTTCCAAACCGAGCGCCGCCTCATCGAGCACTTGCTGCACATCGGCGAGGGTGATTGGGTCAACTCGCTCTTCCTGTCCTGCCGCTTCACCGCCGCGCGCATCGGCCAGTACAACGAATTCGTCTATGCCTTCTTCAAGTGCCTCTCCGAGGAGCGCCTGCAATACGCCGAAGGCTGGTATGAGTCGCAGCGTCCCGACGCCGAGGACATCACCATCGGCGGCTGGACCTTCCAGCGCCGCTGCGCCCACCTCAAGGCCGACCTCACCCGCTTCGGCATCGTCGAGGGCAACCAGCTCACCTGCCAGCTGCACGGCTGGAAATGGGACCTGGCCAGCGGCCGTTGCCTCACCGCCGTCGGCCACGAGCTTCGCTCCGCCGCCGCCGAAGCACGCCCTGACGCCTAAACCCTTCTAGGGCGCCGCTCCGCCGCCGACTCTTTGGCCTTGGGTAGGTGTGGGTGCGCGGCGCCTTTGCTCTGCACCCATAGGCGCAACTTCATGGTCAATGTGCGCCTATGGGTGCAGAGCAAAGGCCGCCAGCAACAACACCCACCTGGCCTTCCGGGCGGCGGTGTCAGAGGGAGAGGTCGGTCAGGATGCGGCGGGCGGCGTTGTGGCCGGCGGCGCCGATCACGGAACCGGCGGGGTGGCAGCCGGCGGAGCCGGCGTAGAGGCCGGGAAGGCCTGTCACGTAAGGCATTCTGTCCGCGAGGGCTACCGTGTTGTCGACGTGGTGGATGTGACCGCCGGTGATGCCGAAGTGCGACTCGATGCCGCTGGGCGCGAGGGTGAACACGTCGGCGACGAGGTCGCGAACGTCTGGGGCGTAAAGCTCGCAGATGTCCAGCAGACGGTCCACATAGGAGTCAACCGGGACGCCGTAGGGAACGGATTGCACGAACAGCGCGCTCGAATGGTGGCCCGCCGGGTCCTGCAGCGAGGGGTCGGCGGTGGTGTGCAGGTACCACTCGATGGTTGGCTCGTCGGGCAGTTCCCCGGCTTGGACCTGGGCCCACATGGCGCGCAGGCGGGCCAGCGGCTGGTCGCCGTCCGAGCCGGGCAGGAGGTGGATGGTGGAGCCGAAAGGCGAAGGCGCGCCAGGCGGCAGGCATTTGAAGGTGGGCAGGCCGGACAGGGCGAGGTTCACCTTGAGCGTGGTTCCCGTGCGCTGCAACGGAAGCATCCGCTCGGTCAGCGCGGCCGGGACCGGTGCGATCTTCATCAGCTCGAACGGGTCGCACGAGCCGAGCACCACCTTCGCCTTGAACGAGCGCCCGTCGGCCAAGGTGACTCCGCTGACAGCGCCGCCTTCTGTGTCCACCGAAGCCACCCGGGCCGAGGTGAGGATTTCGCCACCCGCGGCCTTGAAGGCCGCCGCCAGCGTGCCGGAGACGGCGCCCATGCCGCCGCGCGCGATCATCCAGGTGCCGTCGGCGCCGGGAAGCCGGCACATGTTGTGCACCAAGAAGTTGTGGCCCGTGCCCGGATCGTCGGGGCCGGCGTTGATGCCCGACAGGCCGTCGGTCACCGCGTACATGGACAGCAGAAGCTCGGACTCGAAGTCGAACTTCTTCAGATAGTCCATGACGCTGCCGCGGACAAGGTCTACGAACGTCTCGCGCAGAGCCGGGCGGATGAAGCGCTCGGCGGTCGCTTCAACGGTGCCCGGCTCGGTGAGCCAGGCGGGCGCGTAGTCCTCGCGCAGCTGCGCCAGCTCGGCCTGCATCGCGTTGTCGGCGGCGATGTCGCGCGGTGAGTAGATGCCGTTGTCGGTGCGCTGCGAGCCGATCAGCAGGTACTTCTCGCCGGGCGTGGGCAGGAAGTAGTGCGGATCTCGGCGCACCACCGGGATGTCGATGTCGAGCGTGCGCATCAGCTCCGGGGGCATCAGCCCGAGCAGGTAGGAGCCGGTCGAGTGCTGCAGCTCGGGAACCTTGGGGAAGGGACGTTCGGTGCGGGTGGCGCCGCCGATCACGTCCGCGGCCTCGAGCATGGTGACCCGCAGGCCCGCGCGGGCCAGCATGAGGCCACTGACCAGACCGTTGTGTCCGGTACCAATGATCACGACATCAGTCATAGGAAGACGTTACCTGATCAGCGACTCAGTAAAAGCCGTCACTTCGGCCTCGAACAAGGGCTCCGCATCGGCAACTGCCCAGCTCAGATGCCCGAAAGCCTCGGCCATGATGATGCCGTAGAACTGTGTCCATTTGAGCAGGAAATAGGTGTAGACCTCTGGCGGCACGTCGCCGTGCGCGTGATCGTGAGCGTCGACGATGGCCTTGCCCACGGGCAGCCGGCCCTGGTGGTAGAGGGCGAGCATGGGATCGATGAAGATCTGGCCGAACTGCACCCCGGCGTGTGAAAGGTCTTGGCACTGCTGGTGAAACTGGTCAACGCCGGGTAGCGGTGGGCCGAAGATGACGGTCGACTCCGCCGGGTGGGAAAGAACCCAGCGCCGGAACTCGCGAACCATCACCAGGAGCCGTCCTTCATGGTCCTCCGGTGCCACTTGGTCGCGAACCACCTCGCACGCGACCCGCAGATCGGTGTAGAGGTCGGTGCAGAGCTCCAAGATCAATGAGTCGAGCGCCGGATAGTACCGGTACAGCGCCGGCGCGGTGATTCCCATGTCACGGGCTATCGCCCGCAAGGAGATCGCGTTTGGACCGCCTGTGACCAGCTGATTCCTGGCGGTCTGTTTGATCTCCTGGCGGGTGAGATCGCGCCGCCGCTGTGACCTATCCGACATGAGCTTCCTTGCGTTAACGGTGTTCACTAATCTGACCGGTGTTAACCAGACCAACACTAGCTCGGAGGATGAAATGTTCGCATGGTGGGGCCGCGCGGTCGTACGACTGCGGTGGCTGGTCCTCGCGGTGGCGGCCGCGATTCTCGTGCTCGGAGCCACCTGGGGCGCGGGCGTCTTCGGCGACTTGATCAGCGGCGGCTTCGATGATCCGAGCAGCCCTTCCAGCAAAGCCCACACTGAGATCACCGAGCGGCTGGGCCGCCAGGATGTCGACATCATCGCCATTTACTCCAGCCCCGCGCTGGCCGATGGGATCGCGATGCGGGCAGAGGCGACGGCGGACCCGGGAGCGCTGACGGCTGCGCAACGCGGAGCGGCGCAAGTGGCCGCCACGCTCAAGGGGCGACCCGAGGTGACCAGCGTGATGCCGGGCCCGGTCTCGGAAAACGGTGCTTCGACCTACCTTGCCATCCAGCTGCGGGACGGCGATGAGGACGCCAAATTGGCCGACCTTGAGAAGATCGAGCCGATGCTGCGAGCCGCCGGGCCGCTGGAGGTGGAGGTCGGGGGGCTGATCCCCTTCCTGGACGACGCGAACCAGCAGATCAGCGACGACATCACCAAAGCGGAGATCATCAGCCTGCCGATCCTCATGATCCTGCTGCTGTTCATCTTCCGAGGTGTGGTCGCCGCCGCCACCCCGCTGATGGTCGGCATTCTGGCTGTCCTCGGGGCCTTCATTTCGGTACGGCTGCTAGCCCAGGTCACGGACGTATCCGTATTCGCGATCAACATCATCACCATGCTGGGTCTGGGCATGGCGATCGACTATTCGCTCTTCATCGTCTCCCGGTTCCGGGAGGAGCTGGCGGCGGGCCGGTCGACGGCGGAGGCGGTCGCGTTGACGCTGGCCACCGCGGGCCGCACGGTCCTCGTGTCGGGTCTGACCGTGGCGCTTGCGCTGGCGAGCCTGTTGGTCTTCCCCATGGACTTCCTGAAGTCCATGGCCTGGGGCGGGATGTCGGCCGTGCTGGTGGCGATGCTGGCTGCGCTGACCGCGCTCCCGGCCCTGCTCGCCGTGCTCGGGCCGCGTGTCAATGCGGCCCGGGTGCCGTTACCCAAACTGAGCCGCAGCGGTGGTGGCTGGGCGAAGCTCGCCCACAGCGTGATGCGCAGGCCGGTCGTCTATCTGGTTGGCGTGACGGCACTTTTGCTCGCCTTGGCCGTACCGTTCCTGCGGATCGAATTCGGCGGCTTCGACGAGCGCGTGCTGCCCGAGGGCACCGAGTCGCGGGTGGTGACCGAGCGGCTGGGCAGCGAGTTCGCCGGCGGCGGCGCGGCTCCGATCAGCGTGCTCGTCAACGGTCCGGTGGGCGATCTCCCCGCGCGGATAGCGGCCATGGACGATGTCACGGCGGCCAATGTCACGGCGCAGCGCGGCGACGCCACCCTGATCTCGGTGGCCTATCGCGGCGAGCCGAGCAGCGAGCAGGCGCGCGACGTGGTCAAGGAGATCCGTGAGCTGCCCGGGGACTTTCTCGTCGGCGGCCGGTCGGCGGCGGTCGTCGACCAGCTCGACGCCTTCGGCGAGCGCCTGCCGTGGATGCTGCTTCTGATCGGGGTCAGCACCTTCGTCCTGCTCTTCCTCGCCTTCGGCTCGGTCGTGCTGCCGCTCAAGGCGATGCTGATGAACGCCATCTCGATCGGGGCTTCGTTCGGTGTCGTGGTCTGGGTTTTTCAGGACGGCCACCTAGCCGACACGCTGGGCTTCACCGTCACCGGCTTCCTGGAGCCAGGAAACCTGGTGCTGATGCTGGCGATCCTGTTCGGGCTCGCCACCGACTACGAGGTCTTCCTGCTCTCCCGCGTTCGCGAAGAGTGGGACGCGACCGGCAACAACTCGCAGGCGGTCGCGATCGGGCTGCAGCGCACCGGCGGCATCATCACCGCGGCGGCGCTGTTGCTGATCATCGTGATCGGGGGCTTCGCCACCGGCGGCACCGCGACCATCAAACTGCTCGGCGTCGGCACGGTGGTGGCGGTGGCGGTCGATGCCGCTCTGGTCCGCACGCTGCTGGTTCCGGCGACCATGCGCCTGCTCGGAAAGTGGAACTGGTGGGCCCCCGGGCCGTTGACCGCCGTCTATCGCCGATTCGGCATCAGGGAGTCGTAAGGAGCTGAGGAAGACCGGCGGGTCGCCCCAGGGCGACCCGCAACCAAGTCAGCGGCGTCAAGCGCTTCAACGGTGTGCGAGTGATATGTGAGACCGAGCGGTTGGTAGTGCGGGAGTGGACGGCTAGCGACGACGACATCGCGCGGCGGTTCGACACCTATCGGCGGGTGGAGGTGGTCAAATGGCTCGGCAATGCCACGCCATTGGCCGACCTCGATCAGGCGATGGCCGGGCAGGCGCGGGCGGAAGCGACCTATGCCAAACATCAAGGCCGTTACGGCGTCTGGGCTGTGCAGATCCGAGATTCCGGAATCGTGGCGGGGTCTGTACTGCTGGTGCCGATGCCCGAACCGTCCGACGGCAGCCCGGGTGGGGGCGAAGTCGAGATCGGCTGGCACCTGCATCCCGATTCGTGGGGCCGCGGCTACGCCACCGAGGCGGCGAAAGCCGTGCTGGATTACGGATTTGGGCTGGGGCTGCCGGAAATATTGGCCATTGCCAAGCCTGACAACGCTCCTTCCATCGCGGTGATGCGCCGGATTGGGATGCGACATTTTGGGCGAACTAGTCGTTGGTATGGCATGGAGGCGGAGCTGTTTCGGGCGCATGCAGGCACGGCGGCGGATGCTCTGTAGAGTGTTGTCATTCCTTGCCCCCCTCAGGAACGGAGTGAGCGTGCCCGCGTCGTCCACCCGCGCTAAGCGTGCTCCGGTCCGGGAAGCCCGCATCGAGCGGGAGGACTTCGACGAAGAAGCAACCCCGGCCAAGCGCAAGAAGCCAAAAGACCCACTCTGGGCGCGACTTACCGTTGTCGCCGGAGCTCTTCTGATGATGCTTGGCGGTGGCGGAATTGTGGCGGCGCGGCTTGCTATCGCCTCGGCGACCGACAAGCTGACTACCACCACGATGATCGGCACTGATTCGGGCGCGCTGGTGCCGGGCACCAACATCGACGGCGCGATCAACCTGCTGCTGGTGGGCATTGACTCCGAGCAGATCACCGACGGTGGCGAGCGCGAGGGGGTGCTGGCCGACAGCATCCTGATCATGCACATCCCCAAGTCGCACGACCAGGGTTACCTGCTTTCCATTCCGCGTGACACCCGCGTGACGATCCCGCGCTTCGAGAAGAGCCGTTACGGCGGCGGAACCGGAAAGATAAATTCTGCTTTCAGTTCTGGGTACCAGGGCAGCGGCACCGAGCTGGAGAAGCGTGCCCGCGGCGTGGAGCTGCTCGCGCTGACCATTTACAAACTCACCGGAATGCAGTTCAACGGCGCCATGCTCATCGACTTCGACGGCTTCCGGGCGATGGTCGAGGAGCTGGGTGGCGTCGATCTCTGCGTCGACCAGCGCGCCGAGTCGATCCACCTGGCCTACAACGCGCAAGGCAAGATCGTTGGAGTCTGGTACGACGACGCGGCCGGGCAGGTCCGCAACATGCCCAAGGGCGGTCGGCCCCTCATCCACGAGCCCGGTTGCCGCTTCTTCACCCCGCAGCTCGCGCTGGACTACTCCCGCATCCGTAAGGGTCTGGAAAACGGTGACTACGACCGCCAGCGACACCAGCAGCAGCTGATCAAGGCGATCGCGAAGAAGGCGATGAGCAAGGGCGTGCTGACCGATTTCGGCAAGCTCAATCGGGTGATCGAGGCCGGTGGCAAGGCGATGATTCTCGACCCGGGCCGCGTGCCCATCGAGGACTTCATCTTCACGCTGAAGGACGTGGCCGCCAACGATCTGGTGACCGTGCGGACCAACCCGGGCACGTGGTCGACGCAGGAGATCAATGGCATTTCCTACGTCATCCTCAACGACGCGTCGCTCGCGCTTTTCCACGCCGCGCGGGATGGGACCCTGCAGGACTTCCTGCTCAACCATCCGGAGTTCCTGGGTTCCGTGTGAGTCAGGGACAATAGGCCGGTGACCATCAGTTCTGCACCGCGCGAGATTGTTCTGCTCGGTTCCACCGGCTCCATCGGCACCCAGGCGATCGATATCGTGCGCCGCAATCCGGAGCGTTTCCGGGTGGTGGCGCTCGGCGCGGGCGGCGGCAACGTGGCGCTGCTTGCCGCGCAGGCACTCGCGCTCGGGGTGGAGGCGGTCGGGGTCGCGAAGGCCAGCGCCGCACAGGACCTGCAGCTGGCTTTCTATGCCGAGGCGGCTCGTAACGGGTACCCACATGGTGGCTTTAAAGTTCCTAAAATCCTTGCCGGGCCACAGGCCATGGCCGAGCTGGCGCAATGGCCGGCCGACATCGTGCTCAATGGCGTGGTCGGGTCGCTCGGGCTGGCGCCCACCCTGGCCGCCCTGCACGCCGGGCGCACTCTTGCCCTGGCCAACAAGGAGTCTCTGGTCGCCGGTGGCCCGCTGGTGCGCGCCGCCGCGAAGCCGGGTCAGATCGTGCCGGTCGACAGCGAGCACTCGGCGTTGGCCCAATGTCTGCGCGGCGGTAGCCGGGCCGAGGTGCGCCGGCTCATCCTCACCGCGAGCGGTGGTGCCTTCCGTGGCCGGCGGCGCGAGGAGCTGGCCGAGGTCACCGTCGAGGAGGCGCTCAAGCATCCGACCTGGGACATGGGCCCGGTGGTCACCATCAATTCGGCCACGCTGGTGAACAAAGGGCTGGAAATCATTGAGGCGCACGAGCTTTTCGGTGTGCCCTACGACGACATCGAGGTCATGGTGCACCCGCAGTCGGTGCTGCATTCGCTGGTCGAGTTCACCGACGGTTCCACCATCGCCCAGGCCAGCCCGCCCGACATGCGGCTGCCGATCGCGCTCGCGCTTGGGTGGCCCGATCGCGTGGCGGAGGCCGCCCCGGCGGTCGATTGGACCCTGGCCCACAACTGGGAGCTGCGTCCGCTGGACCATGAGGCCTTCCCCGCGGTCGAGCTGGCGAAGGCGGCTGGCCGAGCGGGAAGGTGCCGCCCGGCCATCTACAACGCGGCCAACGAGGAGTGTGTGGCCGCTTTCACAGCGGGCCGTCTGCCGTTCCTGGCCATCGTGGACACGGTGGCTTGCGTCCTGGAGGGCGCGTCGGACTGGGGTGAACCAGGTACCGTCGAGGACGTGCTCGCCGCCGAGGCGTGGGCACGACGTCGTGCCCATGAGTTGATCGAGAAGGAAGGCGCTTGATGTTCATCGCCGGCATAGTCCTGGCTGCGCTCGCCATCCTCGTGTCCGTCTCGCTGCATGAGGCTGGGCACATGGGTTCGGCCAAGGCCTTTGGGATGAGGGTCACGCGCTATTTCGTCGGTTTCGGGCCCACCCTGTGGTCGAAGGTGAAGGGCGACACCGAGTACGGCGTGAAGGGCATCCCGCTGGGCGGGTTCGTCAAGATCGTTGGAATGACCCCGCAGGACGAGGACGCCGACGACAAGCGGGCGATGTGGCGCTTCCCGGTGTGGAAGCGGACCATCGTCATGTCCGCCGGCTCGATAGTCCACTTCATTCTCGCCTTCATGATCTTCTGGGGGGTGGCCGCCACGGCCGCCATGCCCAACCCGGCGATCAACCCCCAGGATCCGTTCGTCAGGACCGTTGACTGCGTGCAGGTCGTGCCCGACCACGACGACTGCCGCAGCAGCGACCTTCCCGCGCCGGCCAAGGCCGCCGGGATAGCGACCGGCGACAAGGTCCTGCGGATCGGGTCCACCGATATCGCCGAGTACAACGACATGATCGACGCGATCCGCGCGCTTCCGCCCGGCCAGCCGGCCGACTTTGTCGTGCTGCGCAACGGTGCCGAGCAGACCATCAAGGTGACGCCGGTAGGCGTGGAACGCGCCCCGCGCGAAAACCCGACCGGCGCGAAGACCGTCGTCTCCGCGGTCGGCCTGGCCAACAGCCACGATCCCGCGCTGCCGATCGCGGTGGAGTACAACGTCGTCGAGGCCGCGCCGGTGGCCTTGGACTTCATGGGCCGCACCTTCACCGGTGTGATCGAGGCGATCAAGAAGTTCCCGGAGAAGATTCCCGGTCTGTGGTCGGCGATCACCGGCGGTGAGCGTGACCCGGAGAGCCCGGTCAGTGTGGTCGGCGCGAGCCGGATCGGCGGCGAGCTGGCCGAGCTGGGCGAGTGGCCGAGCTGGTTCCTGGTGATCGCCTCGCTGAACCTTTTCGTGGGCTTGTTCAATCTTTTGCCGCTTCTTCCACTCGATGGTGGACATATCGCCATAGCCTGGTTCGAAAAGGTGCGCACCTGGATTTATGCTCGGTTGCGTAAGCCCGATCCCGGCCGGGTCGACTATTACAAGCTGATGCCGCTGACCTACACGGTAATTTTGATCTTTGGTGCGTTCACGCTGCTGACCGTTACCGCCGACATCGTCAACCCCATCACGATCCTCAGGTGAGTGTGCTGTGACCGCGATCAACCTCGGCATGCCGGCTGCGCCGGCTCCACTGCTGGCCCCCCGCCGCAAGACGCGACAGATCATGGTCGGCTCGGTGCCTGTCGGCGGTGGCGCGCCGGTGAGCGTCCAGTCGATGACGACCACGCTGACCGCCGACGTGAACTCGACCCTGCAACAGATCGCCGAGCTGGCGACCTCGGGTTGTCAGATCGTCCGGGTGGCGGTGCCGTCGCAGGACGACGTGCTCGCGCTGCCCGCGATCGCCAAGAAGTCACCGATCCCGGTGATCGCCGACATCCACTTCCAGCCGAAGTACGTGTTCGCCGCGATCGATGCCGGCTGTGCCGCCGTCCGGGTGAACCCGGGCAACATCAAGCAGTTCGATGACAAGGTGCGCGAGATCGCGCAGGCCGCCTCGGCCGCTGGGGTCCCGATCCGGATCGGTGTCAACGCGGGCTCCCTCGACAAGCGCCTGCTCGAAAAATATGGCCGCGCGACCGCGGAGGCCCTTGTCGAGTCGGCACTTTGGGAATGCTCGCTGTTCGAAGAGCACGGCTTCCGCGACATCAAGATCAGCGTCAAGCACAACGACCCGGTCGTGATGATCCGCGCCTACCGCCAGCTGTCCGAGCAGTGCGACTACCCGCTGCACCTGGGTGTCACCGAGGCCGGCCCGACCTTCCAGGGCACCATCAAGTCGTCTGTCGCGTTTGGAGCTTTGCTGGCCGAGGGGATCGGCGACACCATCCGCGTGTCGCTCTCCGCGCCGCCGGTGGAGGAGATCAAAGTCGGCAACGCGATCCTGGAGTCCTTGGGGCTCAAGGAGCGCGGGCTGGAAATCGTCTCCTGTCCCTCCTGCGGTCGCGCTCAGGTCGATGTCTACACGCTTGCCGAGCAGGTCACGGCGGCCCTCGAGGGCTTCCCGGCCCCGTTGCGGGTGGCCGTCATGGGCTGTGTCGTCAACGGTCCGGGCGAGGCCCGTGAGGCCGACCTCGGGGTGGCCTCCGGCAACGGCAAGGGCCAGATCTTCGTCAAGGGCGAGGTCATCAAGACCGTGCCCGAGTCCCTGATCGTCGAGACCCTGGTCGAAGAGGCGCTCAAGATCGCCGCAGAGATGGGCATCTCCCTCGACGACGAGCCCGCCACCGCCCCCCTCGTCACCGTTCACTAACCCTCGTCCACTCCCGCTGAAGATCGCCCATCGCGGCGGAGCTTGCGGCGCGCGAGCGCCGGGTGGGGAGCACGGGCCTTCGCTGCCGCGCGGGAGCTTGCGGCGAGCGACCACGACGTAGCGGCGAAGAAAATGCATGAAGAGAAAGCCGCGGTCTCAGGACGAGAACCGCGGCTTTCTGCCTGGGGTCATGCGGCGAGGATGGCGTAGAGCCTGCGCTTGGTCTCGTTCATGATTTCGAGGGCCTCGCGGCGCTGCTCGGCGCTGCCGGCGGACGAAACCTGTTGCAGCGCTTGCATGATGCCGAAGCCTGCCTCACGGAACTCCTGCATCTCGGTGATCCGGTTCTGATCGAAGTCTTGCCAAGGGCGGCCGGCGTTGGCTGCCTCTTCGCGACCGGCCTCGGTGAGGGTGAAGCGCTTGCGGCCGCTGGCTTCCTCGCTGACGATCAGGCCCTCGTCCTCGAGAAGCTGCAGGGTTGGGTAGATCGAACCGGGGCTGGGACGCCAGGCACCGCGGGTGCGCAGCTCCAGCTCGGAGATCATCTCGTAGCCGTGCATGGGTCGCTCTGCGAGCAGGCCCAGAACGGCGCCGCGCGTGTTGACACGCCGGCCGCGACCGTGGCCCCGGCCATGTCCGCCGAATCCTCGGCCGAACCCGCGGAACTGCTCCCAGTCTCCGCGATCAGCCATTCGCTCGAAAGCGGCCCAGTGTTGATGGTGGTGTCCATGTTGATGTCCGTCGCGATGCATCGTGCTATCTCCTATCTATCGACGATGTGTTTACGATATATCGGCAACGTGTCGGATGGCAAGACCCGGGTTGGCTCGCCTACCGTGCGGATCCTCCAAGCGGCACCTCCAAGGCCTAGGCTTGGTACATGCTCACGATCCCGGTGCGGCAGCTACTCGATGCGGACAGGGCCGCGGTGGAGCGGGTGCTCGCCGCGCATCCGATCGCGTCTGCGCAGGTAGCCGAGCGGATAGCGGCCCACGGGCTCGGCTGGCGGGCCGAAGGACGCCTCTTCGGCTACGGCGGCCACCGTCACCCCGACTCGGTGTTGTGGTGTGGCGGGCAGGTGACCCCGCTCGGTGCCGACCGTCAGGCGGTGGCGGCTTTCGCCGACCTGCTCGCGGGATGGCCGAGGGTGTGCGCGTCCCTGGTCGGGCCGGCCGATGGTGTGCTGAGCCTGTGGGAAAAGCTGTCGCCAAGCTGGGGTCCGGATAGGACGGTTCGGGAGGACCAGCCGCTGATGCTGGTGGACCGGGTCCCGGCGACGGCCACCGACCCGCTGGTGCGTCCGGTTCGGCTGGACGAAGTGGATCTGCTCTTCCCGGCATCGGTGGCCATGTACACCGAGGAGGTCGGGGTTTCGCCGGTCGGCGACGACGGCGGGCGCGGCTATCGGGCCAGGGTCGCCGAGCTGGTGCGTGCCGGGCGGGCCTTCGCGAAGGTGACCGACGGCCAGGTGGTGTTCAAGGCGGAGCTTGCCGTGGTGACCCGGCATACCGTGCAGCTGCAAGGGGTTTGGACCCATCCCCGGTGGCGAGGCAAGGGCATCGCCGCGGCCGGGCTGGCGACCGTGGTGCGCGAGGCTTTACGCCGTTTCGCCCCCACGGTGAGTCTCTATGTCAACGGATACAACGAGCCTGCGCGTCGCCTTTACGACCGTCTCGGCTTCCGCCGAGTCGGCACCTTTGCCACCGTGCTGTTCTAAGATCACTACTGGCAGTAGTAGTCGATCACTTGAGGTGGAAACCCCAATGGGGCGGATCGTGAAGAAGCTCTCCGACGACACCAGCAAGTACTACTGGTACCCGGGGGAGAAGGTGGAATGGATCCGAGCCGTCGTCGCGCTGGCGATCGGGGGCGGACTCGCCACCCTGCTGATGGTCATCACCGGTAACAGCCTGACCGCGGTGGTGACGGGCTGCTCGGCAACGCTTGCCGTGGCGGGCTTCAACTTCGGACGGCGCGATGCGAAGGCGCTCGCGGGTTTCCCGGACATGAACGACAAAGCCGCCCGCCGCGCGGCGATCACCTATTCGGGCCGTGCCGCATGGCGCGGGATGGTGCAGGGCCTGGGCGCGGCCTTGGCGGCGGTGCTCGTGCTCAACGTGGCCCACACCGGCTGGATGGCCGACTGGGTCATGCCGTTGCTGCCGGGAGCCGTTGGGGCGCTTGGACATCAGGCCGGCATGATCTGGGATCGTCTAGGTACGACGGTCGCGGTTCCCAAGCCCGCCGAAGCCGCGACCGACGGCAATTGACGAGTGATCGCCGACCGGGTAGACCTGTCACCTATGTGGTCGGCTGAGCAATTGCGGACAAGGGTCGAGCTGGGCGAGATAGACACGGTGATCCTGGCCATGACCGACATGCAGGGCCGGCTTCAGGGCAAGCGGTTACACGCCCAGTATTTCCTGGACGAGGTGCTGCGCCACGGCAGCGAGGCTTGCAACTATCTGCTCGCCGTCGATGTCGAAATGACACCAGTTGATGGATACGCGGTTTCCGGCTGGGAACGCGGGTACGGGGACTTCGTGCTCTCGCCCGATCTGACCACGCTGCGGCCACTGCCGTGGCTGCCGGGCAGCGCGCTGGTCCTGGCCGACGTGCTCTGGCACGACGGGTCGCCGGTGGTGCAATCACCGCGGCAGGTGCTGCGCCACCAGCTGGACAGGCTCGCCGAGCGGGGGCTGGTGCCCTATGTCGGCACCGAGCTGGAGTTCATCGTCTACCGTGACTCCTATGAGGAAGCCCAGCAGAAGGGCTACCGCGCTCTGAGCCCAGCCAACGGCTACAACGTCGACTACTCCCTGCTCGGCACCACCCGGGTGGAGCCCCTTCTGCGCGACATCCGCCTGGGTATGGCCGGTGCCGGGCTGCAGCCGGAAAGCGCGAAGGGCGAGTGCAACCTGGGTCAGCAGGAGATCGCCTTCCGGTACGCGGAGGCACTCAAAACAGCCGATCAGCACTCGATTTACAAACACGGCGCCAAGGAGATCGCGGCCCAACACGGGATGTCGCTGACGTTCATGGCCAAGCCGAACCAGCGCGAGGGCAACTCGTGTCACATTCACTTCTCGCTGCGATCCAAGTCGGGTCAGCCGCTGATGTCCAATGGCGATGCGCTGTCGGTGACCGGGGAGCGGGTGCTCGCCGGGCTCCTCGCCACCACTGCCGAGTTCAGCGTGCTCTACGCGCCAAACATTAACTCCTACAAGCGTTTCCAGGAGGGTTCGTTTGCGCCGACCGCGTTGCGCTGGGGGCGGGACAACCGCACGTGTGCCCTGCGCCTGGTCGGTCACGACCTGTCGTTGCGGGTGGAGCATCGGGTACCGGGCGGGGACGTCAACCCCTACCTGGCCATCTCGGCGCTGATCGCGGGGGCGCTGCACGGGTTGGACAACAACCTCGAGCTGGAGCCGGTGTTCACCGGCAACGCCTATCGGGATGAGACCGCGACCCGGGTTCCGGGCACCCTGCGCGAGGCGCTGACAAAGTGGGAGTCGTCGCAGGTGGCACGGGAGGCCTTCGGCGATGAGGTGGTGACCCATTACGCCCACGCGGCCGGCGTTGAGGTCAAAGCGTTCGATGCGGCGGTCACCGACTGGGAGCTGGTCCGGGGGTTCGAAAGACTGTGAAGATAGTCGATCCAGCCACCGAAGAGGAAATCGCGTTCATCGAGCCGGGCGAGGTCGGCCCGGTCGTGGAAAACGCCAAGCGGGCCTTTGCGTCGTGGCGGCGGGTGTCCCCGGGCGATCGGGCGAAACTGTTGCGCCGCTTCGCTTCCGTCATCGACGCGCACATCGATGAGCTGGCCGCGATAGAGGTACGCAATGCGGGCCACACCCAGGGCAACGCGCGCTGGGAGGCCGGTAATGTCCGCGATCTGCTCGACTACTACTCGGGTGCGCCCGAGCGTCTGTGTGGGCTGCAGATCCCCGTGGCGGGTGGCTGGGACGTCACCTTCCATGAGCCGCTGGGCGTGGTCGGTGTCATCGTGCCGTGGAACTTTCCCATGCCGATCGCCGCGTGGGGCTTCGCGCCCGCGCTCGCGGCCGGCAACACCGTCATCATCAAGCCTGCCGAGCTGACGCCGCTGACCGCGTTGCGCATCGGTGAGCTGGCGCTGGAAGCGGGTCTGCCCGAGGGGGTGTTGACGGTGCTGACCGGGCCCGGCTCGGTGACCGGGCGGGAGCTGGTGAGCCATCCCGATGTCCGGAAGATCTGCTTCACCGGCTCGGTGGAGGTGGGCAAGCAGATCATGGCGGCCTGCGCCCCGGATCTGACCAGGGTCACGCTCGAACTGGGCGGCAAGGCGGCGACGGTCCTGTTCGCCGACGCCAACCTGGAGAAGGCCGCTGCTGCCCTGCCCGGGGCGGTTTTCGACAACGCGGGGCAGGACTGCTGTGCCCGGTCGCGGCTGCTGGTTGAGCGTTCGGTTCATGATGAGTTCCTGGCGTTGCTCGAGCCGCACGTGCGCAACTGGCGGTGTGGTACGGACATGGGTCCACTGATCTCCGCCGCGCAGCGCGAGCGCGTGGCGTCCTATGTGGACAACCCGCTGATGCAGGGCTCGGCCCCGCACGGCAAGGGGTACTGGTTCCCGGCCACGGTGCTTGCCGCCGGTCCGGGCGACCGGCATTGGCGCGAGGAGGTCTTCGGGCCCGTGCTTTCGGTGATGCCGTTCGATAGCGAGTCCGAAGCCATCCGGCTGGCCAACGACACCGAATTCGGTCTGTCCGGCTCCATCTGGACCCGAAATCTAGGGCGGGCCATGCGGGTGTCCCGGGCGGTGGAAGCGGGCGTGCTGAGCGTCAACTCCCACTCCTCGGTGCGCTACTGGACCCCGTTCGGCGGAGTTAAACAGTCGGGGCTGGGCCGCGAGCTCGGACCCGATGCGCCGCTTGCGTTTACCGACACCAAAAACGTCTTCATCAGTGAGGAGGATTGAATTGCGGCGATTGGAAGATCGGGTGGCCGTGGTCACCGGCGCCGCCTCCGGCATCGGAGCGGCGACGGTCAAGCGCTTCACCGACGAAGGCGCCCATGTGGTCTGCGTTGACCTCAACGAGACCGGCGGCGACTTCGTCAAATGCGACATTTCAGATGAAGAGCAGGTGAAGGCGCTCTTCGCTGGGGTGGTGCAGCGCCATGGCCGGATCGACATCGCCTTCAACAACGCCGGCATCTCTCCGCCGGACGACGACTCGATCCTGGATACCGGCATCGAGGCGTGGGAGAGGGTGATGCGAGTCAACGCCACGAGTGTCTATCTGTGTTGCAAGTATGTTTTGCCTCACATGTTAGAGGCAGGCAAAGGATCGATCATCAACACTGCCAGTTTCGTGGCTGTCCTCGGCGCGGCGACAAGTCAGATTGCTTACACGGCCAGCAAGGGTGCAGTTCTCTCGATGACCCGTGAGCTGGGCGTTCAGTTCGCGCGCAGCGGAGTGCGAGTCAATGCACTTTGCCCAGGACCGGTGGCAACGCCGCTGCTCATGGAGCTGTTCGCGAAGGATCCGGAGCGCGCCGCCCGCCGACTGGTCCATGTGCCTATGGGCCGTTTCGCGGAGGCCGAAGAGATCGCCGCAGCGGTAGCGTTCCTCGCCAGTGACGATTCCTCATTCATAACCGCCTCGCAGTTCCTAGTGGACGGGGGCATTACCGGGGCATATGTGACGCCGTTGTGAGCGATGTGAGCAGACCTTTGATCGGCATCTCCACCTACGTGGAGCAGGCGCGATTTTCCGTACAAGACGCACTCAGCGCGGTGCTGCCGTGGAGCTACGTGGAACAGGTAAGGACGGCCGGCGGCCGCCCGGTGCTCGTTCCGCCCTGCCCCGATGGCGGGCTGGAGGTGCTTGACGGGCTGGACGGGTTGATCATCGCTGGGGGCCAGGACGTCGAGCCGGCCCGATACGGCGAGCTTGCGCATCCGAAGGTGTACACCTCGCCGGTTCGCGACGCGGGTGAGCTTCCGCTGGCGCGCCACGCCCTGATGCACGGCATCCCGCTGCTGGGTATCTGCCGCGGCATGCAGGTAATGGCCGTGGTCAGCGGTGGCCGGTTGCACCAGCACCTGCCGGAAGCGGTGGGCCACGAGGGCCACAGCATGCCCGGGCCGAAGAAGCGCTACAACAACCACTTGGTGCGCTTCGCCAGCGGCTCGAAGTGCCGTGAGCTTCTCGGTGCCGAGACCGAGGTGAACTCGTACCACCACCAGGGCGTGGCCGATCCGGGCCGGTTGATACCGACCGGCTGGTGTCCCGACGACGACCTGATCGAAGCGGTGGAGCACCCCGACCATCCGTTCGCGGTCGGCGTGCAGTGGCACCCGGAGGACCTGGCCGACCCGGCCCTGTTCGTCGCGCTGGTGACCGCTGCTTCACAATCGAAGGCTCGTCGCTCTTCGCTGGTGACCGTATAGTCGGTTCATGGGACGGGTCTACGACGAAATCGACGGCCGTATCCGTGAGTTTTTGTTGGCGCAGAAGGTCTTCTTCGTCGCCACCGCACCGTCTGCTTTGGACGGTCATGTCAACGTCTCGCCCAAGGGGCTGAGCGACTCGTTCGCCGTCCTTGGGCCGCACCGGGTCGCCTATCTCGAATACGGCGGCTCCGGTGTCGAGACGATTGCCCACCTGCGCGACAACGGCCGCATTGTGCTGATGGTCTGCGCCTTCGACGGCCCACCCAAGATCGTCCGCCTGCACGGCAAGGGTCGTGAGGTGATGGCCGAGGAGCCCGCGGCGGCGGAGTTGCTCACCGCCTTCCCCGCCGCGCCCCACCCGGGTCTGCGCAGCATCATCGTGATCGACGTGGAGAGAATCTCCGACTCCTGTGGGTACGGAGTGCCGCTCATGGAATATCAAGGTGATCGAGACCTGCTGGTGCAGTTCTGGTCGCGCAAGTCTCCGCAGGAGACGGCCGACTATCGATCGACGCGCAATGCGCACAGCATCGATGGCGTTGCGGTCTTCGCGGGCGACTAAAGTCTTTGGGTATGAAGGTGCGCGCTGAACTCACTCCCGGCAAGATCTCACCCTGGCGGGAGGTGCCCTCCGCCATTCCCCGGCCTGAATACGTGGGCCGCAAGCGCGCCGCAACCTGGGACGGTCCGATGACCCAGGACGCCGAGACCATCGAGAAGATGCGGATAGCCGGCCGCCTCGCGGCCCAGGCCACCCAGCTCGCGGGGGAGCATTGCCAGCCCGGCGTGACCACCGACGAGATCGATCGGGTGGTGCACGAGTTCCTGGTCGACCACGGGGCTTACCCGTCCACGCTGGGTTATCCGGGGCGCAACTCGCCTCCCTTCCCGAAGTCGTGCTGCACCAGCCTCAACGAGGTGATCTGTCACGGCATCCCCGACTCCACCGAGCTGGAGGACGGCGACATCATCAACATCGATGTCACCGCCTACCTCGACGGGGTGCACGGCGACACCGACGCGACCTTCTGCGTGGGCAATGTCGACGAGGAGGCACGCCTGCTTGTCGAGCGCACGCACGAGGCGACGATGCGGGGCATCAAGGCGGTGGCGCCGGGGCGTCCCATCAACGTGATCGGCCGGGTCATCGAGTCCTACGCCAAGCGCTTCGGCTATGGGGTGGTGCGCGACTTCGGCGGCCACGGCATCGGCCGTGCCTTCCACAGCGGGCTGTTCGTGCCGCACTACGACAGCCCTGAGGCGAAGACCACCATGGTGCCGGGCATGACGTTCACCATCGAGCCGATGATCACTCTCGGCGGCATCAACTACGACGTCTGGCCCGACAAATGGACAGTCGTCACCAAGGACCGCAAGTGGACGGCCCAGTTTGAGCACACCGTCGTGGTGACCGAGACCGGGCACGAGATCCTCACTTTGCCATGACCGAGCTTGTCGAGGTCATCATGTGGCACCTTGGCGCGACCGGCCGAAGAACGGTGGTGCCATGACTTCGCAGACCGTTGAGCATGAGCACAGCGACGTCTCCGGTGGCTGGCTGCGCCCGGCGGTCTTCGGGGCGATGGACGGCCTCGTCACCAACATCGGCCTGATCGCCGGTGTGGGCGGCGCTGGGGTAGAGCCGGGAACCATCGTGCTGACCGGCGTGGCCGGGCTGGTGGCGGGGGCCATCTCGATGGCGCTTGGCGAGTTCAGCAGCGTCAAAGCCGCCAACGAGCAGGTGGCCGCCGAGGTTGCCAAGGAGCGCAAGGAGCTGCGACACAACCCGGTGGCCGAGGCCAACGAGCTGGCCGAGCGATGGATCGAGCGCGGCCTGCCCGCCGACCTCGCTCACCAGGTGGCGGACGCGCTGAAGGAGAATCCCGAGGAGGCGCTCAAGGTTCACGTGCAGGAGGAGCTTGGCGTCGATCCCAACAGCCAGCCGAGCCCATGGCTCGCGGCCATCTCCTCGTTCGTCTGCTTCTCGATCGGTGCCCTGATCCCTTTGCTCAGTTACCTTTTGGGCAGCGAGTCGCTCTGGTTCGCGCTCGGTGTCGGTGGCCTGGGCCTTTTCACCGCGGGCGCGCTAACCTCCCGCTTCACCGGGAAGCCTTGGCTGTTGACCGGTTTGCGGCAGCTCGTGCTGGGCGCCTGTGCCGCGGGCGCTACCTACCTGATCGGCTCCCTGATCGGCGTGAGCGCGATCTAGTCCTTGGTGAGAAGGAAGAGGCGGATCTGGCGCGGTGCGCAGCGCTTCTGGTAGGTCGCGTAAGCGGGCCAGATCGCGAGTGCCTTTTGCCACTTCTCCGCGCGCTCCGCGCCTTCGAGCAGCCGGGCGGTCACCGGGTAGGTCTTGCCCTTGACCCGCGCCGTCGCCTTCGGGTTGGCGATCAGGTTGTAGGACCAGCCCGGGTGTTTCTTGCCGCCCCAGTTCGAGCCGATAAGAACCATATTTTCCCCGTCGGGGATATAGGCCAGCGGCTGATTGCGCGGCAGACCCGACTTCTTGCCGGTCGTGGTGAGCATGAGCGCCGGCACGATCCCCAGCGCGATCAGCCGTCCGCCGGTGACCTTGGTCATGGCTTTGTCCAAGGGGGGCAGCACCGAACGGTTCATCCGGGCGAACCAGCCCTGGTGGCCCAGGTACTCGACGAAGCGGCGAATTGGCATGGAGGACATCATGCCCGATCGGGCTACCAGCCGGTAGTTGTCAGAACCGGCGCTCGATGGGCAACTTTGCCCTGGTGAACAGGGCGGCGCCGGCCATCGCCACGATGGGGACAGCGACGATGACCGCCAGACTCTGCCACGGTACGGCGAAGGGGATCGTCGCGCGAATGGGCCACTGCCGCTCATACACCTGGTTCAGCGCAGCGATCAGGATCGCCGCGCCGCCCATCCCGGCTATGGTCCCGAGCAGCGCGCCCAGGCCGGCGATGATGCCCGCCCGGCCGACCGAGAGCCGGCGCCTCATCTGGGGGGCCGCCCCGACCGCGGCCAGCGTCGCCAGGTCGGCGCGTCCGTCCACTGTGGCCAGTCCGGTGGCGATTCCGGCTGCGCCGAGGGCGATCGCGGCCGCGGCCAGCGCGAGGATCAGGATGGTCGGGTCGTGGAACGCGGAGGGACCGCGCTCGGCGTTGACATAGAGATCAAGGTCGATGTCCGCCAATTCGGCTTGCAGGCGTGAGTCGTCGGCCATGGTCGGGACAGAGCCGTTGTCGCCGGCCATGCCCAGCATTTGCACCTGCACGCCGAGCCGCGCGGCGACCTCGGGCGAGACCACGCTCTGCATCCCTTGGGTGCTGGTCGAGAGCAGGAATCCCGGCACCGTGATCGTGGGTCGGAGGTTGACCGAAGGGTCGTTCCCGGTCAGGGTGGCGAGGGTCACCTGGCCGTCATGGATCATCCGGGGGTCGGTGACGACGGCGCCCCCGGCGGCCAGTGTGCGCCTGGCCGCTGCCAGCTCCCGGTCACCTGGGCCGAAAAGGATGGCGAGCACGTCACCGTTGTCGACGATGGTGCCGCCGACCCACCCGCCGCCCGAGAAGCTGGCGCTCTGGCTGTTCCGGCAGCGCTCGTCGGCACGGGCAGCGCGCACCTCGCTCGGCGTGAGCTCGCGGGGCGTGTAGACATAGGGACACAGCTGTTGCTCGGGGATCACCACCACGATGTCGCAATACCCCTTCAGCTCCTGGCCGGGGCAGACCGGTACCGAGTAAATGTGCAACTGGGCCGAGGGGAGCACCCTGTGCACGGCTGCCTCCACCTGAGCCCAGTTCTGCGGCTGGCCGCCGGCCATCGCGGCATCGTGGATGGTGAAGGCGCCCGGCCGCAGATAGGGCAGATAGGTGGCCTCCTGCTGGTGTTCGAGCCCAATGGAGAAGACCCCCACCGCCACCGCGCCGGCGACCGCACCCATGATCGCCGAGATCGCTGGAGCGGCGGCCGTCCGGTTGCGCGCGGTGTCCCGCAGCGCGAGCCGCGGCGCCAGCGGCAGCCAGCGGCCGACTCGGGCGATGAGCCCCAGCAGACCCGGGGTCAGCACCACCAGACCCAGCTCGGCTAGGACAATGCCAAGCAACATAAGGGATTCGCTGGTACCGGTCGCGCCCAGCACGGCGACGGCCGCCCCGCAGCCGACCATGGTCAGGCCCGTGATGATCCAGCGGCGGCGTGAGCGGAGCACGCCCCGGCGGCCATTGAGCACCTGAACGACATCCTGCCGCGCGGCGATGAAGGCGGGCACGGTCGCAGCGAGAAGACCGGTGCCGATCGCGAGCATGGCGATGGCCACGAGCGCGGTGGGAAAGAAACGCCAGCCGCCCGCGCGGGTGTGAATCAGCGCTTCCTCGACGATCGGCCTGCCCGCCACGGCAAGACCCACGCCGAGAAGAATGCCTATCCCGGCCCCGCCCGCGCCCAGCACCACCCCGTCGGCCAGCACCACGCGCCGCAGGTGTTTGGGCGCACCACCCGCGGCGGCGATGAGGGCCAGATCGCGCGCGCGGCGCCGGGCGCCCACGGCGAAGGCCGGCCCCGCGAGGAGAATCACCTCCAGGGCGACCAAACCTGACATGAGGAAGCCGACCGCCAGACCCTCGGCCGTGGTGCTGAGGTTGGTGCCACTGCGGTCCTCGGGTAGGCCGCGGGCGATGGCGCTGATGCCGTGGTCATTGAGGCGTTGCGCCATGTCGATGGTGAGCGGGGCCGGGGTGTCGGCCAGCCACTGGGCCGGCTTTTCCGCGTCAGCAAGGAGGATCTTGCTGGTGGAGACGGCAAGCGGGCTCAGGTCATCGGGAACCTCGACGATGCCCACCACCACGAACTCGCCGTTCGGGTCCACGCCCCGCAGCGCGCTGCCCAGGCGCAGCCGCAGGTCGTTGGCGGCCGCGATGTTGACCGCGATCTCGTTGTCGGCGCTGGGCGCCCTGCCCTGCCTCAGCTCCACCATGCCGCGGGTCATCGGATCGCCTATATCAACGAGATGCACCGGCAGGTAGGCGACGCCGTCCGAGGTGCGAACCCGCAGACTCGACCGCCCCAGCGGGATCACGCGCGAGCCGGCCGGCAGCTCGGCGAGGATTTCTTCCTCGCTGAGCGAAGCGAGGTCGGTCAGCGCGATCGGCCTTTCGACCGGCGAGGTCCAGCTCATCTTCGAACCATCGAGGGACAGGTCCTTGACCGAGGTCAGCATCGCGTCCGCGCGGCCCAGCCGCCGGTCGAGCGACTCCGCCTCGGTGAGCTGGAACATGTCGTAGCTCACCGCGGCGAAGGAGAGGAAGGCCACCGGAAGCGCGATCATCGCGAGGACCAGGGCCGAGCGCCCTTTGGACTTGAGGGCCTCGCGCCGGGCGATGCGGATCGCCGCGGCCCACGCCCTCATGGCTGCACGTCCGCCAGGAGGCACTCCGGCTGGCTGAGGGGACCGGAGGTGTCCACAATGGACCCGTCGCGCAGGAAGACCACCCGGTCGGCCCAGGCCGCGTGGCGGGCCTCATGGGTCACCAGCACCCCGGCGGCGCCGCAGTCAACGCGATGCCGAAGCAGCTTCAAGACAGATTCGCCGGTCAGCGAGTCGAGGGCGCCGGTGGGTTCGTCGGCGAGCACCAGCTTGCGCTGCCCGATCAGGGCTCGCGCTATCGCGACCCGCTGCTGCTGGCCACCGGAAAGCTCGTCGGGGAACCGGTCTGCGTAGCCATCAAGCTCCACTTCGGACAGAGCCGCTTCCGCTTGCGGCCGTGCCCGGCGGATCGGCACGCCATCCAGTTCCAGGGGGAGGGCCACGTTTTCGGCTGCGGTCAGGCTTGGTACCAGATTAAGCGCCTGAAACACATAGCCCACACTGTGCCGGCGCACCTCGGCGAGCCGCTTGCGGCTGAGCTTGCCCAGCTCCACGCCCTCGACCAGGACGGCGCCCCGATCGGGCCGATCGAGCCCTCCGGCGAGGTTGAGCAGCGTCGACTTGCCCGAACCCGAAGGCCCCATGACAGCCACCAGCTCTCCCGCGACGACCGACAGGGAGATCTGGCGCAGCGCATGCGTGGCAGCGTCGCCCTTGCCGTGGGTGCGGTAGACGTCGCGCAGCTCAAGCACGTTCATGGAGTTCGGCCCCCTCCGCCTCGACCGGCAACGGCTTCGGTGGCCCTGGACGGTAGCGCACCAGCGCTGCTTCGCAATGGTCCAGCCAGCGCAGCTCGGCTTCGGATTGATAGATCATCGCGTCGATCACCAGTCGCCACGGCAGGTCGGCGTCGCCTCTTTTGAGCCGCGTGTACTCCTGCAGGGCTCGCATGGTCGCGGTGCGCTGGGTCTGCACGACCGCCCGCACGTCGACGCCGGGGGTGGTGAGCGCGAGCGCGAGCTTGATGGCGAGCTCGTCGCGGGGCCGGTCGGCCCGCGCGATGGGGGTGGCGAACCAGAGGGTGAGCTCGACCCGGCCCTGATCGGTGATCTCGTACGGTCGCTGACCGCCGTCCCCGGGTGGCAGCGCATGCACAAGCCCGTCGCGTTCCAGCCGGTTGAGGGTGGTGTAAACCTGGCCGATGTTCAGCGGCCAGGTGCCGCCGGTGGAATCTTCGAACTCGGCGCGCAACTGGTAGCCGTAGCGGGCGCCGCGTTCCAATAGGGCCAGCAAACCGTGTCGGACGGACATAGCTACTGAGTATGCACCTAACCGGGCCGCCCTGGGAATGCGGTCCTCAGCGGCGACTGTCCGGCGATCTTGCGCCATCGGGTGGCCCGCACGGCCGCATCGGAGTAGCCGTCGATGGCGAGCCGCCGCAGCTCGTTCTCTGTCGCTGCCAGCACGCTGCGCCAGTTCGCCGTCACCCCGTTCTCGACGTACTCGGCAAGCATGAGCGCACTCGTCTCATCGATGACCGGGAACGGCAGCGTATAACCGGCGTCGGCCGGTGCCGGACTGGCTTTGACCTGGTCCAGGTGGACCACCAGGGCGTCGCGGCGGCCACGATGGGCAACCTCGGCCGCGCGGGCCTCCGCCCGGCCGGCGTCATTGAGGTGAACCCCTATCCGCCCGTACGCGTACAGCGCCGCATGCTCAGACATCAGCGCCGACCTCAATCGCTCGACATTGTCCGGCCCGGCGGTCACGGGAGAACCTCCAGGTGGCAGGCGCGGGCGGCGGCGATCTCGCCGAGCAGGGTGGCGCGGTTGGGCGGGGCGGTCATGCAGGCCTCGATCGCGGCCAGCCGCGCCTGCTGCTCCGCCTGGCGGACCTCGCCGCGGGGCGTGCTCGGGGACGCGGGGACGGGCGAGCCCGAAGGGGCCGGCTTCATGATCGCGGCCAGCGCGGCCAGGTGGGCCTTGTGCGCATCGCGGACGGTCACCAGGATCGCGGCCGCCGGGGTCGCGGCGATCGCCGTCTCGTAGGTCTGGATCAACGCGGCGGTCTGCCCGTAGAACTCGGTCAGCTGATCCGGCGGCGGGGGAGGCGGGGGCTCGCTGTCCAACAGGTCGCACGCGGCGAGCGCCGGGGCGGCGGCCGCAGCCGTGAACACGCTGCGTAGCAAGCTCCGACGCGACTTTCCGACCGCGGGATGAGACATCGGCAAAGCGTATAACGAGGGCGAGCAGCGCGCCGACGGCCGCGAGCGTGAGCGTGCGCGTTACGCTCTGCTCGACGTGGTTCTCCTCGCCGACAACTTGAAAGGGGTGCCAGCATGGCTCAGCGTGGCCGAACCAGCGGTCGGCAGACGGGTAAGCCTGCCCCGGCCAGCCGCCCCGCTCCGCCGCGGCTTGCCCCGGTCGACGTTACGGCATTGACCAAAGTCGTGCAGCCCGCAGTCATCGAGGCGGGCTATGAGCTGGAAGAGCTGAGCGCCAAGCCGGTGGGCCGGCGGCATCAGGTCAAGGTGGTCATCGACGGTGATGGCGGTCTGGGCCTGGACGTGATTGCCGACGTCTCCCGGGCCATCTCCCGCGCCCTCGACGACGCCGAAGAAGCCGGGGTCCAGCTGTTCCCCGGCGAGTACCAGCTGGAGGTTTCCTCGCCCGGGGTGGACCGGCCATTGACGAAGCCCCAGCACTGGCGGCGCAACGTGGGAAGGTTAATCAAGGTCAAGGTGGCTGAGAAGACCCTGACCGGAAGGCTGACGGCCGCCAACGATCAGGGCATCACCCTGGAAGTGTCGGGCATCGCTCACCGGCTGGGTTTCGTGCAACTGGGTCCGGGCCGGGTCCAGATCGAGTTCAGCCGCCTGGAGGAGATTTCCGACGCCGAGATGACGGAGTTCTCCGACGATCTCGGCGACGACGAAGACGTGGAGGAGGAGCGGTGAACATCGACTTGGCTGCGCTTAGGGCCCTGGCGCGCGACAAGGAGATCTCCGAGGAGACCATCCTGCACGCCATCGAGTCCGCTCTGTTGACCGCCTACCGGCACACCGACGGGTCGCATTCACACGCGCGCGTGGAGATCGACCGGCATACCGGCGCAGCCATCGTCTTCGCCCAGGAGTTCGACTCCGAGGGCACGCTTGTGCGTGAGTTTGACGACACCCCCCACGACTTCGGCCGCATCGCGGCGATGACGGCGAAGCAGGTCATCCTGCAGCGGTTGCGTGAGGCGACCGATGAGGTCCACTTCGGCGAATACGCGAACCGTGACGGTGATCTCGTCACCGGGGTGATCCAGGCGCACGAGACCCGCAGCGAGAAGGGGATCGTCTCCATCGACCTGGGCAAGGTCGAGGCGGTTTTGCCGCAGTCGGAACAGGTACCCGGTGAGACATATCCCCATGGGCAGCGCATCCGCTCCGTCGTGGTGCATGTGGCCAAAGGCTTCCGCGGGCCTCAGGTGACCGTCTCCCGGTCGCACCCGGCGCTGGTGAAGAAGCTGTTCGCGCTCGAGGTGCCGGAGATCGCCGATGGCACGGTCGAGATAGCGGCCATCGCGCGTGAGGCTGGACACCGTACGAAGATCGCTGTTCGCTCCACGGTCACCGGTGTCAACGCCAAGGGCGCCTGCATCGGGCCGATGGGCCAGCGGGTCCGCGCGGTCATGAGCGAGCTGCATGGTGAGAAAATCGACATTATTGACTGGTCTGAGGATCCGGCCGAGTTCGTGGGCAATGCGCTTTCGCCCGCAAAAGCGCTCAGTGTCGAGGTCGTGGACCTCGCCGCCCGCGCCGCCCGGGTGATCGTCCCCGACTATCAGCTTTCGCTCGCGATCGGCCGCGAAGGGCAAAATGCCAGGCTGGCAGCACGTTTGACCGGTTGGCGGATCGACATCAGATCGGATGCGGCGGCCGATCAGGCCACCAATCGCACAAGATCGTCGGATGCGGAGCCCGAGAGTGAACCGGGAGAGGCCTCAGTCAGCACTTCAGGGTAGACTTCTGAGGTGATTCGTCGCGCGTTGCCGACGCGCACCTGTGTGGGATGTCGGCAGCGTGCGTCCGCGTCTGATTTATTGCGTGTGGTCGCGATCGCGTCGGTCACTGATTCGGGTTCCTCCCATTTCAGACTCCGGCCTGATCCGAGCCGTGTATTGCCTGGCCGTGGTGCGCATGTGCATCCAGTTCCGGGCTGTCTCGACTCCGCGCTGCGACGCCGAGCCTTCGGGCGAGCGTTGCGGGTGCCAGGTGTCCCAGACCCTGGCGAGCTGAGCGAGGCGATCGCCGCCGTCAACGGCGGCGATCCAGGGTCGAGTGGCCCCAGCCGGCAGAGCGCCTAGGTGCCGGCGAAAACCGTAGGTGAGGCAGCAGCCCCACCGAAGGAGCAAAGGAACGACCGACATGAGCACACGATGAAGTCACTGAAATGATCAGGCTTCAAGTGCACAAGTGAGGTCGCGGCGGGCTTGCCCCTTGCGACCTCGAGATGAGGAGTGCAGTGGCAGGCAAGGCCCGCGTACACGAGCTGGCGAAAGAGCTCGGGGTCGAAAGTAAGAACGTTCTCGCCAAACTCAAAGAGATGGGTGAGTTCGTCAAGTCAGCATCGAGCACGGTGGAAGCACCCGTGGCTCGGCGACTCAAGGAAGCCTTCGCGGCCGGTTCCGGCCCCTCGGCGTCAAGCGCGCCAAGGAGTCCCGCACCGGTGACCGCGAGCGAACCCAAGGTGTCGGCGAAGCCGATGCCACCCAGGAAGCCGGCAGCGCCGGCGGGCAAGCCGAAGGCGCCGGTCTCCATGGTGCCGCCGACCCCCGTCGCCAAACCGGCCAGCGCGCACGACATCGAGGTGGCCGCGGCGGAAGCCCGTGCCGCAGCGCTCAAGGCCGAGCAGGACGCCACGCGTGCCGCTCAGCAGGCGCAGCGGGACGGCAAGCCACCCGCGGAGGGCGCGCCCAAACCCAGCTTCATGCCGCCGCGTCCGGGAACGGCGGGCGCGCCAGCGCGTCCGGCCAACTCCGGTGGCGGCAGCGCACGGCCGGCCCCGCCCGGGATCGGTCCCCGCGACTCCGGTGGACGTGGCAACGGTCCCCGTGTGGAGGGTGCGCGCGGCGAAGGCCGCCCGTCCGCTCCGCGCGGTGAAGGCCGTGGCGACTCGCGTCCGGCCGCCCCTGGTGGGCGTCCGCCGCGCAGCGGAGGCAACAACCCGTTCGGCATCACGCCAGGCGCAGGCGGCTCACGCGGCCCGCGTCCGGACGGCATGCCACGCCCCAACCCGGCCTCGATGCCGCCCCGGCCGAACCCGGCCTCCATGGGCGGTCCCAGGCCCAACCCGGCTTCCATGCCGAGCCAGCGTCCGGCACGTCCAGGTGGCCCGGGTGGCCGTCCCGGTGGTGGCGAGCGTGGTGGCGGCGGCGGTGGCTTCCGTGGCGGTCCCGGTGGGGGCGGCACGGGCGGTCCCGGCGGTCGTCCCGGTGGTGGCGGCGGATTCCGTAGCGGACCTGGCGGCGGCCCCGGCGGCGGTGGCGCAGGCGGCGGTGGAAACTACCGCGGTGGCACCGGAACGGGCACCGGCGGCGGTTACCGCGGCGGTCCCGGCGGCGGCACCGGCGGTCCCGGTGGACCGGCGGGTGGCGGTTTCCGTCCGGGCGGCGCGCCCGGTGGTGGCGGTCGTCCCGGTGGTGGCGGACGTGGCCGTGGCGGCGGTGCCGCTGGCGCGTTCGGTAAAGCGGGCGGAAAGGCCCGTGGCCGCAAGTCCAAGAAGCAGAGGCGTCAAGAGTTCGACAACCTGTCCGCCCCGACGATGAGTTCGGGTGCGCCGCGCGGAAGTGGCCAAGCGGTCCGGCTTCCGCGGGGTGCCTCGCTCTCCGACTTCGCCGAGCGGATCAACGCCAACCCGGGCTCGCTGGTCCAGGAGATGTTCAACCTGGGCGAGATGGTGACGGCGACCCAGTCGTGCACCGACGAGACCCTGCTCATGCTCGGTCTTCACCTGGGCTTCGAGGTCTCCATCGTCAGCCCCGAAGACGAAGACCGCGAGCTGCTCGCCCGCTTCAACATCGATCTCGATGCTGACGTGGACGAGGACCGCATGGTCACCCGTCCGCCGGTGGTGACCGTCATGGGTCACGTCGACCACGGTAAGACCAAGCTGCTGGACGCGATCCGGTCGGCGAACGTGGTCGAGGGCGAGGCCGGCGGCATCACCCAGCACATCGGCGCGTACCAGGTACACGTCGAGCACGAGGGCGAAGATCGCGCGGTCACCTTCATCGACACCCCGGGCCACGAGGCGTTCACCGCCATGCGTGCCCGTGGTGCGCAGGCGACCGACATCGTGATCCTGGTGGTCGCCGCGGATGACGGCGTCATGCCGCAGACGATTGAGGCGCTCAACCACGCCAAGGCGGCCGACGTGCCGATCGTGGTCGCGGTGAACAAGGTGGACAAGCCGGAAGCCAACCCGGGCAAGGTGCGCCAGCAGCTGACCGAATACGGTCTGGTGGCCGAGGAATACGGTGGCGACACCATGTTCGTCGACATTTCCGCCAAGAGCCGGCTCAACATCGACGGTCTGCTCGAGGCTGTCCTGCTCACCGCCGACGCATCGCTGGACCTGCGGGCCCCGATCGACGGTCACGCGCAGGGTCTGGCCATCGAGGCGCATCTCGACAAGGGCCGCGGCCCGGTCGCGACCGTCCTGGTTGGACGCGGCACGCTGCGTGTCGGTGACTCGATCGTGGCGGGTAACGCCTACGGCCGGGTCCGGGCCATGCTCGACGACACGGGCCGTCCGCTGACCGAGGCTGGTCCGGCCTGCCCGGTGGCGGTGCTCGGTCTGACCGCGGTGCCAGGCGCCGGTGACACGTTCCTCGCCGCCGACGACGACCGCACGGTGCGCCAGATCGCCGAGCAGCGGCAGGCGCGTAAGCGCGCTGCCGAGCAGGCGAACCTGCGTGGCCGGGCGACCCTGGAGACCCTGCTCGAGAAGATCAAGGAAGGCGAGCGCACCTCGCTGGACCTCATCATCAAGGGCGACGTCTCCGGTTCCGTCGAGGCACTCGAGGACGCGTTGGTCAAGCTGCCGATTCCGGAGGAGATCCAGCTTCGGATCATCCACCGTGGCGTGGGTGCGATCACCGAGAACGACGTCAACCTGGCGTCCGCCTCGTCCGATGCGACCGCGATCATCATCGGCTTCAACGTGCGCCCGATGCAGCAGGCTCGGGAGCTCGCCGACCGCAGTGGCGTGGAGATCCGGTACTACACCGTTATCTACCAAGCCATCGAGGAGATCGAGGCGGCGCTCAAGGGCATGCTCAAGCCGGAGTACGAGGAGCACGCGCTCGGCTCGTGTGAGGTCCGCGAGGTCTTCCGCTCGTCGAAGGTGGGTCTCATCGCCGGTTGTATCGTCCGGTCGGGTCTCATTCGCCGTAACGCCAAGGCGCGCGTCGTGCGTGACGGCAACGTGGTGGCGGAGAACGTCTCGATCAGTTCGCTCAAGCGGTTCAAGGATGACGCCACCGAGGTCCGTGAGGGCTTCGAATGTGGTCTGACCCTGGGTGGTTACAACAACCTTCAGGTCGAGGATGTCATCGAGACCTACGAGATGCGCGAGAAGCCGCGGGTCTAGGGTTTGCGATACGCACTTTTGCTGGCCCCGTCCGCCAACCGGGTTTACACCCGGTCGGCGGCGGGGCTGGCGTCTTCAGAGCTGAAAGCCTTCGGCACCAAGGTTGAAGAGACGATCGTCCTAGGTGGACTGTCCTATCTGGTCTTCGAAGGTGAGCCGGAATCTTTGCCGCGCTTGGCAAATCTCTCCTCGGTGTGCGCGATCTTCGAGCTGCACGGCAACGACATGTTGCGGCCGATCGGCGAGCCACCGCTGGCGCACTTCGACGACGATCTGCTCACCATCCAGAAATACGCGGGGAAAACCAACGAGCACTTCACAAAGCTGTTGCTCAACGTGACCGCGCTCGCCAGCTCGTGGGACTTCCTCCAGCGCAAGTTCGTCGTGCTCGACCCGGTCGCGGGCCGGGGCACCACGCTCAACCAGGCCCTCATGTACGGCTGGGACGCGATCGGCATTGAGATAGACGGCAAGCATGTCGAGGCCTACGCGGCGTTCATGAAAACCTACTTGCAGCGCAAGCGAATCAAGCACACGGCCGACACCACGCCGGTGCGCCGCGACGGCCGCCGGCTGGGCCGCCGCTTCGACGCCTCCATCGCCGGTTCCCAGCAGGTAACGCTTTTCGACGCGGACACGGTCGAGGCGCGAAAGCTGATGAAGGCGCATTGTGTGGACCTCATCGTGGCCGATCTTCCCTACAACGTGGTGCACAAAATCGGTTCCCCGACACAGCTTCTGCGTGCCGCGTTGCCCGGTTGGGTGGAGCTGCTGCGGCCCGGCGGCGCGCTGGGCATGTCGTGGAACACCCATCTCGCGCCGCGTGAGCAAGCGATTACTCTCCTCGAAGAGGCCGGGCTACGGGTGTCTGAGGGCTTCGACGGCTTCGAGCATTGGGTCGACCAGGGAATTACCCGCGACATCGTGGTGGCTCGCAAGTAGTCTGACTCTCCGTGCACACAGGAACAGCGCTGTTTGATTTCGTCCTGCCGGGGGATTCTAGGTCCTTGAAGATGAAGCGCTCCTACGTGCGGCCAATCATCGCGGCGTTGCGCAAGTTCGAGGTGGCGGTGGCCGAGGTCGGAGCGCAGGAGTTGCACGGCCGCGCCGAAATCGGAGTGGCCACGGTGGCTGCCGATGCCCGCCACGTTTCGGAGGTGCTTGACGCCTGCGAAAGGCTGGTGGCCGGCCGCCCCGAGGTCGAGCTGCTTTCCGTGCGGCGGCGCTGGTATGGCGATGACGACTAGTAGGACGAGTGATCAATCGCCCCAGGCGGGTACTGTCAGGGTGTAACTGTAGGTGTCGGAGGTGGCGTGATGACTGATCCAGCCAAGGTGCGTCGGCACTCGGAGAGGGTGAAGGAGTTGGTCGCTTCGGCGGTCCGCAATATCAAGGATCCGCGACTGGGCATGATCACCATCACCGACACCAGGCTTACCGGAGATCTTCGCGAGGCCACCGTTTTCTATACAGTTTTGGGCGATTCGGCCGCGCAGGTAGGAACCGCTGCCGCTCTGGAGAGCGCCAAAGGCCTGCTGCGCAGCACGGTCGGCAAGGCGCTGGGGTTGCGGCATTCGCCCTCGCTCGCCTTCGTCCTGGACGACGTCCAGGAACACGTCAAGGAGATCGATGACCTTCTGGCTGAGGCGAAGCAGCGCGACGCTGCCGTCCAAGAGCTTGCGGCCAACGCCACCTATGCCGGTGACGCCCAGCCTTACAAGCTCGATGATGAAGACGAAGCCCACGAGGATTCCTCGGCGCACAGCGCCACGAGCCGTCGGTGAGCGCTGCGATCTCTGAAGCTCAGTGGATGGCCGCGAGCGCGGCCATCCGCGAGGCGCTCCGGCCGGAAGCGTCGGTTCTCCTTGCCTGCCATGTGAATCCGGATGGCGACGCGCTGGGCAGCATGCTCGGCTTCGCGCAGGGGCTGCGCCAGCTCGGCGTGGCGCAGGTGCAATGCAGCTTCCCGGGTCCGCTCACCGTGCCGGATCCCTTGCAAATGCCAGGGCTGTCTTTCTTGGTACCAGAATCAGAAGCCCACGAAGAGCCAGACCTCTTCATGACCTTCGATGCCGCCAGCATCAGCCGGCTCGGCAAGCTCGCCGACCGGCTCGACACGGCCAAAACAAGCGTGGCGCTAGACCATCACGCGTCCAACAGCGGCTTCGGGAAGTTCTCGTTGGTGGACCCAGATGCGGCGGCCACCTCGTTGGTCGCGGCAAGGCTGCTGGACCGGCTGGGGGTGACCTTCGACCGGGATATCGCGGAGTGCCTCTACATCGCGCTGGTCACCGACACCGGCTCGTTCAAGTTCGCGCTGACCACACCCGAGGTTCACGAGCTGGCGGCGCGACTGGTCGCGTCGGGCATAGACGTCGGCGGGATATCGCGGCGCATATTCGATACCCGGCCGTTCGGAGCGGTTCGGCTCTTCGGCGAGGTGCTCGGCCGGGCGGAGCTCGACCCGGCCGCCGCGCGGGGCATGGGCATGGTCATCGCGGTGGCCACCCTTGATGATCTGCGCCGGCACGACCAGCCGCCCTACGTGATGGAAGCGTTGATCGACTCGATCCGGTGCACCGCCGAGGCCGACGTCGCCTGCCTGCTCAAGCAGATGGCCGACGAGGAGTGGGCGGTCAGCCTGCGCAGCAAGGGCGGCGCCGACGTGAGCACGGTGGCGGTGGCCCTGGGCGGCGGCGGGCATCGGCTCGCCGCGGGATTCACCGGCCGGGGCAGCGCAGCCGAGGTGATCAAGGCGGTTCGTGAACGTTTGGAGTGAATTTTTCTCCACGCACTGTAGTCAACACGGCACAATCGGGACATGGAGCAACCAGAGGACCTAGTCGCAGAGCGATCGAGCCCGTGGCTATCGCGCTATTTGGTGCTCCCCGTGTTCGTCCCGCTGTCGTTGCTGGGCGGGCTGTTCCCCTCGTTCTCGCTGGAGGCCAACCTCTACGTGCTCCTGCTCGGCGGCGCGATGCTGACGGCGGGGCTGTCCAGCCGGCTGCCCCGGCTCACCGCACCCGCGGTGCTTCCGCCGGGCGTGGTTTGGTGGCTGGTGCCGATCGGCATCTTCGTGATCTTCGAAGTAATCACCTACGCGTTCGGGTCCACCCATGACTTCCCGACGCTGTCGTTGCTCGCCGACCCGCTGCTCGACGGCTATCTGATGCGCAGCCTCGGCTATTTCGGCTGGCTGACAATCTTCTGGGGGATGGTGCGCAGATGAGCATCACAAGACTTGCGGTCATCTCTGGCTTCCTCGCCGCCATCATCGCGGCCGTGGTGATCGAAGCGCTGGCGAGGCGGCCGCAGTCGCGCATCCCGCGTTTCGGTGAGGTTGCCGCCGTCGTCATGCGTTACGACCTGGCCGGCATCCCGGTCGGCCGGCTGGCCCTGCTCGGCTTCTGGTTCTGGTGCGGCTGGCACTTTCTGGCCCGCTAGATCCGCGATCTTCGCTCCTGGTGTGTCTGGCGTTTAACGGACGTTCACATGATGGGAACTCGTACACACCATGTGGACCTGAACGATAGTTTGGTGGGCGCGGCGCCATGCGTGGGTTCCCACAAGGCCCGGCGTCCGCAAGCAGGCTCAATTCGCTCCCGGCGATCCCGGGCTCCGGCATGGGTCCAGTTAAATCAACGTTTGGAGATTAAGGACTCGCCATGCCCGTCAAAAAGTCCCAGCAGCAGAACAGTGCGAAGCCGTCGGCCGAGGAAGACCGCGAGCAGGCTCGCCGCGCCCTGCAAACCTCTATGGACACCCGCCAGTAAACAACCTTCCGTCTCCTGTCAGGCTTGCTGATTGTGAGCACGGATGGACTGATCGTCGTAGACAAAGAGCCGGGCATGACGTCGCATGACGTTGTAGCCCGGCTACGTCGTATAGCCCGCACCCGCAAGGTCGGCCATGGGGGGACGCTGGACCCGATGGCGACCGGGGTGCTGGTGATCGGCGTCGGCCGCGCCACGCGGCTGCTCACCTACGTGGTGGGAACGGCGAAGGTCTACAGCGGCACGATCCGGCTGGGCCAGGCGACCACCACCGACGATGCCGAGGGCGACGTCACGCAGAGCGTCCCGGCCGGTCACCTTTCCGACACCCAGCTCCGCGAGCAACTGGCTGCGATGACCGGTGAGGTGGATCAGGTGCCCTCCTCGGTCAGCGCGATCAAGGTCAAGGGCGTGCGTTCCTACCACCGGGTGCGCCAGGGCGAAGAGGTCCAGCTTGAGCCGCGCCGGGTGACGATCTCGCGCATCGATGTGCAGGGCATATCGCGAATCGGGGATTTGGTCGACGTCGAGGTCGAGGTCGCCTGTTCCTCCGGGACCTACATCCGCGCCATCGCCCGCGATTTGGGCGCCGCGTTCGGGGTCGGTGGGCACCTGACCGCGCTGCGGCGCTCCGCGGTGGGGGACTTCTCGCTGGCCGAAGCGCGCACGCTGGGGCAGCTCGCCGAGCTGGACGATCCGGTGACCCTGCCGTTGTCCGAGGCGCTCGCTCGGGCGCTGCCGGTCATCTCGGTCGACGCCGAACAGGCGCGCACGGTGACGCATGGCGGCCCACTTCCCCAGACCGGCATCCCCGGCCCGTACGGTGTGATCGGGCCGGATGGCACGGCGCTCGCGGTCATGTCCGACCGCGACGGCCGGGCGCGTCCAGAAATCGTGCTGGTGGGGAGTTAGCAGATGCACCGTTGGCGGGGTTATGAGGCGGCGCCGAGGGGCTGGGGCCGTTCGGTGGTCACCATCGGAGTCTTCGACGGTGTCCATATGGGACACCAAGCCACCATCGGCCATGCCGTGGAGCGGGCCAAGGGGCTGGGGTTGCCCAGTCTGGTGCTCACGTTCGACCCGCATCCCTCGGAGGTGGTGCGGCCGGGTTCCCATCCGGCGGTGCTGACCGGGCAGTTGCGCAAGGCGGAGCTGATCGAGCAGCTCGGTGTCCATGTGCTGTGCGTGCAGCCGTTCACGCTCGATTTCTCGCGGCTGAGCGCGGAGCAGTTCGTGCACGACATGCTCGTCGAGCACATGCACGCGGCCCTGGTGGTCGTCGGTGAGAACTTCCGTTTCGGCCACAAAGCGGCCGGCGATGTCGAGCTGCTGACCAAGCTGGGCCGCACGTTCGGTTTCGCGGTGGAGCCCTCCCCGCTGGTGACCGCGGACGGTGTGATCTTTTCGTCTACCTATGTCCGAGCCTGTGTCGATGCCGGTGACGTGACGGCCGCCGCTCAGGTGCTTGGCCGGCCACATCGCGTGGAGGGGGTGGTGGTGCGCGGGGATCAGCGGGGCCGCACGCTCGGCTTTCCGACCGCAAACCTGATGACCGCCCGCTTCACCGCCATTCCGGGCGACGGCATCTACGCCGCGTGGCTGGTTCGCGGGGCCGAGCGGCTGCCCGCGGCGGTGTCGATCGGGACGAACCCGACGTTCTCGGGGCAGGAGCGTCGCCTGGAGGGCTACATCCTGGATTTCGATGGCGATCTCTACGGGGAGCGGCTGGCCTTCGATTTCGTCGCCCATCTGCGCCCACAGCTCAAGTTCACAGACGTCGATGATCTTGTGCGGGCCATTGAGGATGACGTTGAGCGCACTCGGGCGGTACTCGGCGTGAGTGCCTCGTCCTAACTGATAGCCTAGATGGCGATTAGCCTCGTCTACCTGCCCGACGCCGTGGGGGACGGGGCGTAAGGAAAACCCCACAGTTAGGGAGATTATGGCGCTCGACGCTGACGTCAAGAAGTCGATCATGCAGGAGTACGCGACCACCGAGGGTGACACCGGTTCCCCCGAGGTGCAGGTGGCGATGCTCACCAAGCGGATCAAAGACCTGACCGAGCATCTGAAGATGCACAAGCACGACCACCACAGCCGTCGTGGTCTGCTTCTGCTGGTCGGCCAGCGCAAGCGGCTGCTGACCTACCTTCAGAAGAAGGACATCACACGCTACCGGGAGCTCCTAGCGCGCCTCGGTCTGCGGAAGTGATTTACGGGGGAGCGGCCGACCGGGCTGCTCCCCCTTGAAAAAGAAATAGGCGCACTTCAGGCGGGCCGTCGGTCCTCGGTAGTGGTACCCGGAGCGAATCCGAGTACTTCGATCGAAGACCGGCTCTTCCCCTAGCCTCCTGCGGCGCGCCACGACGTAGAAGGAGCAGGAAGCTCACATGACCGAGACGACACTCGGCGAACAAACCAGCAAAGCAGTGATCGACAACGGTGCATTCGGCACCCGCGAGATCACTTTCTCCACCGGCCGCCTTGCCAAGCAGGCCGCCGGTGCAGTCGTCGCCCAGCTGGGCGACACGGTGGTGCTTTCCACCACGACCGCCAGCAAGCAGCCCAAAGAGCAGTTCGACTTCTTCCCGCTGACGGTGGATGTCGAAGAGCGCATGTACGCGGCCGGACGCATTCCGGGCTCGTTCTTCCGCCGTGAGGGACGCCCGAGCGAGGACGCGGTGCTCACCTGCCGCCTCATCGACCGCCCGCTGCGGCCTTCCTTCGTGAAGGGCCTGCGCAACGAGGTTCAGGTCATCGAAACCGTGCTCGCGCTCGACCCGCAGCACCCTTACGACGTGGTCGCGATCAACGCGGCCAGCATGTCCACCAAGCTTTCCGGCTTGCCGTTCAGCGGCCCGATCGGAGCGACCCGGGTCGCGCACATCGACGGCCAGTGGGTGGCGTTCCCGACCATCGCCGAGCTTGAGCGCGCCACCTTCGACATGGTGGTGGCCGGCCGGGCCCTGCCCGACGGCGACGTCGCCGTGATGATGGTGGAGGCCGAGGCGACCGAGCACACGGTCAAGCTCGTCGCCGATGGTGGCGTGGCGCCGACCGAGGAGGTCGTGGCCAGTGGGCTTGAGGCCGCCAAGGCCGCGATCCGCGAGCTGTGCCGCGCTCAGAGCGAGCTGGCCGAGGTGGCGGCGAAGCCGGTGACCGAGTTCCCGGTCTTCCTCGACTACCAGGACGACGTCTACGCGTCGGTCAAGGCCGCGGCCGGGTCCGAGGTCGCCGAGGCGCTGAAGATCGCTGGCAAGGCCGAGCGGGAAGAGGCGCTCGACCTGGTCAAGGAGAAGGTGCTCGCCGAGGTCGCGCCGCAGTACGAAGGCCGCGAGAAGGAGCTTTCACCGGCGTTCAGGTCGCTGACCAAGCACGAAGTGCGTTCGCGCGTCCTGCGTGAGGGCGTCCGCATCGACGGCCGGGGGCTGCGGGACATCCGCGACCTGTCCGCCGAGATCCAGGTGCTGCCGCGGGTTCACGGCTCGGCCCTGTTCGAGCGCGGGGAAACCCAGATCATGGGCGTCACCACGCTGAACATGCTGCGCATGGAGCAGGCGCTAGACACTCTGTCGCCGGCCAAGACCAAGCGCTACATGCACAACTACAACTTCCCGCCCTACTCGACCGGTGAGACCGGCCGGGTTGGCTCGCCGAAGCGCCGCGAAATCGGTCACGGCGCGCTGGCCGAGCGGGCTCTGATTCCGGTGCTGCCGGCGCGCGAGGAGTTCCCTTACGCGATCCGTCAGGTCTCGGAAGCGTTGGGCTCCAACGGTTCCACCTCGATGGGCTCGGTCTGCGCGTCGACCCTGTCGCTGCTTAGCGCCGGTGTGCCGCTCAAGGCGCCGGTCGCGGGCATCGCGATGGGCCTCATCTCCGATGAGGTCGACGGCAAGACCGAATACGTGACGCTGACCGACATCCTCGGCGCCGAAGACGCCTTCGGCGACATGGACTTCAAGGTCGCCGGCACGTCGGAGTTCGTCACCGCGCTGCAGCTGGACACCAAGCTCGACGGCATCCCGTCCGATGTCTTGGCCGCCGCTCTGCAGCAGGCCAACGAGGCGCGGCACACCATCCTCGGCGTGATGGCCCAGGCCATCGCCTCGCCGGGGGAGATGAGCGACTACGCGCCGCGGGTCACCACGGTGAAGATCCCGGTCGACAAGATCGGTATGGTGATCGGCCCCAAGGGCCAGACCATCAACGCCATCCAGGACGAGACCGGCGCCGAGATCTCCATCGAGGACGACGGCACGATCTACGTCGGCGCGACCGACGGCCCATCGGCCGCCGCCGCGGTGGAGCGGATCAACGCCATCGCCAACCCGACCCTGCCGAAGGTGGGCGACAGGTTCCTGGGCACGGTCGTGAAGACCGCTGCCTTCGGTGCCTTCGTTTCCTTGGTACCGGGACGCGACGGCCTGCTGCACATCAGCAAGGTGGGCGACGGCAAGCGCGTCGACAAGGTCGAGGACTTCCTCAATGTCGGCGACAAGGTCGAGGTCGTCATCGCCGATGTGGATGCCCGCGGCAAGATCTATCTGGACAAGATCGGCCCTGACGGCAACCCGATCGTCACCGAGCGGGCGCCCCGCGAAGGCGGCGACCGTCCGCCGCGCGAGGGTGCCGGCGACCGCGGCCCGCGTGGAGATCGCGGAGACCGAGGCCCGCGCGAAGGTGGCGAGCGGCGCGAGCGTCGTCAGCGTCGCGAATGAAAGACCGCCTCAACAGGGCAGTAACGCGTAAGGTGGCGGGCGACCTCGGAGGGGTCGTCCGCCGCACCGTGCTGCCCGACGGAATGCGCATCCTCACCGAGGCGATCCCGGCGATGCGCAGCGTCTCCTTCGGCATCTGGGTGGGCGTCGGCTCGCGTGACGAGGCGCCCCAACTCAGCGGGGCCTCCCACTTCCTGGAGCACCTGCTCTTCAAGGGCACCAAGAAGCGTTCCGCGATGGACATCTCGTCGGCCATCGAAGCCGTGGGCGGCGAGACAAACGCTTACACGTCAAAGGAATACACCTGCTACTACGCGCGGGTGCTCGACGCCGATCTGCCGTTGGCGATCGAGGTCATGTGCGATGCGGTGGCCGACTCGGTGCTGCTCGACTCCGATGTGGAGACCGAGCGTGGCGTGATCCTCGAAGAGATCGCCATGCACGCCGACGAGCCCTCCGAGGAGGTGCACGACCTGCACATGGCGGCGCTCTATGGAGACCATCCGTTGGGGCGGCTCATCTCCGGCACCGTCGAGACCATCACGCCGATGTCCCGCAAGCAGATCAACGGCTTCTATCGGCGGCGCTACACCTCGCCCAACATCGTGGTGGCCGCCGCCGGCAACCTCGATCACGCGACGGTGGTGAAGCAGGTGCGGCAGGCCTTCGCCGACTCGTCGTTCGCCTCGTTCGCGGCGGGTGTGCCCGCGGCGATGCGGTCACCTGAGTCAAAGGTGAAGCTGCGCCCCGCTACCACCGTGGTGCGTGGCGATGACACCGAGCAGGCTCATCTGGTACTCGGCGGAGCTGCCACGGGAAGGCATGACGAGCAACGATTCGCGTTGGGCGTGCTCAACAACGTCTTCGGCGGCGGCATGTCCAGCCGGCTCTTCCAGAGCATCCGTGAGCAGCGGGGGCTGGCCTACTCGGTCTACTCCTACGTCTCCCATTTCGCAGAGACCGGAACGTTCGGCGTTTACGCCGGCTGTGCTCCAGCGAAGTCGGGTGAGGTGCTCGACCTGATCCGAGCCGAGATGGCCAAGACCGCGGCGGAGGGGATCACCCCGGACGAATTGCGCCGCGGCAAAGGCATGCTCAAAGGCGCACTCGTGCTCGGCTTGGAGGACACCGGATCGCGGATGAGCCGCCTGGGCAAGGGCGAGTTGCTGCACGGCGAGCTGCTCACCATGGACGAGCTGTTGGAGAAGGTCGACGCGGTGACGCTCGATGACGCCAATGCCATGGCGGCACAGGTCCTGGCTGCTCCGATGACACTCGCGGCAGTTGGCCCATTCGATGACTCGGCGTTTCGATAACGGTAGGTTGAGCCGGTGACTGACGAGAAGGAACCCATCCGCGTCGGCGTGGTGGGCGCGCGCGGCCGCATGGGGCAAGAGGTGTGCAAGGCCGTAGACGCCGCCGATGGCCTCGACCTCGTGGCCATGATCGATCAAGGGGACTGGCTTTTCAACGCCTCCGATGCCGCCGCGCAGGTGGTGGTCGATTTCACCACCCCCGACGTGGTCATGGACAACCTGCACTGGTGCATCGAGCAGGGCATCAACGTGGTGGTGGGAACGAGCGGTTTCACCCAGTCGCGCATCGATCGCGTGCGGGCCTGGCTCAAGGGCCACCCGCACGTGGGCGTGGTCATCGCGCCCAACTTCGCGGTCGGCGCGGTGCTGATGATGGAGTTCGCCGCCCGCGCGGCCCGCTTCTTCGAATCCGTGGAGATCATCGAGCAGCACCACCCGCGCAAACTCGACGCGCCCAGCGGCACGGCTATCAGCACCGCTGACGCGATTGCCCAGGCCAGGGCGGCTGCAGGGCTGGGTGCTGTCCCCGACGCCACCAAGGACGAGGTGGCCGGGGCGCGCGGCGCCGATCTCAACGGCATCCGCGTGCACAGCGTGCGGGCCAGCGGCCTGGTTGCCCACCAGGAGGTGCTCTTCGGGACCACCGGCGAGACGCTGACCATCCGGCATGACTCCTACGACCGGGTGTCCTTCATGCCCGGTGTGTTGCTCGCCATCCGCTCAGTCGTCGAGCGTCCCGGTCTCACCGTCGGTCTCGGGAATCTGCTCTAGCGAGACGTGCAGGTGATTCTGGGGGACCAAAAGATCATCGACGTCGAGGGCCCGGGTCGATCCGTCCGGGGCCCAGCCGGCCGAGGTGAGGAACTTCTGGGTCGCTATGTCCTGGTCGAAGGCCCACGCGCCGGCGGCGGTGAAACCGTCGGCGCGCCACAGGTCGACGGAGGCCGCGAGCAGCCTGCTGCCGTGGCCCCGGCGCCCCCAGCGCGGCTCGACCAGCAGCTCGGTGATGGCGGCCACCCCGTGATCCTCCTCGGCGGGCTCCGATGCGAGGAAGCCCACCAAGTATTCTTGAGCCGCTTGTTCGATGGCGACGAGGACCCGATGGCGCTCGCTTGGCGGGGCGACAATCGCCTCAAGCCAACGCTCACGCAGAAAGTCTTCGTCGATCTCCTCGAGGATGTGTCTGGGCAGCAACCGCCGATAGGCGGTCCGCCAGGTCGCCAGCTGAACCCGAGCGATCTCAGCGGCGTCGCTTTGGCGGGCCGGCCGGACAAATCCAAGAGCCATAGTTGGCCAGCCTAGCCGTGAGGGGGAGTGGGTGAAGAAACGAACCCAGATCTGGATTGTCGTGGCGCTCGCCGTGGCGGCCCTGGTCTTCGACGCCTTCCTCGCGGTGCGGCACGGCTTCTTCGATCTCAACGTCTACTACGGCGCGATCAACTACTGGGCCGACGGCGGGAGCCTTTACGACTTCGTGCGCAAGGGCAGCACCTACGGATTCACCTATCCGCCCTTCGCCGCGCTCACCATGCTGCCCATGGCGGTGCTGAGCTGGCCGGTGGCGGTGGCGATCGGCTCGCTCGCCACGGTCGGGGTCACCGTCTGGCTCATGCGTGAGCTGCTCAAGCCCGTCATCGCCAAGCGGCGGTGGACCCCATGGTTCGCGCTGGCGATCTCCCTTTGCCTGCTGGCTGTGTACGAGCCGTTCCGAGAGACGTTCCTGTTTGGACAGGTCAACATGCTGCTGGTCGGGCTTGTTGCCGCCGACCTGCTGCTGCTGCTCTCCAAGCGCTCGCGCTGGGCCGGAGTGGGCATCGGCCTGGCCACGGCGATCAAGCTGACCCCGGGCATCTTCATCTTGTACCTGCTCATCACGAAACGGTGGCGGGCCGCGTTGGTGGCCAGCGTCACCGCCGCGGGCGCCACCCTGCTCGCGGCGGCGATCGCGCCCGACGCCTCGCGGGAGTTCTGGACCTCGGCGCTGTGGGACACCGATCGGGTGGGCGTGCTCGCCTTCATTTCCAACCAGAGCGTGCAGGGCGTGGTGGCCCGCCTCGATCCGGCGCACCCGAGCAAGCTGCTCTGGGCGGCTGGAATTCTGGCGGTGCTCACGATTTGGTTCGTGCGCTCGCGCCGTGCGGCCGCTTCCGGCGACGAGACGCTCGGTCTGGCGCTCACCGGCATCGTGGGCGTGCTGATCAGCCCGGTGACCTGGGTGCACCATCTGGTCTGGGCCATCCCGGCCTTTGTGCTGATCTTGGAGCGCGGCGGCCGGCGATTGCAGGTCTTCGCCGCGCTCGCCTTTGCCGTGCTCTGCAGCCGATTGGTATGGGTCTACCAATTCGACTTCAGCGGTGTGGACGGGTTCGTCTTCGCCAACGCCTACGTCTGGATCATGCTGGCTCTGCTGGCGCTCACGCCGGGGCTAGTCGCGGCGAAGGGCGAGCTGCAGCTCGGGGGCGTCAAAGTCGCTCCCGGAGTGCCGGTAAAAGTGCCGCGTTCCGTTCGGGTGTAGCCCGTGGCGCGCGTAGAAGCGCTGCGCCCGCTCGTTTCCTTCCAGCATCCACAGGTGGATCTCCTGCTGGGGCAGGTTGTCCAGCGCCTCGCGGATCAGGGCGTCGCCGGCTCCGGTACCCCAAAAATCGGGGTGAACATAAATGGCTTGGATCTCGCCGAACTCTTCCTCGTGACGGTCGGGCCCGAACCTCACGAAACCGGCCACCACGCCGTCCACCTCCGCCACGAGAGTGCGGCGCGGGCCGTCGTTGTTGAACCGCTCGCGGCGTTTCTGCGCCCACTCCGGCACGCTGAGCGTGTCGAGCACCTCATCGGGAAGCAACCCCCGATAGCCCTTCTGCCAGGCCATCACATGCAGCTGCGCGATGGTGTCGCAGTCGGCTTCGGTCTCGGGGCGCACTACCAGGGTCACACCGGGATAGTAGTTTGCGCCTCGAACGCTTTGCGCAGTGCGGCTTTCGGGCGCGACCCCACGATGCGGGCGACCACTTCGCCGTCGCGGAAGACGAGCAGGGTCGGCAGCGACATCACGGCGTAGGACCGTGAGCTGATCGGGTTGACGTCCGAATCGATCTTCGCGATGACCAGGCGGCCTGCGAACTCCTCGGCCAGCTCCGCCAGACTCGGCTCGATGGCACGGCAGGGCGGGCACCAATCGGCCCAGAAATCGACCACGACGGGCAGCTCGCTGGCGAGCACCGCTTCGGCGAACGTGGCATCGGTGACTACTGACATCCCCTGTGGCATGGTTCCTCCCTGCTTTCGATGGCTTTGGTGAGCTGTGAGCGGAGCTGTTCGCGAAGCGTGGAGAGCTGACCGAGATGGGCATCGACCTCCGCGAGCTTGCGCCTGAGCACCGCGACCGAGTCGGGGCAGACGTCACCGCTCGCGTTTCCCGCACGCAGGCAGGCGACGAAGGGCGGAATCTCCTGCAGGCCGAAGCCGGAGGCGAGCAGAGCCCGGATCTCCTCCACGACACGCAGCTCCGACTCGTCGTAAGACCGGTAGCCGTTGGACGACCGCCGCGCCCGCAGCAAACCTTGCTGCTCGTAGTAGCGCAGCATGCGGGTGGTGGTGCCGGAGCGCTCGGCCAGCTCGCCGATCAGCATGTGAACCTCCTTGGCCACCAACGTAAACGTTGCCGCCGACGTCAAGGCAAGGCGATATGTGACGCAGCTCACAAACCTGGTGGGCTTTGGACATGGATCGCCGATGTCGTACCGGGCAAGTAGGTTTCACTTCTGATGGAGACGCTATCGATTTCCGAAGTCCGGCAGATCGCGCTGGCAGCCCAGGGCTTTGCCGACCGGGCGCCGCGAGGCCCGGTCACGGCCAAGCACCTGCGCCGGGTGGTCGGCCGCACCGGTCTCTTCCAGATTGACTCGGTCAATGTGCTGCAGCGCGCCCATTACATGCCGGCCTACGCCCGCGTCGGCGGCTACGACACCGCTCTGCTCGACCGGGCGAGCGCGCGCAAACCCAGGTGGCTGTTCGAATATTGGGGCCACGAGGCGGCCCTGCTTCCGCACGAGCTGCAGCCGTTGATGCGCTGGCGCATGGCGACCGCCGAGAAGGCCTGGGGCGGTCCGCGCAGCATCGCGGCGAAACGGCCCGACCTGGTGCAGTGGGTGCTTGACGAGGTCCGGGCGCGGGGTCCGATGACCGCGGCCGAGATCGAGGAGGATGTGCCGCGGGCCAAGGACAACTGGGGGTGGAACTGGTCCGAGGTCAAGATGGCGCTGGAGTGGCTCTTCTACATCGGCGAGGTGACCTCGGCCGGGCGCACCACCCAGTTCGCCCGTCGCTATGAGCTGACCGAGCGGGTCCTGCCGGCCGAGATCCTGGCTCGTCCCACACCGCCGCCCGAGGAGGCCTTCCGGCAGCTGGTCGAGCAGTCCGCGCTCAGCCTCGGGGTGGCGGCCGAGATCGAGCTTCGTGACTATTTCCGGCTCCCGGCCACCTCGACCGGCCCCGCGATCCGCGCGCTGGAGGAGGCGGGGGTGCTGATCCCCGTCCAGGTGCAAGGGTGGAAGCCGAAGGCGTGGCGCCATCGCGACATCCCCGCCGCCAAGCCATTGCACGTGTCCACATTGGTCAGTCCGTTCGATCCGTTGATATGGCAGCGAAATCGGGCTGAGCGTCTGTTCGACCTGCATTACCGCATCGAGATCTATGTTCCCGAGGCGAAGCGGGTGCACGGCTACTACGTGTTGCCGTTCTTCCATGGCGACCGGTTCGCGGCCCGGGTCGACCTGAAGGCCGATCGCAAAGCCGGTGTCCTGCGCGTCCCCGCCGCGTGGCTGGAGCCCGGGGCCAAGGCGGCGGCAACGGCCAAGGCGCTCGGTGGCGAGCTGCGGCGTTTGGCCGATTGGCTTGGCCTGCAACAGATCGCGCCCGCCGAGCGAGGAGACCTCGCGGCGCCCCTCAACCGGGTGATCGCCAAAAAGTGACTTCACCAGGGTAAATATTGATCAGCATTGACTGATCGAGGCGTGCTCCCCTACGGTGTGACCCAGCGTCCCCAGCAGGAGGGCGCGACTCCACGGGGGAGGTTTACTGCGGTGCGAAGCCGTGCCATTTTTGGGCTAGTCCTGAGTGTTTTTACCAGTATTCTGGCAGGCATTCCGCCTGTCGCGGCCGCTGCGGCGCCCGCCAATCAACCCGAAAACTCCGTTCCGGTCAGCTCTTTGGCATCCAAAGTGGTGCCGCTGTCGAAGATGCCGGAGCTCAAGGCCAGCAACGTTTCCTGGCCATCACCAGCTACCGCGACCATCGATGTGGGCGCGCCCGCGGCCGCAACGATCGGTGGCCTGCGGGTGCGGGTGTCGCCGGTCACCGTAGACGGCTTCACCACCCGGGTCGCGCCGGCGCCGGCCAAGGTGAAGGTTGAGGTTCTGGAGAAGTCCGCCGCCGAGAAAGTCGGTTCGCCGGTGGCGTTTCAGCTGTCGCGCGCGGACGGCGGTTCCGGACCGGCCAAGGTCAACGTTCAGATCGACTACAACAGCTTCCGGCACGCCTACGGCGGCGCCTGGGCGGCCCGGCTGGGGCTGCGCCAGATCCCGCTGTGCGGGCTGGCCAAGGTGAGCGCAGCGGCCGCCGCGCGCGGCGAGTGCGTGGGCCAGGAACTGCTGGTGGACAACGACTTCAAGGCGGGCACCCTGTCCGCCGAGGTGGACCTCGCCGCGCCGCTGGCGGCCGGTCCGGCTACCCCGCTGTCACCCAAACAGCAAGCCCTGCGGGGGATCGAGTCCGACGGAGCCGTCACTGCGGCCGCCGGCATCTCGCTCATCGCCATCACCGGCTCGGGAACAGCCGCCGGCGTGGGCACCTTCGCCAAAACCGACCTCAAGGCCAGCTATGCCTGGGCCGCAGGCGCGAACTCCGGGGGCTTCACCTACTCGTACCCGATGGCCGCGCCGCCGGTGCCCGGCGACCTGGCCCCGAAGATGGGTTTGAGCTATAGCTCGCAAGCCGTCGACGGCCAGACCGCGTCCGAAAACATCCAAAGTGGACTGATCGGCGAGGGCTGGAGCCTGACCGGCGGGGGGTTCATCGAATCCACCTTCCGCCCCTGTTCCCAGGATCAGGACCATGGCGCCTACTGGCCCAACCTCACCGACACGTGCATCCGCCTGGAGAACTACCAGCTGTCCTGGTCGGGAGCCAGCGGTGAGCTGGTGCCTACGGGCACGCCGAACGTATGGCGCGTCGGCAACGACAACGCCGCGATGGTGGAATACCTCAACTCGGGCATAGGCGGCTTGGGCGCGCACTGGCGCGTCAAGACGGCCGACGGCACCCAGTGGTACTTCGGCCGTCAGCGCCTGCCGGGCTGGACCTCCGGCGCACGCGAGACCAACTCCGTGCTCACCCAGCAGGTCTGGTCCAACCACACCGGCGAGCCTTGCCTGAACACCAGTTCGTTTGCGGCTTCGCGATGCCTCATGCCGTACAGGTGGAATCTTGACTATGTCGTGGACGTGCACGGCAACTCGATGTCGTACTGGTACGAGCGATTCACCAACCTACACGGATCCGGGGGCACCGGCTTCAACGAGCTGACCTACGACCGCGACGCAGTGCTCAGCCGCATCGAGTACGGCACCAGAGCGGGCAACGAGACCACGGCAACGGCACCGGCCATCGTCGAGTTCAGCAACACCGACCGGTGCCTCAGTGACTGCGGCAATCTTGCCAACTGGGTGGACACGCCGTGGGATTTGCAGTGCTCGGCCGCGCCCTGCCAGTCGACCGACTACTACGGCAACCTCAAGCCCGTCACCGGCCCGACCTACTGGACCACCAAGCGCCTGACCAAGGTGACGACCAAGATGCGAAGCGGGGCAACCTATAAGAGCGTCGATGAGTGGTCGTTCACCCACCTGTTCCCGGGCGGCACCGATGTTCCGGTCCTGTGGTTGGCGTCGGTATCCCGCAAGGGTTTCGACTCCCTCGGCAACTTCGCCACCACTCCGGCAATGACCTTCCACGGACGCATCGACCGCAACCGCGCCGACTATGACCCGGGCGCGTCAATGGCCGACCCGCAGAAATATCGCATCGATTACGTGGACACCGAGTCCGGTGGGCGCATAGAGGTTTCTTACCTTCCCGCCAACGAACCCGCGTGCACGTGGTGGTCGGGCAAGGCCCAAGCCGAATGGCCCAACTACAACCACAACGCCTCCCGCTGCTTCATGCAGTTCGTCACCAACCGATCCGGGTCGTCGGCGTGGTCGTGGTGGCACAAGTTCGTGGTGGACAAGGTGACCGAGCGGGACATGGTCGGCGGCTCCCCGCCGGTGGAGACCTCCTACCAGTACCTGATGGATGGGGCCGGATCACCGTCGGGGCATCCGCTGGTGCTGTGGAGCTACTCCTCGAACCCCTGGGGCAGCATCAAGAAGGCCATGAACACGTGGCGCGGATATCCGACCGTCGTCACGACGACCGGCCCGGCCACCGGCACGCAGACGAAGATCAAGCAGCTGTTCTATCGAGGTCTGGACCGTGACACGGGCCTGGACCCCAACCAGAACTTCTTCCGCCGGGCCACCATCACCGACAGCCTTGGCACCACGGTCGACGACCATGTGGCCCTGGCCGGGCAGGTCCGCGAGGAAATCGCCTACGACGGGTCCACCGAGATCGCCAAGACCATTCATCACTGGTCGGTGTGGCAGACCGCCGGTGGCGGCTTGCCCACCTGGCAGACACCGCCTGAGCGAGTCGCCTACATGGCGCGGGAGGCGTCCACCAAGACCTTGACGAAGGTGGTGTCGACCGGCGCCTGGCGCACCGCCGAAAAGGTCAACACGTGGGATACCACGTGGGGCACGCTGAGCCAGGTCGACGACAAGGGCGACACCGGCATCACCACCGATGACCTGTGCACGCGAAACACTACCGTGCGCAACGCGCAGCAGCTCGTCTACCGTGCCGGCACCGGCTCCGGCTTGACCGCCGGCGGCATCGGAACGTGGATCGACAACGACTGGTCGGTGTACGACAACATCTTCTCGCCCGGCGACTTCAATGGCGACGGCAAGCCCGACGTGATCGCCCGCTCAACCCTGAACGGCAACCTGTATCTGTTCGCGGGCAACGGTTCCGGCGGGTTCAGCGGTCGCACGGAAATGGGCTGGGGCTGGATCGATGTGGACCAGGTCTTCTCGCCTGGCGACTTCAGTGGCGACGGCAAGCCGGATGTGATCTATCGGCGGCCGTCGGACAACACCCTCTTTATGGTTCGCGGCAACGGAACCGGCGGCTGGGTCACCGGTGCCTCCGAGGCGATCGGCTGGGGCTGGGACGGTGACATCATCTTCTCGCCCGGTGACATCACCGGCGACGGCAAGGTGGATGTGATGTACCGCCGTCCGTCGGACAACAAGATGTACTACATCCGAGGCAACGGCGCCGGGTCATGGATCGATGGCGTTTCCGTCGCGGTGGATGCCAACCTCTGGAACGACCGGGACATCGTGTTCGGCAAGGGCGACGTCACCGGCGACGGCAAGACCGACCTCTACGCACGCGTCAAGGCCACCGGTGAGCTGCGGCTCTACCCGGGCAACGGCAACGGCACCTTCGGCGCGGCGACCTCCTTGGGTACCGGGTGGACGTTCTACAGCCACCTGCTGTCGGCCGGCGACATCAACGCCGACGCCAAAGCGGACGTCATCGGCAGGTTCGGCGGCACAGGCCGTCTTATCAACACGGTGCAGCGAGCGGAAACGGTGGGGGTCAACTGCGCCACCACCCCCGCCTACCCGGCCGATCTGGTCTCCGATGTGCGCACGTTCTTCGACAACAACGCTTTTGGGTTGCCGCCGCTGCGTGCTCTGAGCACCCGCACCGAGACGGTCCGCTCCCACAACGGTTCCACCGCAACGGGTTTCGCGGTCACCACCGCGGACTACGACCAGTGGGGCCGGCGGGTGTGGGCGCGTGACCAGCTGAACCGGCTCACCACGACCGCCTACACCCACGACGCGGCAGGGCTGGTCTCCACGGTGGCGGTCACCAACCCGGGCGGACACACCGTCACCACCGCGATGGACCCGTTGCGTGGCCTCCCGACATCCATCACCGACCCCAACAGCAAGATCACGAAAGCGTCCTACGATCCGCTGGGGCGCGTGAACAAGGTGTGGAAGCCGGGGCATCCCACCTCCGGGACGCCGGACGCGGAGTACCTCTACACGATCACCAATGGGGCGCCGTCGTACCGTACGACAAAGATGTTGGGCCCCGACGGCAACCAGATCACCTCCTTCGAGATCGTCGACGGGTTCCTGCGCGCCAGGCAGACCCAGACGCCCACCCAGGACGGCAAGCGCGCCATCACCGACACCCAATACGACGGGCGTGCTCTGGTGGCGAAGCTGTCCAGCTTCTACAACAACGCCTCCGCGCCAACCGGCACTCTGGTCACGTTCGCCGACACGAGCGTGGAATCGCAGACCCGGCGCACCTATGACGGCGCCGGACGCAAGATCGGCGAGCAGCTGTACAAGAACGACGTCTTCCAATGGCAGACGCAAACCCAGTACGGCGGCGACCGCACCGGCATCATCCCGCCGGCCGGCGGCACACCCACCCAGGACCTGTTCGACGCGCGCGGCCGCGTGTACGAAAAGCGCCAGTTCTCGGGTGCCCCCTTCTCCGGCGCGTTCGACAAGACGACGTACACGTTCGACGACGCCAACCGGGTCAAGAGCGTCACCGACCCGGGCAACAATGCCTGGACCTTCAAATACGATCTGCTCGGCCGCACGATCGAGGCTGTGGATCCGGACACCGGGACGACGACGTCGACCTACGACGACGCCGGGCAGACTCTGTCCACAACGGACGGGCTCGGACAGGTTCTGTGGTACGAGTACGACAGTCTTGGCCGCAGGACCAAGGTGCGCGACACGACGCAGACCGGCACCATCATGGCGGACTGGGTGTACGACACCGTCGCCAAGGGGCAGCTCACCTCCACCTCCCGTTATACGGGCGGGCAGACCTACACCCAGGCGGTCAGCTCCTACAGCGACGACTACCAGCCACTGACCACCACGGTCACCGTGCCCGGGTTCGGAACAGGCGGCGCAACCCTGACCTACACCGTGACCAACACCTACAAGCAGAACGGGGCCCTGGCCACCGAGGTGCTGCCCGCCGTGGGCTCGCTGCCGGGGGAAACCCTGACGCACACCTATGTCCCCACGACCGGTCAGCCAGATCGGCTTAACACCAGCGATAGCCAGGGCACCTATCTGGCGGGGACGAATTACCACTTCGACGGTCTGGTCAACATGCGCTGGCTGGGCGCTGCGGGCAAGCAGGTGCGGCTCAATGACGCCTACGATCCCGCCACCCGCCGGCTCACCAATGCCCTTGTCTCGCTGGAGAACCAGACGACGCCGGGTAACTTCATCGTCAAGTACGAGTCCGTCTACGGCTACGACCTGGCGGGCAACACTACGTCGGTGGCGGGCAAGACCGACGGCGTGGCCGATCAGGAGGAGTGTTTCCGTTACGACTACCTGCGCAGGCTGACCGAGGGCTGGACCCAGACATCGGGTGCTTGCACCACACCGCAGCGCACCGGCGCCGATCCATATTGGCGCAAGTGGACTTTCGACACTGTCGGCAACCGCCTGAGCGAGGTGGACAAGGACCCGTCGGCCGGGGACACCACGTGGACCTACCAGGTGGGCGCGGCCGGCAGCGTCAAACCCCACCAGCTCAAGCAGGTCACCTCGTCCGGTCCCAAGGCCACCCCGACCCGCTTGTTCGGCTATGACCTCGGTGGCAACACCGCCAGCCGGACCAGCGCCACCGGGGCCGCCCAAACACTGACCTGGGACAAGGAGGGGCATCTGGCCTCTCTCACCGAGGCCGGTGTGACCACCTCATATATCTATGACACCGCCGGGAACAGGCTCATCTCCAGCAACGCCAACAAGCAGACCCTGTTCCTGCCCGACGGCAGTCAGCTGGAAAAGATCGGCACGGCCAATCCGCTGGGCACGCGCTTCTACGGCGGCGTCGCCGTGCGTGATGCCACCGGCTTGCGCTGGACGATCTCCGACCAGCACGGAACCAGCGTGGCTCAGATCGATCCCAGCACCCTTGCGGTCAGCCGTCGACGCAGCATGCCTTATGGCGAGGCACGGGGGCCACAGGGCGGAACGTGGAAGGGCAACAAGGGCTACGTCGGCGGCATCAAGGACGACAGCAGCCTGACCCATCTGGGCGCCCGAGAATACGACCCGACGCTGGGCCGCTTCCTCAGCCGCGACCCGGTAATCGACATCACCGATCCACAACAAATCAACGGGTTTGCCTACAGCCACAACAGCCCGATTACCAACAGCGACCCGACCGGCAAGTACGACACCTGTGGCGTCGACGACCCCAATGGCGATGGCAGCTGCCCGCCGGCCGAGCCGCCGCCCGGCGAGATCCCGATCCCCGATGACACCACCCACCCGGGTGGCGGGGGCGGTAGTGGCGGCGGTGGCGGCGGCGGATCCGGTGGCGGCGGTTCCGGCGGCGGAGGCTGCTTCGGCGGCGACCGGCAGTCGGGCGTGTGCACTCCCGCAGCCGGAAGCCCGGCATCGGCGAAGATGCTGCTGGTGGCCCAGGAAACGCCGCAAGAATCCGTTGTCCCCAAGGGATTCAGCGTCAAGAAGGCACTCTTCGACATAGGCGTGGCGGTCTTGAGCAACTTCGCCACCGGCTTGTGTTACTTCCAGGCGCCGGGCGCAAACCTTGCGTGCGGTGCGATCGTTGGGGCTGTTACGGGAGCCATCACCTATGCGCTGGCGACTTTGGCGTTCGGCTTCGCGGAGTTCAACTGGTTTGACTTCGGCGTGGCCGTGGTGGCCGGTCTCCTTGGCGGGATGGCCGGAATTCTCGGAGGCCTGGTCAAGCAGGCCATCATCGGTCAGCTGAAACAGCTGGTCCCCGTGATAGTCGCCAAGCTCGCCGACAAGGCGGTGCAGGCAGGCTTCGGCATGGTGGCGGGAGCTCTTGCGGCCATCGGAGGGTACGTAGGGCTTGCTCTCGCGCAGGCTTCCGACGATGACTGAGGCGCGCCCGACCGCTCATAGATAGATAGACAGAACTAAAGATACAATCGCTGCTCGCTCGGATACTTGATCCGGGCGAGCAGCGGCCTTGGCGGGCGCGAAGCGGAGGACACGTGGCGGCAATGCTCAAGCGGGCGCTGGCGGCGCTCGTGTCTTACACGGCAAGACTCGGCCGCCTCGAGTGGTCGGCCTGGATCGTCAGCTGGCTTGTGCTGACGGCGCTGTTCGCCGGTGTGCTGGCCGTGATGGTCATGGCTGGGGGCATCGATTGGATGCGGGCCTGCCTGGACGTTGCCGGGGTGGCGCTGGCGCTGTTGCTGCTTCGCATCGTCTACCGCGCCGCGTGGCGCGCCGAGCAAAAACGGAAAAGCTCCACCCCACAAGATCAGCTTTAAGAGACCGCTTACGGCGCGGACCGCTCGGCCGGGCCGCCGCCCGAGGAGGCGTTCCGGCGGCCGGCCGAGCAGTTCGCGCCCGACCCCGCCGGCGGCGGCCGAGATCTGGCCGTGGGATCGTTTCCGGCCCCAGGTCCAAATTTGCGCAGGCGAGGTGCTGATCCCAGCCCAGGCGGCAGGGTGGATGCCGCTGGCATGGTTCCACCGCGACATCCGAGCTGCGAAGCCTTTCTCCGTGTCCACATTGGCTATCCCTTCGATCCCTGGGCGGGCGGCCGCCGGGCGTTGAATGCCGAGCTCCCACATTTGGCTGATCGGACAGGCCAGCTGGAGATCACGCCTGGGAGAGCGAGGGGATCTCACGGCTTTGCCCAACCGTGTAACTTCTAAGGGGTGACCGACGCGCACGCCTACCCCGTTCCGGTTGAGCCACCGGTTGACCGGGTGACTCGGCTGTCTGATCGAGTGCTTTCCCGCATGCCGCGCTGGCTCGGCCCGGTTGCGGTGCTCGGATGCATCGGTGGCGCGCTCGGCTACACGATGTGGTCCACCCCGGCCTCGTCGGGCGCCGACAGCATCCCGACCTGCCTGGTGAAGCTGACCACCGGTCTTGACTGTCCCGGCTGCGGTGGCACCCGTGCCGCGTGGTACCTGCTGCATGGCGACATTCCCGCCGCCGCCCGGCACCATCTGCTGTTCGTCTTCGCGGTGCCGTTCCTGCTTTACCTTTACGTCGCCTGGGCCGGGCAGACCGCCTTCGGCTGGAAGCTCCCGCAGTTGAGGCTGAGCCCGAAGCTGCTGGCCTTCTTCTTGGGGGCCTGGGGAATCTTCATGGTGCTGCGGAATCTTCCGTGGGCCCCGTTCACCTACTACTTCGTCTGATCCGGCCGAAGCCTCATTCCGCGAGCGCGACCCGGTTGAGGGTGATGTCGCCCGAGGCCGTGCGGATTTTGATCTGCAGGTTGGTGCCGCTGGGCGGCGCGCCGTCGCTCATGGCCAGCTCGCTGCGCGTCTTGCCGGAGGCGGTGCTGAGATCCAGCCAGACCGCGGTGCCGGCGGCCACGCCCACAGTCACGTCGCCGCTGGCGCTGTGCGCCCTGACCTCTCCGCGGCTGGCGACACCCACCTTGATGTCGCCGGAGGCGGTCTTGGCTCGGGCGCTGCCGTCGGCGCGGCCGATGGTGACGTCGCCGCTGGCCGAGTGAGCATCGGCGTCCTTGCCCACATACTGTGCCGAGACGTCGCCGCTGGCGCTGTTCATCCGCAGGTCGCCGCCGACCCAGCCAATCTTGACGTCGCCGCTGGCGCTGACGACCGAGGCGTCCTTGGCCACCCGGTCGACCGTGAGGTCGCCGCTTGCCGTGTGGGCGACGACGTCGTGGTAGACGCCGGTGCAGGTCACGTCGGCCGAGGCGGACTTGATGCTGAGCGCGCTGTCCTGCGGGATGTACACCATGATCCTTAGCTTGGGCCACTTGAACAACGCCCAGCCCTTGCCGTGCGGAGTGTGCACGACCAGGTGTTTGCCCTCAAGGTGTACCCGAGTCTGCTCGGCCGCTTCGCGGCTGGTCGACGAGCTGTCGAGGGGATCGACGGTAACGATGATCTTTTCGTGTTCCCCCGCGTTGACGTCGAGGGTGCCGCTGGCGATGCGGATGTCGGCGTTGACCGGGCCGGGGTTGGCGAATTCGTAGTTCATGAGAGGTCTCCTGTCAGGCTTCAGGCTTGGGCGTAACCGGTGAAGGACTTGCCATAGCTGGATCTGGGCGGGTTGTTGGACCGCGGGCCGGGGCTGCCTTGCAGCGCGGCCGAGGCGGCGCGAACCAGCCACGTGTTGACGGAGACGCCTTCGGCGTCGGCCGCCTTCTTGATCGCCTCGTTGAGGCTGTCGGGGAGGCGAAGCGTGAGCCGGGCCTGATCGCCGCCGGTCTCCGGGTAGGTCACGGGCTGCGGCGGGGCCTCCGGCTCGGCACCCGTCACCACCAGCTCGGCCTCGCGTCCACGTAGGCGAACCTCGACCGTTGGGCCGTCGAGCTTGGTGGTGATCTCAGCGGTGGCGTCGGCGAGCACCTCGATGAGACAGAGGCGGGCGGAGGCGTCGAGTGCGGTAGCCAAGATCTCTGCGGTCTGGGCGATCTGCTCGCCTCCCGGCGCGGCCGCTGCGGCCAGATCTCGCCGGAGGGAATCTAGGTAGGGCGACAGGTCCATGACATCACTATGACGTCAGCATGATGTCGTGTCAAGTGTCGCGCTGACGTCAGCGGCTGGTGGGAGTATTGTGCTGCCTGTGACGGAACTGGTAGAGCCGAAGGTGCAGCTCATCGCTTGGACCCAATTTCAGCCTCCGGCCGAGGTGCCGTGGGAGACCGACGCGGAGGGTGGACAGGCGCTGGCTGAGTTCGCCGGACGCGCCTGCTACCAGTCCTGGTCCAAGCCGAACCCGGCGACCGCCACCAACAGCGCCTACCTCAAGCACATCCTGGAGGTCGGCCACCTGTCCGTGTTGGAGCATGGCACCGCCACCTTCTACTTCACCGGCGTCTCGCGTTCCTTCACCCACGAGCTGATCCGTCACCGGCATTTCTCCTACTCGCAGCTGTCCCAGCGCTATGTTCCCGAGCGCGACGCGGCGATGGTGGAGCCCGACGTCATCGCCGAGGATCCGGAGCTGCACAAGCGCTTTGTCGAGGCCTCCGAGGCCGCTGTGCGTGCGTACAACGAGCTGCTGGAAGGCCTTGAGGCCAAGTTCGCCGACGTCGCCAACGCGACCCTGCGCCGCAAACAGGCCCGGCAGGCGGCGCGCGCGATCCTGCCCAACGCGACCGAGACCCGCATCGTGGTCACCGGCAACTACCGGGCGTGGCGGCACTTCATCGCCATGCGCGCCACCGAACACGCCGACGTCGAAATTCGCGCCCTCGCCGTCGAGTGTCTTCGCCAGCTCCAGACGCTCGCACCAAGCGTTTTCGGTGACTTCCAGATCAGTCAGCTTCCTGACGGGTCGGCTATTGCGGCCAGCCCGTATACGTGGGAGTCATAGCTGAGTACTTCCGTTAGGTTGTTTCTATGACGCAAGACGCTCGGCGGCCGTTCGGCCGTGTCCTCACCGCGATGGTGACCCCGATGCACCCCGATGGTGCTGTCGACTGCGATGGCGCGGCGCGACTGGCCGAGTACCTCGTGGACGAGCAGGGCAACGACGCGCTGGTCATCAACGGCACCACCGGCGAGTCTCCGACCACCAGCGGGGTGGACAAGGAGAGTGTGCTGCGGGCCGTGATCGAGGCGGTCGGCGACCGGGCCAAAATCGTCGCCGGCGTCGGAACTTCGAGCACCTATTACACGATCGAGCTGGCGCGGCAGGCCGAGAAGGCAGGCGCGCACGGCCTGCTCGTGGTGGCGCCGTACTACAACAAGCCGCCGCAGGCTGGCCTGCTCGCCCACTTCACCGCCGTGGCCGACAGCACGGGCCTGCCGGTGCTGCTCTACGACATCCCGCACCGCACCGGGGTGGCGATCGCGACCGACACGATCGTGAAGCTCGCCGAGCACGACCGCATCGTCGGGGTGAAGGACGCCAAGGGCGATCTGACCGCCACGAGCTGGGTGCTCAAGCGCTCCGATCTGGCTTACTACTCAGGCGAAGACGCATTGACCCTTCCCATGCTCGCCGCGGGCGGCGTGGGCGTGGTGGGCACCTCGACGCACCTCACCGGTGCGCTCACCAAGAAGATGATCGAGGCATTTGACCAAGGTGACCATGCCGGAGCACTTCAGCTGCATCAGCAACTGCTTCCGCTATTCACCGGAATTTTCCGAACCCAGGGCACGATCCTGGTGAAGGCAGCCATGAACGCTCGTGGTCTGCCCGGTGGTCCCGTCCGGGCGCCGCTGGTTGATGCGACCGAGGCCGAACTGGCCCAGCTGCGCATCGACTGCGCCGACTCGGGGCTCCCGCTTGACATGACATAAGGAGTTAATTTTGGCCTCTGCACCATTAGAGGGAACCAGCGAGCTCAAGCAGCTCAGCCCGCCGCCCGAGCTGCCGGAAGGCGGCTTGCGGGTGATCCCCCTGGGCGGATTGGGCGCCATCGGCCGCAACATGACGGTCTTCGAGTTCGACGGCAAGCTGCTCATCGTCGACTGCGGGGTGTTGTTCCCCGACACCGCAGACCAGCCCGGCGTTGACCTGATCCTGCCGGACTTCGCCCCGATCCTGGACAGGCTCGAAGACGTCCAGGCGATCGTTCTGACCCACGGCCACGAGGACCACATCGGCGCGGTCCCGTACCTGCTCGCGCACAAGCCCGACATCCCCTTGGTGGGGTCCCAGTTCACGCTGGCCCTGATCGAGGCGAAGCTCGCGGAGCGGCGGATCACGCCCTACGCGCTGACCGTCGCCGAGGGCAGGCGGGAGCGGCTCGGGCCTTTCGACCTGGAGTTCTTTGCGGTCAACCACTCCATCCCGGACGCGCTCGCGGTCGCCATTCGCACACCTGCCGGCCTCGTGTTGCACACCGGTGACTTCAAGATGGACCAGCTCCCGCTCGACGGGCGCATCACCGACCTGGCCGGGTTCGCCCGGCTCGGGGCCGAGGGCGTGGACCTGCTGCTGTCCGACTCGACCAACGCCGAGATCCCGGGTTTCGTCACCCCGGAACGGGAGATCGGGCCGGTACTGGACGCGATCTTCGCCAAGGCGGCGGGCCGCATCATCGTGGCCTCCTTCGCCTCCCACGTGCACCGTGTCCAGCAGGTGCTCGATTCGGCTGCCGAGCATGGGCGCAAGGTGGCCCTGATCGGCCGGTCCATGGTTCGCAACATGGGGATAGCCCGCGATCTGGGTCTGCTGCGCGTGGAGCAGGGCCTGATCGTCGGCCTGGAGGAGGCGACCGCGTTTCCTCCCAACCAGATCGTGCTGATGTCGACCGGTTCGCAGGGCGAGCCGATGAGCGCGCTCGGGCGGATGGCCAACGGCGACCACCGGCACGTCACGGTCGGCCCGGGCGACACCGTGGTGCTGGCCAGCTCGCTGGTGCCCGGGAACGAGACCAGCGTCTACCGCGTGATCAACCAGCTGGCGCGGGGCGGCGCGAACGTCATCCACAAGGAAACCGCGAAGGTTCACGTCTCCGGGCACTCGCCTGCGGGCGAGTTGCTGTATCTGCTCAACGTGGTGAAACCGAGCAACCTCATGCCGGTACACGGTGAATGGCGTCATTTGCGGGCACACGCGCGACTTGGCCTGGAGTCCGGGTTGAAAGCGGAGAACATCGTGCTTTGTGAAGACGGCGATGTCGTGGATCTCGTGGATGGGCACGCCCGCGTGGTGGGGCATGTGAAGTCCCGCTATGTCTATGTGGACGGTCTCGCCGTGGGCGATGTGGGCGAGAGCCTGCTCACCGAAAGGCGCATTCTCGGCGACGGCGGGTTCATCGCGGTCACCGTGGTGGTGGACTCGGTCACCGGCAAGGTGGTGGGTGGCCCGACCCTTTCCGCGAAGGGGTTCTCCGAGGATCCGGCGGCCTTCGACCCGGTGTTGCCGCTGGTGACAGACGGTCTCGACCGGGCCGCGCTGGAGGGGGTCACCGACCCGCATCAGCTGCAGCAGATCGTGCGCAGGGTGGTGGGCAGGTGGGTCAACGAGGCCTATCGGCGAAGGCCAATGATTGTGCCCAACGTGTTGGAGGTCTAAAACTACAGGCTTGTGATTTAGCCTGTGCGTATGGCGGCACGTACCTCTCAATCGAGCCGTCGCGCAGCTGCCTCCACCACAAGGAAGCCCGCGACGCGGACTCCTGCGCGCTCTCGACGCCGCTCTGCCAGCCCTCTTGACCTTCTAGCGCGTGGGATAGGCGCGCTGTGGATGGGCATTGCCCATGGGGTGGGGTGGCTGGTGCGGGGAGTCAGTTCGCAGGCGTCGAAGGCGAAGGACCTCGACCCGGAGCATCGCCGCGACGGTCTGGGGTTGCTCCTGTTAGGACTGTCGGTGCTGCTGGCCGTCGCCATCTGGGGCGGCGGCGCCGGGCCGCTGGGCAGCTGGCTCGGTGTGGCGCTGCGCTTCTTCGTCGGCGCGGTGGCGGTCGCTTTGCCCATGCTGCTGGCGGTTTCGGCGTTTCGCATGATGCGCTCTGATCCCGATCCGGCGCAGCGTGGCCGCGCGTTCGTGGGCTGGAGCGCGCTTTTCCTTGCCGCGACTGGATTGCTGGAGATCCTGCAGGACCCGGTGGACATGGTCCAGCGCGAGTACATGGCCGGCGGCATGCTCGGCTGGGGCGTCGGCAAGCTCGAGGCCGCGGTCACCGCCTTTGTCGCGGTGCCACTTCTGTTGCTGCTGTTCGGTTTTGGCGTGCTCGTCATCACCGCCACCCCGGTCAGCAAGATTCCTGAACGGCTGGCCCATCTGCGTGACCTGTTCATCGGCAGGCCTTTGGACGGCGAAGCGGAGGAGGACCCCGAGCCGGGCAAGCCGCGCCGCCGGCTCACCCCGCCGGCCGCGTTCACCCGCGATGACGATGAGGACGAGGTCGAGCCGGAGCACGTGACCGTCTCGATCCAGCGGCCCACCAAGAAGGTCAAGCCGGCCCCGCCCTCGCACACCCCGCCACCGACCAAAATGGAGCAGCTGGTGCTGCCCAGTCTCGGCGGCGAATACGTGCTCCCACCCGCCAATCTGCTGCGCCCGGGGGAGGCGGCCAAGACCCGTTCCAAGGCCAACGACGAGGTCATTGCGGCGCTGGCCAACGTGTTCGACCAGTTCGATGTCGATGCGGCGGTCACCGGTTTCACCCGTGGGCCGACGGTCACCCGCTACGAGGTCGAGCTCGGGCACGGGGTGAAGGTCGAGCGGATCACGGCGCTCTCCCGCAACATCGCTTACTCCGTCAAGAGTCCCGATGTCAGGATCCTGAGCCCGATCCCGGGCAAGAGTGCGGTCGGCGTCGAGATTCCCAACTCCGACCGCGAAGACGTTGCCCTGGGCGATGTGCTGCGGTCCCGCCTGGCCTGCAACGACACCCACCCGATGGTGGTGGCGCTCGGCAAGGACATCGAAGGCGGTTACGTCACGGCCAACCTGGCGAAGATGCCGCACATCCTCATCGCCGGGGCGACCGGCGCCGGAAAGTCCTCCTGCCTCAACAGTTTGCTGGTGTCGATCCTGGCCCGGGCCACACCCGACCAGGTTCGCCTGCTGCTCATCGACCCGAAGCGGGTCGAGCTGACCGGATACGAGGGCATTCCGCACCTGGTCACCCCGATCGTCACCAATCCCAAGAAGGCGTCGGACGCCCTCGAGTGGGTGGTGCGCGAGATGGACATGCGCTACGACGACCTCGCCGCCGCGGGAGTTCGCCACATCGACGACTACAACCGCAAGGTGCGCGCCGGCCAGATCAAGGCGCCACCCGGATCCGAGCGCAGCATCGCCCCCTACCCCTATCTGCTGGTCATCGTCGACGAGCTGGCCGACCTGATGATGGTCGCGCCGCGTGATGTCGAAGACTCGATCGTGCGCATCACCCAGCTCGCCCGCGCCGCCGGCATCCATCTCGTGCTGGCCACCCAGCGCCCGTCGGTCGATGTGGTGACCGGTCTGATCAAGGCCAATGTCCCTTCCCGCTTGGCTTTCGCGACAAGCTCCCTGGCCGACTCCCGCGTCATCCTCGACCAGCCGGGCGCTGAGAAGCTCATCGGCCGCGGCGATGCGCTCTTCCTGCCGATGGGGGCGTCCAAACCGCAACGGCTGCAAGGTGCCTGGGTCGACGAGAAGGAAATCGTCGACATCGTCGCCTTCTGTAAGCGCCAGCGCGAGCCCGAGTTCCGTCCCGACATCCTCGCTCCACCCCCGCCGGACCCGCGCAAGAAGGCCGAGGAGGAGGTCGGCGACGACCTCGAGCTGCTGCTGCAGGCCATCGAGCTGGTCGTGGTTTCCCAGCTGGGCTCGACGAGCATGTTGCAGCGCAAGCTTCGCGTCGGCTTCGCCAAGGCCGGCCGGCTCATGGACCTGATGGAAACCCGCGGCATTGTCGGGCCCTCCGAGGGCTCGAAGGCCCGCGAGGTTCTCATCAAACCCGATGAGCTGGCTGAGGTCATGGCAAGCCTCGGCGCAGATTGACCTTCCTTTTTGCGCCGGTCCGTCGTGGTCAAGCGCCGTAACTCCCGTCGGCAACGCCACCTGCGTGCTTGGTTGCGCCCGGCGGCTGCGCCGCCGCCGGCGATTTTGGCTCTGCTCGCGCGGGGGAGAGCGCTCTCCAAATGCGTTAGCGGCGCGGGACGCCGCCGGAGGCGATGACGTCGCGATACCAGTGGGCGCTCTGCTTGAGGGTGCGGACCTGGGTCTCGTAATCGACGTGGATGATGCCGAAGCGTTTGCCGTAGCCGAGCGCCCACTCGAAGTTGTCCAGCAGCGACCAGACGAAGTACCCGCGAAGGTTCGCGCCCGCCTGCAATGCCTGGTGCGCCGCGACCAGATGCCGGTGCAGGAAGTCGATCCGCTCGGTGTCCTGAACCTGGCCGTCGACCACCTTGTCCGGAAACGCGGCCCCGTTTTCGGTGATGTAGAGCGCGATGTCGCCGTAGTCGCGCTTGATCCGCAGCAGGATCTCCTCCAGCCCGCTCGGATCGATCGGCCAGTCCATGTCGGTGCGCGGGCCTTCGGCGCGGTGCCAGGTGACCCTGTCCCCGGTCGGGTACGGGCCATGCGGGTCGTCGCGCGGAGGGTTGGCCGCGCTCACCAGATCGGGCTGGTAGTAGTTCAGCCCGAGCCCGTCGATCGGCGCGCCGATGATCTCAAGGTCGCCCTCGCGGACGAAGGACCAGTCGCTGGTCTGGGCCGTGTCGGCGAGCACGTCCTGCGGGTAGGCGCCCTTGAAGATCGGATCAAGGAAGATCCGGTTGAGCATGCCGTCGATGCGCCGCGCCGCGTCCAGGTCGGCGGGATCGTCCGAGAAGGCCCGTACCACGCCCGCGTTGATGGCCAGCGAGATGTTGGCGTCCTTACCCGAGGCGCGGATGGCCGCCGTGCCCAGGCCATGCGCGAGCAGGAGATGGTGAGCGGCGGCAAGCGAATCCGCGTGGTTGGTCCGGCCGGGGGCGTGCGCACCCGAGCCGTAGCCGAGGAAGGCCGAGCACCAGGGCTCGTTCAGCGTGCACCACAGCTCGATCCGGTCGCCCAGCGCGGCTGCCACGTCGGCGGCGTAGTCGCCGAAGCGGTGGGCGGTGTCGCGGTTGGTCCAGCCGCCCGCGTCTTCGAGCTCCTGTGGAAGATCCCAGTGGTAGAGAGTGGCGACCGGTTTGATGCCCTTGCCCAGCAGCTCATCCACGAGCTTGTCGTAGAAGGCGATTCCGGCCGGGTTGCTCCGGTCTCCTCCGCGCGGCCGGATGCGGGGCCAGGCCACCGAGAACCGGTAGGCGTTGAGGCCAAGGCTGGCCATCAGCGCGACGTCGTCGCGGTAACGGAAATAGTGTTCGGTCGCGCCGGCGCCGCTGTCGCCGTTGACAACCTTGCCTTCGGTGGCGGCGAAGGTGTCCCAGATGCAGGGAGTGCGGCCATCCTCGTCGGTGGCGCCTTCGATCTGGTAGGAGGCGGTCGCCGCTCCCCACCAAAAGCCTGCTGGAAACCGCAGCTCGGTAAGCTCGCCGTGAGCCGGGGAACCGGCTGCCATCAGGGAAGAAGTCATCATCCCGGCACCACTTTCGTCATCGCTCTCAATCACGGAGAGCGCTCTCCAAGTGGGTCCAACACTGAGCTTTTATGTGCGGTTCTGTCAATACCGTGTCCACTTTAGGCACGTATACGCACGCGGAGATCGATAGATGTCTTGACAGTTGGGAAACCCGGGCGTAACACTTCGTCCAACACGGAGAGCGCTCTCCATCGATCCCCGTGTCCGGACCGAGAGGCAGGTTCCGTGAAACCCAAAGGCGTGCTCCTATCCCTTGCCGCCAGCACCCTCGTGGCGGCCTCGGCGCTGGTGGTGATCTCCGCTGCGAGCGCCGCCGACGTGCTCCTTTCCCAGGGCAAACCGGCCACGGCTTCGTCGGTTCAGGGTGCCGACGTGCCAGCCGCTCTGGCCTTCGACGGCAACAACGGCACCCGCTGGTCGAGTCAATGGAGCGACCCGCAGTGGATCGCCGTGGACCTTGGTGCGACCGCCACCATCAACCAGGTCGTCCTCCGCTGGGAGGGCGCCTTCGCCCGTACCTACCAGATCCAGACCTCGCCCGACGGCGTGACCTGGACCAATATCTACTCGACCAGCACCGGTGCGGGTGGCGTGGAAACCCTCAACGTCACCGGCTCAGGCCGGCACGTGCGGATGAACGGCACCGCGCGCGCAACGGGTTACGGCTACTCGCTCTGGGAGTTCCAGGTCTACGGCTCCATCGGCGGCGCCCCGCCCGCCTGCTCCGGCAACGCCGCGCTGAACAGGCCCGCCACCGCTTCCTCCGTCGAAATCGGCAGCCCGGCCGAAGCTTTCGACGGCAACCCCGGCACCCGCTGGGGCAGCCTTTTCGCCGATCCCCAGTGGCTTCGCGTCGATCTGGGCTCGACGATGAGCGTCTGCCAGGTGGTCCTGCAGTGGGAGGGCGCCTACGGGCGCGCATACCAGATCCAGACCTCGGCCGACGGGAACACCTGGACCACCATCTACTCCACGACCACCGGCGCCGGCGGCACGGAAACCCTCAACGTTTCCGGCTCCGGGCGCTACGTGCGCATGTACGGCACGACCCGTGGCACGGGTTGGGGTTACTCGCTGTGGGAGATGGTGGTGCGAACGGGTCCGGCCGGCACGCCGACCTCCACCCCGACCTCCACCCCCGACCCGGCGTGGACCACGGTCTGGTCCGAGGACTTCAACGGCACCACGCTCAACGCCGCGAACTGGTTGGTGCGCACCGGAACCCAGTACCCGGGCGGCGCGGCGAACTGGGGCACCGGTGAAGTGGAAACGATGAGCGCGGCCAACGTGACCCTGGACGGCGCGGGCAAGCTGAACGTGCGCGCGGTTCGCGACGGAGCGGGCAACTGGACCTCGGGCCGCATCGAAACCCAGCGCACCGATTTCGGGGCAGCCGCGGGGGAGCAGGTGCGCTTCACCGCCAACCTCAAGCAGCCCGACGTTGCGAACGGGCTCGGCTATTGGCCCGGCTTCCGCGCGACCGGAGCCGCCTACCGCGGCAACTACAACAACTGGCCCGGCGTCGGCGAGACCGACATCATGACCGACGTCAATGGGCGCAGCCAGCTCGCGCAGACCCTCCACTGTGGAACGGCGCCCGATGGCGTGTGCGCCGAGTACAACGGCCGCACCAGCGGGTTCGCCACCTGTGCCGGATGCCAGACCGGTTTCCACGAGTACACGCAGATCATCGACCGCAGCAAGACCGACGAGGAGATCCGCTTCTACCTCGATGGCGTGCAAACCTGGATAGTGCGGGAGAGCCAGGTAGGCGTCGCCGCTTGGCAAGCCGCCGTGCAGCACGGGTTCTATCTGCGCCTAGATCTGGCCATCGGCGGCTCGCTGCCCAACGCGCTCGCCGGGCAGACCACGCCGACCGCGGCCACCACGAGCGGCGGGATCCTGAGCGTCGAGTCAGTCTCCGTCGCCAAGCGCAGCGGGGCCGCCCCGCCCGCGATGACCGATCCGGCCACGCCGGGCGGCCCGAGCGTGGTTCGGGTCACCGGAAGTCAAGGGGCATGGCAGCTTCAGGTCAACGGCGCGCCCTGGGAGGTCAAGGGCATCACCTATGGCCCGCCGCAGGGCGCGCTCGACGGCTACGTCCGGGACCTGAAAGCTATGGGCGTCAACACCATTCGCACCTGGGGCGTCGATGCCAACACGCCGGCGTTGCTGGACAAGGCGGCGCAGCACGGAATCAAGGTGATCGTCGGGCACTGGCTGAACCAGGGCGCGGACTACGTCGCCGACACCGCTTACAAAACCGCGGTCAAGAACGAGATCGTGGCACGGGTCAACGCGCTCAAGGGACAGCAGGGCGTGCTGATGTGGGACGTGGGCAACGAGGTGATCCTCACCATGCAGGACTTCGGTTTGCCGGCCAACGTGGTGGAGCAGCGCCGGGTCGCCTACGCCCAATTCGTCAACGAAGTGGCGGTGGCGATCCACGCCGCCGACGCCAACCACCCGGTCACCTCGACCGATGCTTGGACCGGCGCCTGGCCCTACTACAAGACACATTCGCCCGCCCTCGATCTGCTTGCGGTCAACTCCTACGGCGCCATCGGCGGGGTCAAGGCCGACTGGATCGCCCAGGGCCACACCAAGCCCTACGTCGTCACCGAGGCCGGTCCGGCCGGGGAGTGGGAGGTTCCCAACGACCTCAACGGCGTCCCCACCGAGCCGACCGATCTGCAGAAACGGGCCGGCTACACGGCCAGCTGGAACGCCATCAAGGCCCATCCCGGGGTTGCCTTGGGCGCCACCGAGTTTCACTACGGGCTCGAAAACGACTTCGGCGGGGTCTGGCTCAACACCTACACCGGAGGCTGGCGGCGCTTGGGTTATCACGCTTTGAAGCAGGCTTATACCGGTACCCCATCAGCCAACACCCCACCGGAGATCACCTCCATGTCGGTGGGCAACCAGACGGCTGTGCCCGCCGGGGGCCAGTTCACGGTCAACGTCGGCGCGACCGACCCCAACGGGGACGCGATCCGCTACAACCTGATGTTCTCCAACAAGCACATCAACGGCAATCGCGGCTTCGACCACGTGCGGTTCACCCAGACCGGCGCGGGCTCGTTCTCGGTCACCGCGCCGCAGCAGATGGGCGTCTGGAAGGTCTACGTCTACGCCTATGACGGGCAGGGCAACGTCGGCATCGAGACGCGCTCGTTCAAGGTGGTCCCGCCGACAGTGCCGGGCACCAACATCGCGCTCAACCGGCCGGCCACCGCCTCGTCCTACCAGCCGACCGGGCCGAGCGGGCCGCAGCTGCCGTCCTTCGCCAACGACGGCAACTTCACCACCCGCTGGGCCAGCGACTGGAGCGACCCGCAATGGATCCAGGTCGATCTGGGCAGCGTGCAGAGCTTCAACCACATTCAGCTGGCCTGGGAGGATGCCTACGCGCGGTCCTACCAGATCCAGACCTCCACCGATGGCGCCGGCTGGAGCACGATCTACTCGACCACCACCGGCGACGGCGGGTTCGATGATCTGAATCTGACCGGCTCGGGCCGCTATGTTCGGATCAGCGGGACCGTTCGGGCGACCACGTTTGGCTATTCGTTGTGGGAGTTCGGTGTTTATCGTTAGCGGGTTCCGGGTGCTCTCCGCCACTTCAGCGGCGGAGAGCGCTCTCCCTCTGTGCTATAAAGGCTGCCATGAGCACTTCTGAGGTCCCGCGGTCACCGACGTTGGAAGACGTTGCCCAGGTGGCCGGGGTCTCGCGGGCAACGGTCTCCCGGGTGATCAATGGGGTTCGCAACGTTGACCCCGAGCTTCACGAGGTGGTCTGGCGTGCCGTCAACGCGACCGGATATGTGCCCAACCGCGCGGCCCGCTCGCTGGTGACCCGCCGCACCGGTTCGGTGGCCCTGCTGGTCTCCGACTCGGAGGACCACAGCGTCAACGATCCGTTTATGAGCCGCTTCTTCACCGACCCCTATTTCGGGCGCGTGGTGGGCGGGGTGCTCAGCGTGCTGCGCCCGACCGGGGTGCACCTGGCCCTCATGCTTGCCGGCACGGACGAGGCCCGGGTCAAGGTCGTCGGCGATCTGCGCCAGGGCCACGCCGACGGCGTGGTCATCCTCTCCCTGCACCCGGGCGACACGCTGCCCCGGCTCATCGCCGACGCGGGGATCCCGGCTGTCCTGTTTGGACGGCCTGCCATTCCCACGCCGATCAGCTACGTGGACGTAGCCAACGACCGCGGCGCCGCGATGGCCGCCGAACACCTGATAGCGCGCGGCTGCGAGCGCATCGGCATCATCTCCGGCCCGGCCGACGTGCCGGCCAGCCAGGACCGCCTGGCCGGGTTCCGCCAGGCGATGGCCAGGCACGGCCACGCCTACATCCCTTGTGTGGAAGGCAACTTCACCCTCGCCAGCGGCGAGGCCGGCATGCGCAAGCTGCTCGCCGAGGAGCCAGGTCTCGATGGCGTCTTCGCCCTCAACGACCTGATGGCCCAGGGCGCCGTCCACGCGCTTCGCGAGCTTGACCGCGCCGTCCCCGACGAGGTGGCGGTCATCGGCTTCGACGACAGCACCCCGGCGCTGGCCGCCCGGCCCACGCTGACCACCGTGCGCCATCCCATGGAAGACATGGCAGCCGAGGCCGTGCGCCTGCTCATCGCCCGCATCGACGACCCGAGCACCCGCGTCACCTCGGTCATCTTCGAGCCGAGCCTGGTGGTCCGGCACTCGGCGTAGCTCCACAGTGGAGAGCGCTCTCCAAATTCGGCCTCCGCCCGGCGGATTAGGCTGAGCGGATGATCGAGTGGGAGAGCAACCGTTTGATCCTTTCGCTGTGGGACTTTGACGACCCGGCGGGATCCCGGGCGCGTTTCGAGGCCGTGGCCGCCGTCGTGCGCACGCAGATTGCCCGAAGTCACGGTTTGGCGGGGGATTTCGACCAGGCTCATCTGGTACTGGATGAAACCGCCGATATCGAAGGGGAGCCAAGGATCCGAGCGCTTCTCGAGCGAGGCCGGGTCTATCGTTCCGCCGGCGATGCCGAGAGGGCCGTGCCGCTGTTCCGTGAGGCCTTTGAGCTAGCGCAGACGCAGGGTCTGGCGGGCCTCGCCGCCGATGCGGCGCACATGCTAGCCATCGCGCTGCCCGACGAGCATCTGCATTGGTTTTTGGAAGGTCTGGGCGCCGCCCAGGAAAGCGACGATCCCCTCGCGCTCAGCATGACCGGCGCGCTGCAGAACAACATGGGTTGGAGACTCGCCGACGAAGAGGAGTGGGAGACGGCCTATTCGCTCTTCGACTGGGCCGTCGCCGCCCGCGCGAAGGTGCTCGAAAACCTCGACAGCGACGCGGCCCGCAAGTCCTACCACGTGGCGCGCTGGACTCGGGCTCGAGCCGCGCGTGCCCTCGGCCGCCGCGATGAGGCGCTCGCGGAGCTACGCGAATTGGCCGCCACCGACGTCGGTGCGGCCGATCCCTATGTGGCAGAAGAAATCGCGGCTAACGAGTCCTATCTGGAAGGTGAGTGAATACTGCAATCTGCGGTGTGGCACTTTGCATTATGGCGATCACGTCCAAGCTCACTCATACTTGAGTCCGCTGGGCAGCATCGAGGCTAGCCCGCATATGCAAATGTGGCGGCAACCGGGCTGGCACCCGACTACCGCCTTTAGGCCACCCTTCGCGAGAGGGCAGGACCCATGCACCTGTCATCCTGTCTCAATCCCCTCCCTCTCGCAACGCTTCAGCGAGGGAAGGAATGAAGATGACAGTCTTCTATCACGGGCCCTGCGCGCGGATCACCCACGAAGTGTTCGAGACGCGCATCCCGAGGTTCCAGTTGTTCCCCATAAGGGATCTGGGGGGCATCCACATTGTGCGCGAGGCCGAGCGGACGATCATGGGAACTCCATGGGCCCGAGCCGGTTCCACCGTCATGGTGCTGGCGGCGATCATCGCCGGCGCGGTGGCTTTCTGGACGGTGGGCTCGCCGTCGATAGCGATTACCGCACTCTTGGTGACGGCCGTCGCGTCGGGGGTGGCGGCGGGGTGCTGGCAACACCGCGACGAGCCTTACGAGCTGCGAGCTATTTATCGAGGCCGGGCCGTCTGTCTACTCCGGACATCGGATGAGCGGCTGCTGGGCCAGGTGCGCCGTGGGCTGCGCCGTGCCTTGGAGAGCCGCGAATTCGCTCACTGATTGTCATCAGGTCGCTAGTGTCATCTCTGGCTCGCTGATTGTTGCTGCTTCTTCCCGGGTGTAGTCTCGGCCCCGTCCTTGCCGGACCTCAGTTTGCCATACGTCGTTTGGCCTTTTGGCCCAGCGACATGGCGGGGATGAGAGAAGCTGCCATGGTCTCGGGTGAGTCGCCCGCGGTCGCGCGCCGCCGCCTCCGCCTCGCCCTGCGCAAGGCACGGGAGGCCAGAGGGTTCACCCAGGGGCAGGTCGCCGAAGACTTCGACTGGTCCCTGTCCAAGGTGCAGCGCATCGAGAGCGGGGACGTGACCGTCTCCAGCACCGACCTCAAAGCTCTGCTCGCCCACTATGACGTCACCGATGCCAAGCGGGTGCAGCAGCTGGTGGAGGTGGCGAGAGCCTCCCGCCGCAAGGGCTGGTGGGATCAGCCGCAATACCGTGAGCATCTGACCGCGGCCACCTTGCAGCTGCTCCAATTCGAGACCGAGGCCAGCGCGATCAGGGTCTACAACCCCGCGCTGATACCGGGTTTCCTGCAGACCACCGGCTATGCCGAGATGATTCTGAAGAACTGGGAGCAACTGTCCGAGGCCGACCGGGCGGTGCGTTTCGAGGTGCGGATGCGCCGGAGAGAGCTCGCCCTCACCACCGACTCGCAGTACTACCTTGTGCTCGACGAGTCGGTGCTGCATCGCGAGGTCGGTGGGCCGGAGGTCATGGTGGAGCAGCTGTGGGAGCTGCTGCGGTTGACGGGCATTCTCAACTTCCGGGTCAGGATCCTCCCCTTCGGCGCGGGCGCGCATCTGGCGATGCTGAATCCGTTCATGGTGCTCGATTTCGGTGAAGAGGAAAACGCGGTGCTCTACCTCGAGGCGCAGATGGCCGACGAGATGGTGAACAGCTCCGAAAGAATCCGGCTCTACCGCGAACGCTTCGAAGCCTTCTGGGACGTGGCACTGACCGAAGAAGACACGGCGAGCCTCATCCGGGCGAAGGCTGAGAAGCTTCGATCAAAGTAACTGTTGGTAGTCGCTGCCTCATCGTCCGTACCCGTCGGATATTCATTTCCCCAGGTCACGCCGGTGACGCCACAAAGACCCAGGTCACAGTCAGTTATTGTCAACCTAGGGTGGCATGTGTACGATCTCCCCGTTGATATGTGGCCACACATCAATTGGCCATATGTCAGCGAATGAGATCGCCCTTTGGACGGACCCCACCGGGACCGGCTGGTGGTCTGTCCAAAATATGTCAAATCGACGCGCGTCTGATAGCCCAGTCGCGCGTTGATACTGGCTGAAGGTCAATGTCATCCCAGGGGACCGCACGTGAATGAACTTGAGCTGGACTGGCGTAAGGCCAGCCGCTGTGAATCAAGCGCCTGTGTCGAGGTCGCTTCCGCAGGCGATGCTGTGCTTGTGCGGGATTCGAAAAACCTAGGTCCTATGTTGGCCCTCTCGCGTGCCGAGTGGGCCGCCTTTATCGACGGGGTGCGGGCGGGGGATTTCGACCGCGCCTAGTCGGTTCCAGCCCGGTTGGGCTGGCGTAGATGGAAGTCGCCCGCGCTCACTGCCTCCAAAAAGGATGCCCACACGGGCTTGGAGAAGCGCAGTGTCGTGCCATGTGGATCCTGGGAGTTGCGGACAACTATGTCCTCTCCGACTGCTGCTACTTCCAGGCAGGCGCCCGACTCGCAAAAGCTGCTCTTGCGCCAAGCAACTGAATCTCTGTTCTTCAATGCTTCACCTCCAACGCGGATGGCCTTTCCAGGGTACGGAAGGCGTGCCACTCGCCACCAAGGGTGTGCAGACAAATGGCACACGGGTTGTATAAACAACGACTGTTGGTTATAGAATCCGGGTGTGAGTGAAGAGCAGGTCACCGCGATAGCCGCGCTTGGCGATGCCACGCGCCGGCAGGTGTATCAGGTCGTCGTGGGGCACGGTGGTGTGCTGAGCCGCGACGAGGTCGCGGCTCAGCTCGGGATCGGGCGCACGCTTGCGGCGTTCCACCTCGACAAGCTTGTGGAAGCCGGGCTGCTGGAAACCAGCTTCGCGCGGGGGCCGCATGGCGGCCGGCCCGCCAAGCTGTATTGCCGCAGCGGTGCGGAGGTGGCGGTGAGCCTGCCCCCGAGGTCGTATGTGGACGCCGCCGAGCTGTTGGCCGAAGCCGTCGAGAAGGCGGGCGCCGATCACACCCTGCATCGGGTGGCGCGCAAGCGTGGGCTGGCGCTGAAGCAGCCGGACATGTGGGAAGCGTTGCGCGAACGTGGGTATGAGCCGTTCGCGGACGGGGGCGTGACCAAGTTGAGGAACTGCCCGTTCCACGCGCTGGCGCAAGAGTTCCCGCCGCTGGTGTGCGGCATGAATCTGGCCCTGTTGAAGGGGATGGCCGAAGGCAGCGGCTGGCCGGTGGAGCCGAAGATGGCACCGCAGGCGGGGCAGTGCTGCGTCGTGTTGGAGGACAAATGAATCTGGCGCAGCTGAACATCGCCCGGCTGAGGTTCCCGCTCGACGGGCCTGAGCTCAAGGATTTCGTCGACGCATTGCCGGAGATCAACGGGCTGGGGGATGCGAGCCCCGGGTTCGTCTGGCGGCTACAGGACGACAGCGGGGACGCGACGGGTGTGGCGAACCCGTTCGGCGAGGGCGTGATAATCAACCTCACCGTCTGGGAATCAGTGGAGGCGTTGCGGGAGTTTATCTATCGTTCGCCGCATCTCGACTACATGCGCCGCCGGCGCGAGTGGTTCGACCATAACGGGATAGAAGCCCACCTGGTGCTCTGGTGGGTGCCCGAAGGTCATACCCCTACTGTGGACGAGGCCGCGGAACGTCTCGCTCACCTGGAGAAACATGGAAGCACCGAGCACGCCTTCACGCTCAGAGAGCCATATCCCGCAGCGTGAGTCGGTAGTCAAGGTTTCCACCCTTGAGCTCTTCTTCGACCTGGTCTTCGTCTTCACCATCACCCAGCTCACCGGGGTGCTGGCGGCCGACCTGACGTGGCCCAGCGCGGGCCGGGTGGTGCTGATGCTCGGCATCATCCTGTGGATGTACGGCGGCTACGCCTGGCTGACCAATGTGGTCGCGCCGAGCGACGCGGTGCGGCGCGGGCTGCTGCTGAGCGGGATGGCCGGATTCCTGCTCATCGCGCTGGCCATCCCGGACGCGTTCGGGGCCAGCGGCTGGGCCTTCGGCGTCGGCTACTTCGTGGTCAATGCCATCCATAGTGGACTGTTGCTGCGGGCGGCGCCGAGCGCGATGAAACAGCTGGCGCCGCTGAACCTGCTCAGCGCCAGCCTGATTCTGGTGGGCGGGTTCGTTGACGACCCGTGGCGGGTGGTGCTCTGGTGTGCCGGGCTGGTGGTGATCGCCGGGTCGCCTTTCCTGCACCCGCTTTCCGAGTGGACTATCACCTCGTCGCATTTTGTGGAGCGACATGGGCTGATCGTCATCGTGGCGCTCGGCGAGTCCATTGTGGCCATTGGGGTGGGCGCGGCCGGGTTGGAGCTGACCGGGTCGCTGGTGACCGTGGCCCTGCTCGGGCTGGTGCTGGCTTTCGGGCTGTGGTGGCTCTACTTCGGTGGTGACGATGAGGCGGCCGAGCACGCGCTGGACGCGGCGCCGTCGATGCAGCGGGGGCGGCTGGCCATCCGAGCCTTCGGCTTCGCCCACTATCCGCTGCTGCTAGGGGTCGTAGTGTTCGCGGCCGGGGTGAAGAAAGCCACCACCTACGCGGGCGGCCATATATATCTGTCGCAAGCGCTGCTGCTGGGCGGGGGAGTGGCGCTGTTCCTCTTCGCGGACGCCTGGTTCCGCCGCATTCTGAGCATCGGCCTGCTTCGGTTCCGGTTGGCCGGCGGGCTCGCGGCATTGGCCACTGTGCCGCTTGGGTTAACTTCCACGATCGGGCAGATGGTGGCACTTGCCCTGGTGCTGGCGGCGGTGTTGCTGCTGGAGAAGAGGGCACAGCTAAGATCGATTTAATTGACTATTCATCTGCGTCTGGGTAAATTCCTGAACAGTTAGGAAACTTTCCTATCTGTTGGAGGGGACATGCTCAGACGCGCCCTACTAGCCTCTCTCCTGGTCCTCGCCGCGCTCGTGGCGCCGGCCACCCCCGCCCAGGCAGCTCCCGGGTTGACGGCCACTTTCTCCGCGGCCAACAACGGTTCGTGGTTCCTGGACAAGTTCGTGGTGGCGAACCCGACGACCGCCTCGATAGCCGGCTGGACCCTGGAATTCGACCTCCCGGCCGGGGTCACCATGGGCAACTTCTACAACGGGGTGGCCACCCAGACCGGTTCGCACGTAACGGCCACCAACGCTCACTACAACGGCACCGTGGCGGCGGGCGCCACCACCGAGCCGTACAGCCCCTGGTTCATCGCCTATGGCGGTGGAGCCGCGCCGGTCAACTGCCGCATCAACGGCAACAAGTGCGACGGCAGCGCCGACCGTCCGCCCAACGCGCCGGGTGGGCTGGCCGTGTCCGGGCGAACCACCAAGACGGTGAGTCTGTCGTGGACGGCCGCGGTGGCCACCGACTTCCCGATCGCCGGTTACGACATCTATGCCGGCGGCGCGCTCAAGACCAGCGTCACCGCGACCACCGGGGTGGTGACCGGGCTGACGCCCAACACCACCTATTCATTCACGGTGCGGGCCAAGGACACCCGCGGAAACGTGTCGGTGGACAGCGCTGCGGTCTCCGCGACGACGCTGAATCCGGCCAGCGACACCATCGCGCCCACGGTGCCGGGCAATCTGCGGAGCACGGCCAAGACGGCGGTGACGGTAAGCCTGGCGTGGAACGCGTCGACCGATGCGAACGGCATCGCCGGATACGACATCTATGTCGGCGGTGTCCTGCGGACCAGCGTGACCGGCCTGACCGCGGTGGTGACCGGGTTGAGTCCGCTGACCGCCTACAGCTTCACGGTGCGAGCGCGGGACACCTACGACAACACCTCCGCCGCCTCGAACGCGGCGGCGGTGACCACCGACGACGTGATCGGCGCAGGCAGCTATGCCAAGGTGGGTTACTTCGTGCAGTGGGGCATCTACGGCCGCCAGTACTTCGTGCGCAACCTCGACACGAGCGGCTCCGCGGCCAAACTCACCCACATCAACTACGCCTTCGCCAACCTCGATCCGGTCAACCTGACCTGTCTGCAGGGGGTGACCCGGGGGACCACGCTGAATCCTCAGGATCCCGACCAGGGCACCGGCGCCGGTGACGCGGACGCGGACTACTCGCGCCCGATGGCCGCGTCGCAGTCCGTGGACGGCGTTGGCGACACCGGGTGGGAGTCGTTGCGGGGCAACTATAACCAGCTTCGCAAGCTTAAGATCAAGTACCCACATCTAAAGGTATTGATTTCTATTGGGGGCTGGACCTACTCGAAGTTCTTCTCCAACGCGGCGCTGACCCCGGCGTCACGCGAGAAGCTGGTCCGGTCGTGTATCGACATCTACCTCAAGGGAAACCTGCCCGCCTACAACGGCGCGGGCGGACCGGGCAGCGCCGCCGGCATCTTCGACGGCATCGACCTGGACTGGGAGTGGCCGGGCTCGGAAGGGCATCCGGGCAACATCGTGCGGCCACAGGACAAGGCCAACAACACGTTGCTCATGGCGGAGTTCCGCCGCCAAATGGACGAGCTCACCGTGACCAGTGGAAAGCGTTACCTGCTAACGGCTTTCACTCCGGCCGACCCGGCGAAGATCGCAGCGGGCTGGGACATCGGGCCCAACGGGGTCTTCCGCTACATGGACTTCGCCAACGTCCAGGGCTATGACTTCCACGGCGCCGGCTCGGACAACTCGTGGGAACCCAACCGCACCGGGCACCAGGCCAACCTGAACCGGGACACCCAGGACCCGTACGCGTTCGAGTTCAGTGTCACCAAAGCGATCCAGACCTATCTGGACGCCGGGGTCAACCCGCGCCAGCTCACCATCGGCTTCCCGTTCTACGGGCGCGGCTGGCAGGGCGTCACGGCCGGGACGGTCAACGGCGAATGGCAATCGGCGACCGGGGCAGCACCCGGTCAATTCCAAGAGGAGGCGGGTACCAGAGGCTACGCAAACCTGATCGCGATGGTGCCGAACTGCACGGTCTTCCACGACACCCAATCGGTCTCGACCTACTGCTACACCGGCAACGGCGGGCAGTGGTGGACCTTCGACGACACGTGGTCGATCGGGCAGAAGACGGCCTGGCTCAAGAGCAAAGGGCTCTTGGGCGCCATGGTCTGGGAGATGTCGGGCGACACCGCCGCCGGCACCCTGATGACCACCCTCCACAACGGACTATAGGCAGGAGTTTCACAAGATGAGACGTATCCTCCTCGTGCTGACGCTCATCACGGCCAGCACCCTCTTCGCCGCTCCCAACGCTTCTGCCGCCGAGCTCGCCGTCAACGGCGGCTTCGAGACCGGGTCGCTGTCGCCCTGGTCCTGCACCGGAAACCTGGGCAGCGTGGTGACCAGCCCGGTTCACTCGGGCACCCGGGCGCTCCAGGGCGCAGCTTCCGCCTCGGACAACGCGCAATGCACCCAGACCGTCAACGGCCTGGTGTCCGGGACTTCGTACACGCTGTCCGGCTGGTTCCGGGGTAACTACACCTACCTCGGCATCACCGGTGGCGCGTCCACCTGGACCCCGGGTGGCGCCTCCTACACCCAGCTCTCGCTGACCTTCACCGCCAGCGGCACCAGTGTGCAGATCTATATGCACGGCTGGTACGGCCAGGGCACCTACCAGGCCGACGACATCTCGCTGCAGGGCGCGGGTGGCGGGCCGGGCGTGCCTGGCGCGCCGGGCAACCTGCAGTCCACCGGCGTCACCACCACCTCGATTTCGCTGTCGTGGGGCGCGGGCTCGGGAACCATTACCGGCTACCGGGTTTACGAGGGCGCCACCCAGCGCGCTCAGGTCACCGGTCTCTCGGCGACCATCAGCGGTCTGGGCACGTGCACCTCGCACACGTACACCGTGCGGGCCTACAACTCGGTCGGCGAGTCGGCCAACAGCAACGCTGTCACCGTCTCCACGTCGGGCTGCACGGGCGTGCCCGGCGCGCCGTCGAACAACAGCGTGACGGGTCAGACCAACACGTCGATCTCGTTGGCGTGGAACGCTTCCTCGGGCACGGTGACCGGTTACCGGGTCTACGAGGGATCCACCCAGCGCGCTCAGGTCACCGGGCTGAGCGCGACCATCTCCGGGCTGGGCGCCTGTACCAGTCACAGCTACGTGATCCGGGCCTACAACTCCTCGGGCGAGTCGCCGAACAGCAACACGGCCAGCGGCACCACGACCGGCTGCACCGGCGGCAACACCATCATGGCCGCGCCCTACCTGTACCTGGGCTGGGGCGACCCGCCATCGGTGGCCACGGTGATGTCGGCGACCGGCGTCAAGCAGTTCACGATGGCGTTCATGCTCTCCGGCGGTGGCTGTAACCCGATGTGGGACAGCAGCAGGCCGCTGACCGGCGGCGTGGACCAGCAGGTGATCAACCAGATCCGCGCGGGCGGCGGCGAGATCCAGATCTCGTTCGGTGGCTGGAGCGGCAACAAGCTCGGCCCGAACTGCTCCTCGGCGGCCGCGCTCGCCGGCGCCTACCAGCAGGTCATCAACGCCTACAACCTGAAGTACATCGACATCGACATCGAGAACACCGACGAGTTCGAGACCGAGGTCATCCAGGACCGCATCCTGGGCGCGCTGAAGATCGTCAAGCAGAACAACCCGAGTATCAAGACGATCGTCACGTTTGGTACCTCGACCACCGGCCCGACCTTCTGGGGCACCCGCCTGATCAACCAGTCGGCCGCGCTGCAGGCGAACATCGACGTGTTCACCATCATGCCGTTCGACTTCGGCTGCACCGGCAGCATGTTCACCTGCACCACGACGGCCTCCGACGGGCTGCGTAACGCCCTGAAGACCGCCTACGGGTGGAGTGACGACACGGCCTACCGGCACATGGGAATCTCCGGCATGAATGGTCTTTCCGACCAGCAGGAGCAGACCACCGTGCAGAACTGGACCGACATCAAGAACTGGGCGCAGACCAGGCACCTCGCCCGCCTGGCCTACTGGGCGGTCAACCGCGACCGGCCATGCCCCGGCGGTGGGGTCGTCTCCAACTGCTCCGGCATAGCCCAGAACAACTGGCAGTTCACCCAGATCACGGCAAGCTTCACGCCGTAATCGCAGCGCGGCGCTGCCGCGCGTTGCTTGCACGCGCCAAAATGGCGGTGGGGTAAAAGGGGCTGGGCGCCGTCCTCATCCGGCGGCGCCCAGCTTCGCCAGTTTGGCGACCGAGGCGTAGTCGCGCTCGCCGTCGCCGATCACGACCCGGTAGCGCAGCTTCAACGTCGCCCCGTCCGCAAAGCGGTACTCGGTGTCGAAGAACGGTGCCGGGCATATGCATGCGAACATCCGTGCGCGGACGAACCACTTCGTCGGGTAGTTGAAGTTCTCGGTGTCATCGACGAAGACCAGCGTTGAGGTGTGGCCGGTCTCATCGTGTTTGCCGGAGAAGCCGAGCCATGGCGCATGGATGCCCATCAGCTCGTCGGATCCGGCCACACCCGGCGCGAAGACCAGGCCGCTGCTGAACGAGCGCGGGCCGCGCCAGAACAGCCCGCCGTATCCGGCGTTCTCCCGGCCCTCGGTGGTCGGGCTGCCGATGACGATCTCCCGGCCGGAAACGTTGGTGAGACTGGTTTCGAAGCCCAGCGTCCACGCCTCCTCGGCCGGATGCACCGTCACCGCGATCTGGCGTTGCTCGTCGAACCAGTGCTCACCCTGCTCGGTCAGCCACTGCAGCCGATGGGCGAAGCCGTCGCCGTCCAGGTGGGAGAACTCGCGATGGGCCTGCGTGCCGTTGTTGGACAGCTGCTGGTAGCCGCCGTTGCGCAGATAGGTCACCCCGCCCCAGAAGTTGGCGTCGGCCACATTCGGCAGGGACCACGCCAAACCCTTGTGCCACACGTGATCGTGCGGACGGTAGAGCGTCACGATCTCGCCGGAGAGCGTGCGCAGCGGGTGGAAGTAGGGCCTGGGCGACTCGAGCTGTGCCTCGGGTGCGACGTAGACGTAACGCAGCAGCTGCTGCCCACCGTAGTGGATCTCGAGCGCCTCGCTCTCGTCATGGATCAGATTCAGCTTCATGCCCGCTCCCAGGGTGCTCCAGAGCCGTCCATCCGTTGGTAGAAAGGCGATCGCGGGCCGATCTCGCCACGTCTGACGCTGCGGCCGGTGAACGCGGAAGCGTAGATCGCGGCGATAAGCTCCAGGGTCATCCGGGCGTCGGGCAGCGTCACCGGCGGAGGCGCCTTTGCCTCCAAAGCATCGAAGACGGCGGCGAACTGGGCGCTGTGACCGCTCGAGACTCCCGCGGGCATGGCCTGCCACGCCTGGGTCCGATCCGGATCCGCTGTTATCCGCCAGCTTTTGTCTTGGTACCCATAAAGGTGTTCAAGCTCAACGGTGGCGTGCTCGAAATCGAAGCGGAGATAGCTTGTTTCACGCGGCGAGAGCAGGCTGTTGACGACCGTGGCCATCGCCCCGTTTTCGAAGGTGACGATGGCGCAGGAGAGGTCTTCGGTCGCGGTCGGGCGGGCCTGCCGCGCCGCGGTGGCCACGACTTCCCGCCACGGCCCGAGGATAGAGAGCATGAGATCCATCTGGTGGATGCCGTGTCCCATCGTGGGCCCGCCGCCCTCGAGCTCCCATTTGCCGCGCCACGGCACACGGAAATAGTCGTCGGGCCTGTACCAGAGCGTGTGACAGACGGCCGTCATGGGCCGGCCCAGGTCGCCGGCGGCCAGCATCCGGCGCAGGTTCACCGCGCCGGATCCGAAGCGGTGCTGGGAGATGGTGGCGAAGCTGCCGCCCGCCGCGGCGATGTCGTCGAGCTCGATCAGGCTGAGCGCGGGCGGCTTCTCACACAGCACGGTGCGGCTGTCGGCCAGGCAGGCCAGGGCTTGGTCGCGATGCAGGCCGGGCGGCGTGCACAGGTCGATCACGTCCGGGTCCTCGCTGGCGAGCATCTGTTCCAGCGAGGAGTAGGTGCGCGGGATCTCGAACTTTTCCGAGAAACCGCGCAGCCGATCGGCATCGACCTCGACCGCGGCCACCACCTTCGCTCTGCCGCCAAGCCGGGCGTAGTCGCCGGCGTGGACCCCGGCTATCCCGCCGGTGCCCACGATCACGACATCAAAGCTCCGCATAGGAAACCCCGGCTGCCATAGCGCGATCGTGACCTACTGTCCGTTCCGAGCCGGTGAGGGTGAGCCGAAGGCGGTGGTGCACCTGGGTGCTGGACGCGGCGAGCTGAAGCTCCAGCTCGCCAGGCTCGACGACGCGGTGTCCCTGCCGCCCGACAAAAGAGGCCAGATCTGCGGGCACGGTGAACTCGACCCTTCGCGCCTGACCCGGATCTAGCTCGACTCGGGCATAGCCGATAAGCCTCGCCACCGGCCGGGTCACCTGGGCTACCGGGTCGTGCAGATAGAGCTGAACGACCTCCGCCCCGGCCCGTGCGCCTACGTTGCGCACGGCCAGCGACACGGTGACGACCGAATCCACGTGGCACTCTGTCGCGCTGATCTGAGGATTTTCCCAGGAGAACTGGGTGTAGGACAAGCCGTGCCCGAAGGGGAAAAGTGCCGTCGGATCGACCGTGCTGACCTCTGTGCGGTGGCCCAGCGTCGGCGCGTAATAGGTCCCGGGCTGGCCACCGGGCTGACGCGGCACGCTGATCGGCAGTTTGCCGCTCGGGTTGACCTCGCCGGTCAGCACCGCGGCCACGGCCGGGCCGCCCTCTTCGCCGGGGAAGAAGGTCTGCACCACCGCGGCGAGCCGGTCGGCGTAGTCACCCAGCGCGTAGGGCCGTCCGGCCACCAGCACCAGAACCACCTTGGCGCCGGTCGCGAGCACCGCTTCCAGCAGCTCGCCCTGTACCCCGGGCAGCCGCAGCTCGGCCACATCGCAACCCTCGCCCGAGGTGCCCTTGCCAAACAGTCCGGCGAGATCGCCAAGCACCACGACGCTCACGTCGGCCGCGGTCGCGGCGGCGACGGCCGCTTCGATGCCGCTGCGGTCGCCGCTGTCCACATCACAGCCGCGGATATGGACGATGTCGGTGCGCCCCAAAGAGTCCAAAATGGACGGCACATCCACCCCGAGCGGCTGGCCGGGCTGGTGGATGCCGACGTGCCGGGGGAAGGAGTAGCAGCCCAGCATTCCGTGCGGGTCGTCGGCGAGGGGGCCGATGAGCGCGATCCGGGTGTTGGCCGCGAGCGGAAGCGTGCCGTCGTTGGCAAGCAGCACCACAGATTGCTCCGCCACGCCGCGGGCCAGTGCCCGCCCCGCCGGGGAGTCGAGATCCGGCGGTGGTTCGGCCGAAAGGGGACTCCACCCGGGCTCCAGCAGGCCCAGCTCACACTTTTGCCGCAGCACGCGGGTCACCGCCCGGTCCACCAGCGCCTCAGGGACCGTGCCCGCTTGCACCGCGCTGATCAGAGGATCGCCGTAGCAGCTGACGGTGGGCAGCTCGACGTCGACTCCGGCGGCCAGCGCCAGGGCGGCCGCCTCGGACGGGCTTCCCGCCACGTGATGAAGCCGTTCCAGGAAACCGATGCCGAAGTAGTCGGCGACCACCGTTCCTTCGAAGCCCCAGACGCCGCGCAGCAGATCGGTGAGCAGACCGCCGTCGGAGGCCGCCGGGATTCCGTCGACCTCGGCGTAGGAGTGCATCACCGAACGGGCGCCGCCGTCACGGATAGCCATCTCGAAGGGCGCCAGGAAAACCTCGGTGAACTCGCGCCGCCCGACCGAAACCGGGCCGAAGTTGCGCGCCGCCCGTGAGCCGGAGTACCCGGCGAAGTGCTTGAGGGTGGCGACAATCCCGGCCGCCTCCATGCCTTTGACATAGGCGGTGCCGATCGTGGCGACCAGGTACGGGTCCTCGCCGATGGTCTCCTCGGTGCGCCCCCAGCGCGCGTCACGGGTCACGTCGAGCACGGGGCCGAGCCCCTGATGCAGGCCAAGCGCGCGCATCGAGGCGCCGATGCGGGCCCCGAGCTGCTCGATGAGAGCCGGATTGAAGGTGGCGCCCCACGCCAGCGGGGTCGGATAGATGGTCGCGCCAAGCGACAGCAAGCCGGTGAGGCACTCCTCGTGCGCGACGGCCGGGATGCCGAACCTTCCCGCAGCGACGATTTCGGCCTGGAGCTTGGCCAGCGTCTGCATGCCGGTGGCGACGTCAACCGGAGCCGTTCCGAAGGGGCGCGTAAGCTGCCCGAGACCCGACCCGATCAGACGCCGCCAATCGAGCGTGCCGTCGATGAGGTCGTGCTGAAACGGAGCGACGTCGTCGTCGCCGCTTGCGGAGTCCATGCCGATCCAGACGCTGTAGAGCTGGGCAACCTTCTCCTGGAGGGTCATCCGTTGCAGGAGGTCGGCCACCCGCTCGGCGACCGTCAGGGTCGGGTCGCGCCAAGGTTCGTGGTCGTTGAGCATGCGCGGGGTCCCCAACTTTCCGATAGTGTTCCGGAATTGCTCGCGTGTCTTGAGTCGCGATCCACCAAACGGTAACCCGCAACGGTGCCGAGCGATAGGCCCTGGCTTTGACTTTGCGGGCAGAAGGGTATCGTGGGCTATCCGAAACTTCCGGCCATTGCAGAGACTACGCCTGGATGTTGCAAGATAGGCTCACTACGACTAAGGAGCTGCCGGTGGCATCCGACGAAGAACGCAGGATCACCATCTCGGCGATCGCCCGTGAAGCCGGCGTTTCGGTGCCGACCGTATCCAGGGTGCTCAATGGGCGATCCGACGTTTCACCCGGCACCAGGGAGCGGGTGGAAGAGCTGCTGTCCCGCCACGGTTACCGGCGCCGCCCGGCCAGCACCCGGGTCAGTGCCAACCTCATCGATCTCGTCTTCAACGACCTCGACAGTCCGTGGGCGGTCGAGATTATCCGTGGGGTGGAAGAGGTCGCGCACGCTTCCGGATTCGGCACGGTGGTTTCCGCCGTGCACCGCCACTCGACCCATATGCGGCAGTGGCTGCAGAACCTGCGCGCCCGCGCCACCGACGGCGTCATCCTGGTCGCCTCCGACCTGGCACCCCCGCTGCACGCCGAGCTGCGCCGGCTCGACATGCCGGTGGTGGTGGTCGACCCGGCCGGTGTCCCGAGCATGGACGTGCCGACCATCGGTGCCACCAACTGGACGGGTGGGCGGCTCGCCACCGAATATCTGCTCTCGCTCGGGCACCGCCGCATCGGCTTCATCGCCGGGCCGACCAGCCTGCTGTGCAGCCGCGCCCGGCTCGACGGTTATCGGGCGGCGCTGGAAGCTTCCGGGGTACCGGTCGACGACAGCCTGATCCAGCAGGGCGACTTTTACCATGAGTCCGGTTTCGCCGGCGGAATGGCGCTGCTGGACATGGACAAGAGCCCGACCGCGATCTTCGCCTCGAGCGACCAGATGGCGCTCGGAGTCTACGAAGCGGTGAGGCAGCGCGGCCTGCGGGTGCCCAACGACGTCAGCGTGGTCGGCTTCGACGACCTGCCTGAGGTGCGCTGGAGCTCGCCGCCGCTGACCACCATCCGCCAGCCGTTGGCGGAGATGGGTTTGCTCGCCGCCCGAACGGTTCTGCGGCTGGCTCAGGGCGAAAAGATCGAAAGCCCTCGCGTCGAGCTCGCCACCGAGCTGGTAGTTCGTGACAGTGCTGCTCCCCCTTCGTTATAAGCGCACCTATTGACCCGCCCGTTCGGGGCGTCGTAACGTGCCCACGTCCACCAAAATTTTCGGAACTTCACAGAAAGTTTTGGAGCACGCCCCGCCCCGGCAAAACACCTCCAGAAGATCCCGCCTAGCCCTCTGGCAGGGCTTCCCCCCGGGACCGCAGATGCGCGGTGGATTGCCTGGTCGAGACCGTGCTCCCGCGGGCAACGTCGGAATATTGCGGTCGGATTAGCGGCGTATTCACCTCACGTCGCGGCCACGGCGAGTGATGACGTTCCAGCCGATCACCTCTTGACCGAAATCGGAACCGCGCCGTAACGTCCGTGGCACTCTTCTGAAAACTTTCAGATCACGACAGAAAGTTTCGGTCAAATCTCGCGACAATCGTATAGAGGAGATACCGATGGCACGACCGCGCCGCATTCGCGCTGCCATGGCGCTGATCGCGACGACCACCCTGTTGCTGGCAAGTGCGTGCAAGAGCGACGAGGCCCCGGCTGAGGCAGAGCTCTTCAAGAACCCGGTCACGCTGACCTGGTGGCACAACGCTTCCGATGCCGGCCCAGGCAAGGACTACTGGCAGAAGGTCGCCAACGACTTCCACGGCCTCCACCCGACCGTCACCGTGGAAATCGAGGCGATCGAGACCAACCAGCTGCAGCGCACCAGGATCCCGGCGGCTCTGCTGTCCAACGACCCGCCGGACATCTTCCAGGCCTGGGGTGGCGGCGAGATCATCGATCAGGTGAAGGCCGACTACCTCAAGGACATCACCGAGGCGACCAAGACCGAGGTTGCCAATATCGGTAGCGCGACCGGCATCTGGCAGGTCGAGGGCCGCCAATACGGGCTGCCGTTCCGGATGGGCATCGAGGGCTTCTGGTACAACAAGAAGCTGTTCACGCAGGCCGGGATCACCGCCCCACCGACCACATTGGACGAGCTGAAGACCGCCGTCACCAAGCTGAAGGCCGCCAACGTCATTCCGATCTCGGTCGGCGCGGGCGACAAGTGGCCCGCCGCGCACTACTGGTACAACTTCGCGCTGCGTGCCTGCTCGATCGCCACGCTGAAGTCGGCCGCCCTCACCCTCAAGTTCGACGACCCGTGCTTCGTGAAGGCCGGCCAGGACCTGCAGGCCTTCATCGGCGTGCAGCCGTTCCAGCCCAACTTCATCGCCACGGTGGCTCAGCAGGGTGCAGGCAGCTCGGCCGGTCTGGTCGCCACTGGCAAGGCCGCGATGGAGCTCATGGGCGACTGGAACCTGGGCGTCATGCAGACGCTCGCCGGTGACAACTGGAAGACCATGCGGCCCGACATCGACTGGTTCCCGTTCCCGGCGATCGCCGGTGCTCCGGGCGACCCGAAGGCCTCGCTCGGCGGTGGTGACGGGTTCGCCTGTTCCAAGAAGGCGCCGGCCGAATGCGTCGAGTTCCTCAAGTACATCGTCAGCCCGGCGGTTCAAAAGGGTTACGCCGAAATCAACGTCGGTCTGCCCGTCGCCAAGGGTGCCGAGGCGGGCGTCTCCGACCCCACCCTGCGCACAATCCTGAAGGCCACCAACGAAGCTAGCTACACGCAGCTCTGGCTGGACACGGCCTACGGCAGTACTGTCGGCAGCGCTATGAACGACGCCATCATCGCCATCTTCGCCGGGACAGGTAAGCCTGACCAGGTCGTCTCGGCCATGAAGGCGGCCGCGCAAAAGTGACCACGACCAATCCAACCCAGAGCCTCGCTGACCGCGCCGGTGTGCGGTCAGCGAGGCTCCGGCCCGCCGGAAATACCACTCGAGCCGCCCGCACCCGCCGTAAGTGGTACGAGATCGTCGGCCTCACCACGCCAGCCGTCGTCGTCTACACGATGTTCGTGTTGGTACCCATGGGCTTCGCGGTCTACTACAGCCTCTACCGGTGGAAGGGTGTAGGGCCGCCCACCGAGTTCGTCGGATGGCGCAACTACCTCCTAGCGTTCGAGGACCCGATCTTCCGAGATGCGCTCTGGAACAACGCGATCATCCTGGTGGGGTCACTGGTCTTTCAGCTGCCGATCGCCCTTGGCATAGCGCTGTTGCTCAACCGCCGCTTCCGCGGGCGTGCGTTCTTCCGGCTGCTGGTCTTTGTGCCCTACGTGCTGGCTGAAGTCACCGTCGGCATCATGTGGAAACTCGTCCTGATCCGCGACGGCTCGGTGGACGCCATACTGAAGGCGCTCGGGCTGGGCGGCCTGGTGCAAGGATGGCTCTCCGACCTGCCTCTGATCATTTGGACAATGCTGTTCATCCTCACGTGGAAGTACGTCGGATTCGCCATCATCCTGTTCCTGGCCGGCCTGTCGAACATTCCCGATGAGCTGACCGAGGCCGCGTCGATCGACGGCGCCAGCTGGTGGCAGATCCAGCGGCACGTCACGATCCCCTTGCTCGGGCCGACGATCCGGATCTGGATGTTCCTGTCGATGATCGGTTCGCTTCAGGTGTTCGATGTGCTCTGGGTGGTCGCCGCGCCTTCGGTGAGGTCGCTCGGCGCCGCCAACACCATGGCCACCTACATGGTGGACAACGGATTCTTCGCCCGGCTGTGGGGCTACGGCAACGCCGTCGCCGTGATCCTCTTCGTTATTTCGTTCGTTGCGGCGCTGCTGTTCCAGCGTTTTGTCCTGCGCCGCGACATCCAGGGTGCGCTGACAGGAGCGAAATGAGCATGGCTGTCGACGTCGTCCCGTCTGTAACGAAAAAACGCCGGACAGCGGTCTGGGGCAGCCCGTTGACCTACGCTCTGGCGCTCGCGGTCGCTGCGGTCTCGATCGCGCCGGTGGCCTACGTGATCCTCGGCGGCTTCCGCACCACGGCCCAGATCAACGCCGACCCGGCCGCGTTGCCCAACCCGTGGGTCTGGACCACCTACGGAAGGGTGCTGAGCCAGGGGAACTTCTGGACAGAGCTGTGGAACAGCACGGTGATCGCCCTGAGCACCACGCTCGGAGTGGTGGTGCTGGGCGTCTGTGCGGCCTTTGTGCTTGCCCGTTATACCTTCCGCGGCAGGGAGGTGCTCTACACGTACTTCACGCTGGGTCTGCTCTTTCCGGCGGGGGCAGCGATCCTGCCGCTCTACCTGATGCTGCGCGACATGGACCTGATCAACTCCTACTACGCGGTGATCCTCCCGCAGGTCGCCTTCCAATTGCCGCTCACCATCGTGGTCCTGCGCCCGTTCCTGACCGCGGTTCCGATGGAGCTCGAGGACGCCGCCATGATCGACGGCAGCAGCCGGCTCGGCTTCTTCTGGCGCATCCTGCTGCCGCTGTCAGGCCCCGCGCTGGTCACGGTCGGGGTGCTCGGGTTCGTGGCGAGCTGGAACGCCTTCCTGTTGCCGCTGTTCGTCATTCAGGACGTCAGCCTGCAAACGCTGCCGCTCGGTGTGCAGAACTTCTCCACCCAATACACCTCCGACACCGCCGGGATCCTCGCCTTCACCTCGCTGGCAATGCTGCCCGCCCTGCTGTTCTTCACGTTCGCCGAACGGCAGATAGTCGGGGGCCTGCAAGGCGCGATCAAAGGGTAGTGGGGGGCGCCGGCCCGAACGGAGGTGGCCGGCGCCCCGGCTTTCCACTAGCTCATCGTCTGGACGTGCACCGCGGACGGCTTTAGCCGCAACGGTTGCCCGCGCTCCACCGGCCGGCCGGTGAGCAGGTCGACGCCCGCGCCGGGGGCGGGCACGTCAATCGCGTCGGCGCTGTGGTTGAGCAGAAACAGCAGGCGCTCACCTTCCGGGGTGACCCGGACGGCGCTTTCGAGGTCGGGCAGATCCGGGTACGGCCCCATCAGCTCGTGACGGTCCAGTACCTGCCGGATGACCCAGGAAACCCCGGCCTGATCCAGCCCCGCGCCGACGTACCAGCCGTGGCCCGACCCGAAGGCGTTGCGGGTGACCGCTGCGGTGCCGGCGTAGAAGTCGGCCTGATAGGTGCCCATCACCTCGGCGCCGTCCGGCTGCACCAGCTCGAAAACCAGCTGTGCGGCAACCTTTCCCCCGCCGCGCAACCGCACCGGGTTGACCACCTCGGGCCCGCGGACGTCCCACTCGTCGACCCGCACCCCCATCAGCCGCCCCAGCGGGCCGGGCACGTCCATCAGGAAGGCGTTGTCGTTCTCGTCGACCCGCCCGGAAAGGAATGTGGTCACCACCGACCCGCCGCGCTTGGCCACCTCCTCCAGGCGTGGCGCGAGATCGCCCTTGAGCATGTGCAGCACCGGCGCTACCACCACGTCATAGCGGGCGAGGTCGGCGGTCACCGCGACGACGTCGACATCGACGCCGGCCTCCCACAACGCTTGGTAGTACGACAACACCACCTGTTGGTAGCGGACCAGACGGGACGGGCCGTCGGAAATCTCCAGCGCCCACCAGCTGTCCCAGTCGAAGAGCAGCGCGACCCGGGCCGGGGTGCGTGCGCCAAGCAGCGCGCCCCCTAGCCGATCGAGCTCGGCGCCGAGCTGGGACACCTCGCGGAACACGCGGGTATCGGATCGGCCCGCGTGGCCGATGACGGCGCCGTGGTACTTCTCGCAGGCGCCCCGGCTGGCCCGCATCTGGAAGAACAGCACGGCATCCGCGCCGTGCGCCATCGCCTGCCAGCTCCACAGCCGCATCACCCCCGGCCGTTTCAGCGGGTTTACGTCGCGGCTCGCGGTGTAGCTCGGGGTCTGCTCCATCAACCAGAACGGCTGCCCGTCCTTGAGCCCGCGCATCAGGTCGTGGGCCAGCGCCATCCGCGCCGGCGACCGGTCGTCGGGTGGGTAGTTGTCCCACGAGACGAAGTCGAGGTGTGCGGCCCAGCGGTGATAGTCGATCGGCCTATACATGCCCATAAAGTTCGTGGTGACCGGAGTGTCCGGAGTGGACTGTCGCAGGGCGGCTTTCTCGTCGATGAAGTTGGTGAGCATGGCATCGGACATGAACCGCAGATAGTCCAGGGTGATGCCCTGAAACGCGGTGTGGTCGGGCCCGCGCCAATGCTCGGTCAGCGCCGAGGGCGCTTCGATCTGGTCCCAGTCGGTGAACGTGTGCGACCAGAACGTGGTGTACCAGGCCGCGTTGAGCTCATCCAGGTTCGCGTAACGCTTGCGCAGCCAATCGCGGAACCCGGCCGCGCAGAGGTCGCAGTAGCAGGCGCCGCCATATTCGTTGCCGACGTGCCAGGCGATGATCGACGGGTAATCGGCATATCGCTCGCCGATGCGGCGGGCCACCTCCGCCGACAGCTGACGAAAGACCGGGGAGCTGGGGCAGGAGTTGTGCCGCTGCCCGAACCGATGCCGCCGCCCTTCAAAGTCTGTCCGGGTGACTTCGGGGAAGGCGCGCGCCAGCCAGGCCGGGTGGGCGCCTGTGCCGGTGGCAAGGCAGATGTTTCGCCGCTCGCCGGCCGCGCGCTGCACGATCCTGTCCAGCATGGAGAAGTCGTAGACCTCCGGCGCGGGCTGCGTCAGCGCCCAGCTGAACACGCCAACCGTGACGGTGTCGATGCGGGCGGCGTCGAACAGCCGATAGTCCTGTTCCCACACGTGTTCTGGCCACTGTTCCGGGTTGTAGTCCCCCCCGAACGGCACCTTGGAGGTGACGGGCAACCTCATTCGGTGAACTCCTTCTGGATCTCGGTGATCATCGGATGGCTGGAGCGCAGGAGCAGGAGCGCGAGCACCGAGCCCAGCAACACCACGACCACCTCCGAGGTGAGCGCGGTAATTCCCGCCGCCACCACGAGCAGACACACGTTGCCCAGGGTCACGCCCTTGGCGCGGCCCAGGAAATACAAAGCCAGCCGGGCGATGTCCCGGGTCCGGAAGGAGAACAGCGAGGCGATCACCAGTGTGTTGACCCCCCACAGCGCCGCCCCGGCCGCGATCACCACCAGCAGCACCGCCCACCAGCCGGGGATGCCCGCCGCCGCGAGGTGGCTCAGGTTCACCGCCACGATGGTCAGCCATGCCAGCAGCAGAGCCCAGATCTTAAGAACCCCAAAGAAGTTTATCTTGTACCCATGCCAGAAAGCCTTTGCTGGAGCCAGATCGGTGAGGTCCAGGTGACGATGGTGCAGCGCATACAGCGCGCCCGACAGGGCGGGCCCGATGGGCAGCGCGCACCCCGCGACCAGGGGCAGGTTACTGGCATCGCGCTCGAGCAGCAGGAGCGGCAGCAGACCGGGCAGGGTCGTCACCAGTAGCGCGATCTCGACCACTAGCAACGTGTAGATCATCGCCGAGGCCCGCGAGAGCGGCCCTTCGCCGAAACGTCTCACCCGCAACTCGCTCATCCGAGCATCCGATCGTCGTCCCACCACGGCGGGGTCTCGTCCTTCACCGCCGTGATCTCGACCAGGGTCACCTCATGGCGGTCGAGGACGAGGTCCAGCTCCACCCGCCCGGCAGCGATCGACAGCTGCGAGTGGCTTCGGACCGGCTCGGCCACCTCGCGCAGGGTTTCCAGCTGCCTGGGCCGAACCGACAGCGGCCGGCCCATCTCGTTCCAGGCCGCCCAGGCGTTGCCCATCTGTTCGTTGACCCGCGAGCGCAACCCGAAGGCGGGGCCGGATTCCTTCCCTGCCAACGGGATCGACAATCGCAGCAGGTGGCTGTCGCCTGCGGCCGGGAAAACCGGCGCCCAGGCGAGCACCGTGACCCTGCCGTCCGCGTCGCGGGTCACCAGATGGTCCTCGCCGCGGGCCAGCAGCTGGTCGCCCATGCGCGCCATGAACGCATAGAGATGGTAAGTGGGTTTCTTGATCTGCCGATGGGTCAGCAGGCCGAACCCGCCATGGAACAGCGCGGTCGGTACCCCGATCTCCTCGAACATGTCGCTGAAGGTCCAGTAGGCGAAGGAATCGACGAGGTCACCGCCGCCAGCCACCACCGGGGCCAGGTAGGCGGCGTGGAAAGCCGTGTCGTGAATGGGGTTGTCGGGCCTGTACGAGGAGTTGAACTCGGTGATGTGCACCGGCAGCCCGTCGAGGGCACTGCCGCGCAGCTGCTCGCGTGGACGGGCAAACTGCGCCAGCAGATCGGTGGCCGGGGCGAGGGTCTGGTGGACACCGAAGGGGACATGCTGTGCCGGGCCCGAGGTGTAGGCGTGCCGGCTCACGAAGTCGATGGGCAGGCCGCGCTGGGCCACGAAATCGGCGAAGCGCACCAGCCATTCGTCGGCGCCGGGGGAGATGGCCGGGCCGCCGACCTGAAGCGAGGCGTCGACCTCCTTGACCGCGCTCGCGGTCACCTCATAGAGCAGGTGATAGACGTCCTGGTCGGCGTCGGCCCAGAACTCCTTGAGGTTGGGCTCGTTCCACACCTCGATCGGCCAGCCGCGCACCTGGTCGATCCCATAGCGGTCAACGAGATGAGCGATGGTGGCTCTGACGAGCGCTGCCCACTGTGTCCAAGAACTGGGCGGGGTAACGTTTCCGGCCCACCAGAACACGGTCTGCTCGCCCGAGGCAAGCTCGCGGGGCATGAAGCCCAGCTCGATAAAGGGCGCTATGCCGAGCTCAAGATAGGCATCGATCACCTGATCCACATAGGTGAATGCATATCTCACCTGACGCGAACCCTGATACGAGTAGGGGCGGTAGATGCCCACGCCGTCGCTGAGCAACCCGTGCCCGCGGATGTGCCGGAAACCCACCTCGCGCTGGATCAGGGCCAGCGAGTCTTGATAGTCGCGGCGCAACGCCAGCTCGAACCGGCCGGTGCCGACACAGAAGCGCCAGGCGTCGCTGAGCCGGCCCGAGGATTGGTCAGGGACCTGAATTCGCATTGTTTCTGCCTCACCTCTGGCTGGCCCGGTGCGCGCCCAGCACCGGACCAGCCAGGAGTTCTTGTTAGCTGGGGTGGGCTGTCTTGTAGCGGTCGGCTGCCTTGTTGACCAGATCCACGAATTGTTGCGTGTTCTTGCCCTTGAGCTCAGTGAGGTAGGCGTCCCACTCGGTCATGGGCCGCTGTCCCAGGATGAACCGCAGGCTCTGCGCGAACACGAAGTCCTTCAGCGGGGTCTCCCAGAGCGTGACTTGCTCGCGCTCTTCGTCGGTCAGCGGATAAGGAGGATCGACCGCCACCGGCTTGCGCGCGTTCATCACCTTCTGGAACTCCTGCTCCTCAGCGGAGAAGAAGGCCTGGACGATCTCGGGCTTGCCGCCGTAGACGAAGACGCCGTTGTAGAAGCCGAAGTCTTTTTGCATGTGTTTGGTGCCGGCGGGGTTGAGCCCGACCACGTTGACGTCGGGGGTCAGCTTGAACTTGCCGGAGGAGTCCTTCTGGTAGGTGACTCCTTCGACGCCCCACTTGGCGAATTCCTGACCGGCGTCGGAGTACCAGAGCCAGTCGATGAACTGCATCATGGCGACGAAGTTCTTGCTGTCGCGCGCCTTCTTCGAGATCATGATGCCGCTTTCGAGACGGCTGGCGGGGTTGACCTCGCCGGTCGGCCCGATGGGCAGCAGGATCTTGCTCATCTTCGCGGCTGGGATGGTTTTGGCCAGGTCGGGCCGGTATTCGTTGACGAGCGTCTGGGCGTTGGTGCTGATGGCAAACGATTTGCCGTTGGCCAGCTTCTGGCGCGCGGCGTCATCGGCCTGGGTGAAGCTCTCCGGGTCGAGCAGGCCTTCTTTGACCAGCTTGGCGAGGAACTCCAGCATCTGCTTGTACTGGGGCATCGCGCCGGTGACAACGAACTTCTTGGTGCTCGCATCGTAGGTCATGGGCTGGTAGCCCCAGCCGCCGCGGGTGCCGTAGGCGATGGAGACGAGGTTGATCAGGTTGCCGCCCGGGGTGGGTTTGCTGAACCTGTCCGACAGCGGGTAGCTGTCGGGGTAGGCGGTCTTCATCGCTTTGAGGGTGGTGTAGACCTCGTCCCAGGTTTTGGGCATCTGGAGGTTGAGTTGTTGGAGGATGTCGGTGCGCATGGCCAGGGTGTAGTCCTGCCAAGGTTTTTCGTGCAGGCCGGGCAGCAGGTAGAACTTGCCGTCGGCGGCGCGGAACTGGTTGAGTTCGGGTTCGAGTTTGTTGCGGGCGACTTTGTCCTTGAAGTTGGGCATCAGGTCGATGTAGTCGCTGACCGGCAGGATGGCGCCGGAGGCGATGAAGGCGTTCTCGTCCGGGTGGTATGTCTTCGGAATGATGAAGGGCGCATCGCCCGCTCCGATGAGGACACCGCGTTTCTGGTTGTAGTCGCTGCCCGGGATCACGACCGGGTCGATGGTGATGTTGGTGCGTTTGGTCAGCTCTTTGAGGAACAGCCAGTCGTCCTTGAACGGGTAGGCGGCGTTGCTGAGCATCATCGTGGAGAACTTCAATGACTCTGTGGCCTTGAATTGGTCTCCTACGCCATATTTCTCCATGGCGCCGACGCGGAACGCTGACAGGTCCTCGCCCTTCTGGGGCTCCTCGCCGCTGGAGCATGCGGTCAAGGCAAGGGTGAGGGAAAGGACGCTGGCGGCAACCATTGCCGCCCGGCGCCGGTATCTGCGTAACATAGGTTATCCCTTCGGTGAGAAAGGTGTTGCGGCTGAACACTTTTTGACGCCGCCGTTGGGGCTAGCCTTTGACGGCGCCGATCATGACCCCCGACACGAAGTAGCGCTGGATGAAGGGGTAGACCAGCAGGATCGGCAGGACGGTAAGCACGATCGTCACGGACTGGATGGTGGCCGCGACCTGGAGCTGGTCGCCCTCGGCGATGGTGCCGGCGGTCATGTCCGTCCCGGTCGCTCCGGCGATCAGGTTGCGCAGGTACATGGTGACCGGCCACAGGTCCTGCTGATCCATGTAGAGGAAGGCGCTGAACCACGAGTTCCAGAACGACACCGCGTAGAACAGCACCATCGTGGCGACCACCGCCTTGGACAGCGGCAGCACGATGCGCCACAAGATCCCGTAGGTGGAAAGCCCGTCGACCGCGGCGGCCTCCTCCAGCTCGACGGGCAGGCTTTCGAAGAACGCCTTCATGACCAGCAGGTTGAACACGCTGATCGCATTGGGCAGCGCGATGGCCCAGATGCTGTTGGTCAGGCCGAGGTTGGACACCAGCACGTAGTTGGGGATCAGGCCACCGTTGAAGAACAGGGTCAGCATCGCCACGCCGATGAGCACCCCACGCCCGCGCAGGTGCTTCTTGGACAGCACGTAGGCATACGTCGTGGTCAGCACGATCGCGATGAACGTGGACACCACCGTGTACACGACGGTGTTGCGATAGTTCGTCCAGAACATCGGATCGGCGGTCACATACTTGTACGCGGCGGTGCTGAACCCGCGCGGGACCAGGTTGACCTCACCCATGATCAGGTAGTGCTCCTCGCTGAAGGAGCGGGCCACAATGTTGACAAACGGGTACAGCGTGGCCACCACGACACCGGTCAGGATGACCGCGTTGACCACCTGAAACACCCGGTAACCACGGGTCGGCCGCGCCCGGCGAGGCCCGGTGCGATGTTGGACAACGCTTTCCCGAGCTTCAGCAACAATCACCACAGACTCGCCCCCACCGTGCGCCGGGATATGGTATTGGCCGCCACGACCAGAATCAGCCCGATGACGGCCTCGAAAAGCCCGATCGCCGCGGCGTAGCTGAACAGTCCGGATTGGACACCCACCCGGAACAGATACGTGGACACCACGTCGGCGGTCGGATAGGTCAGCGGGTTGTAGATCAACAAAATCTTCTCGAACCCCACCGCCATGAAGGTGCCGATGTTGAGGATCAGCAGCGTCATCATGGTGGGCCGGATACCCGGCAGGGTCACGTGCCAGGTCTGCCGCCACCGGTTGGCGCCATCGATCCGCGCCGCCTCATACAGGTCGTTGTCGATCGCGGTGAGAGCCGCGAGGTAGAGGATCGTGCCCCAGCCGACGGTCTGCCACACCTCCGAGGACACATAGATGGTGCGGAACCATTCCGGCCGCTGCAAAAACGAGATGGCCTCGCCGCCGACCGAGCGCAGCATCTGGTTGACCACGCCATCGACCGACGTGAACTGCATGATCATGCCGGCCACGATCACGATCGACAGGAAATGCGGCAGATACGACACCGACTGGACGAACCGCTTCAGGTAGCGGTTGGAGACCTCGTTGAGCAGCAGGGCGAGGACGATCGGCAGCGGGAACAGGAACAGCAGGGTCAGCGTCCCGAGGATCAGCGTGTTGGAGAAGACGTCCCAGAAGGTCGGGTCGCTCAAGAACAGGCGCACGTAGCGCAGCCCGACCCACTCGGTGCCGAAAATGTTGTCGAAGATGTTGTCGCCACCCGGCCGGTAACGCCGGAAAGCGATCACATTACCCAGCATCGGCAGGTACCGGAAGATCGCAAAGAAGATCAATGGCAGGAGTGCCAGCGAATACAGCTGCCAGTCACGCCGCAGCACCTGCCGCCAGTGGCGGCGGCGACCGGGCCGCTGTGCCCGGCCCGGATCGGGGATGACCCGCGCGACGTTGGGCATTTCCGTCGGCGGGCCAACTGTTTTAGAGGTCATCGTCGGCCTAAGGTGAGGTCAGCGAGAATAGTGATCACGAATTCTCCCTCGAAAACATTCCGGAAGATTTCCGTAACTTCTCTCGAACCGTAGAGCTGGGCCGCAGGCCCGTCAACCCCTCCCGATGTATCGATTTACACCGTCGTAAGTCGACGGAAACTTCCGGAAAGTCATTGACTGTTATTGACCGTCCGCCAATACTGGGAGCGCTTCCATTGACGTACTCCATCGCCCTATGGGGGACTAATGACCGTCCGGCAAGTCCGTTTAACTATGGCGATGCTCCTCGCCGTGGCGTCCACCCTCGTGATCAGTTCGCCCGCGTTGGCAGACGGAACACTGCGCGATCACGCGGCTGAGCGAGGCAAGTTCATCGGCGCTGCTTTGGCCACCGGCCCGCTGTCCAATGAGGCGCCCTACAGCACCATCGCCCGCACCGAGTTCAATCAGGTGACTCCCGAGAACGCCCTCAAGTGGGACGCCACCGAACCCAACGACAACCAGTACAGCTTCAGTGGCGCAGACCAGATCGTCAACTTCGCCGTCGCCAACAACCAGATCGTGCACGGCCACACCCTGGTCTGGCACAGCCAGACCCCCGGTTGGGTGCAAGGCTTGAACGCCACGGCGATGCGTGCCGCGATGCAGGACCACATCACCACCGTGGTCGGCCGCTACGCGAACAACGCCGCCGTCCGATCCTGGGACGTAGTCAACGAGGCCTTCGAGGAAAACGGCAGCATGCGTCAGAGCTTCTGGCTCAACACCATGGGCCAGACCTACATCGCCGACGCCTTCCGCTTCGCGCGGGCCGCCGACCCCGACGCGCGGCTGTGCATCAACGACTTCAACGTCGAGGGCATCAACGCCAAGAGCACGGCCATGTTCAACCTCGTGCAGTCGCTGCGCGCGCAGAACGTTCCGGTCGACTGTGTCGGATTCCAGGGCCACCTGGCCGTCCAATTCGGTTTCCCGAACCAGGTTCAGCAGAACCTGCAGCGCTTCGCCGACCTAGGCGTGCAGGTGCGCATCACCGAGCTCGATGTGCGGATCCCGCTTCCCGCCGACGACACCGAGCTCGCCACCCAGAACACCTACTACACCAACATGATTAGCGCCTGCAACAACGTCACGGCCTGCGCGGGCGTCACCATCTGGGGCTTCACCGACAAGTACTCCTGGGTTCCGGACACCTTCTCCGGACAGGGCCAGGCCCTCCTCTGGGACACCAACTACGTCGCCAAGCCCGTCTACAACGCCGTGCACACCGCCCTCGACGGCGGCACCCCCGGCGACACAACCCCACCGTCGACCCCCGGCACCCTCACCGCGTCGGGCATCACCTCGACAAGTGTGAACCTGGCGTGGGGCGCATCTACCGACAATTTCGGCGTCACCGGCTACAACATCTACCGAGACGGGACTCTCCTCAACACGGTTACCACCACGTCAACCACCGTAACGGGTTTGACCGCCTCCACCGCCTACCAGTTCTTCGTCCGAGCCAGGGACGCGGCCGGAAACCTTTCCCCGCAATCAAACACGGTCTCCGTCACCACCGCGCCCGGCACCGGCGACACGTCGCCGCCCACCACCCCCGGCACGCTGAATTCTTCCGCGGTCACCTCCACCAGCGTGACCCTCGCCTGGGGCGCGTCCACCGACAACGTTGGGGTCACCGGCTACAATGTGTTCCGCAACAACGCTTTGCTCACAACGGTCACCACGACTTCCACCACGGTAACGGGTTTGACACCCGCCACGGCCTACCAGTTCTTCGTCCAGGCCCGTGACGCCGCCGGCAACGTTTCGGCCAACTCCAACACCGTCTCAGTGACCACGTCTCCAGGCACCGGTGGCGGCTGCTCGGTCGCAGCCACCGTGCAAACCCAATGGAGCAACGGTTACGTCGTGCAGCCGATCACGGTCACCAACACCGGCACGTCCACCATCTCAGCATGGACAGTGACCTTCACCCTCCCCGCCGGCCACACCATAGTCGGCTCCTGGAACGCCGCCTTCACCATCAGCGGCCAGACCATAACCGCCCGCAACATGTCCTACAACGGAACGCTCGGCCCGAACGCCAGCACCACCTTCGGCTACCAGGCCAGCCGCCCCAACGGAAACACCGCAGTCCCAAGCACCTACACCTGCAGCTAATCCCTTTACATACAGCAAGCCATCCTCCATTGGGGATGCCCGGCGTGCCCCGGGCATCCCCACCTCCAATCCACCCCTACAACCCTTCCTGCGCCGCCACGTCAAGACCGCCCACGCCGCCTCCGCGCCGTAGTGGTCTCGCGCCGTCTCCCCGCGGCAACGCCGCAGCCCCCTCTGTACGCCGCGCCGTTGTGGTCTCATGTGGTCTTTCCCAGGCGGTAAGCCGCAGCCCTTTCTGCGCCGCACCGTTGTGGTTTCGCGCCGTATCTCCCGGCGGCAACGCCATCTGCGTGCTTGGCCGCGCCCGGCGGCTGCGCCGCCGACCCGCAGGCGCTAGATCATTTGCTTACTCAGACACCGCCCTTGACATAGGAGCGACGCGATATCCCGGGCGGCATATGCCTTACGTGCTCACCTCCGGCACCACCTTCGGCGTGGCGAGGGCGCCCTTAGGCGGTGTGAGGATGCGGTGGGGCGGCTTGGCGGCCCGGCCTTGTATGAACAAGCGCCCGTGCCTGGTGGCGCATCTGGTGTTTGGCGGCAAGGGCTTCGGAGGGGTGGCGCGCGCTTCGAAGGGCTCCCCGGCTGAAATTGTTCGCGGAGCCGAATGCGGCGGCTGATCGAAGGGGCGGGCGGTCTTGCGGCGAGAGGCGAGGTTTGCGGTGGACATGGAAAAGCCGCCGTCGGACGGGGTTCTCGACAGCGTGGCTTAACTCGATCGGGGTGGGCCTTCCGCCCACGGGCGGCCTTGGCTTAGTTTGTGGTGGGGCAACGCTATCGGCGGGC
>NZ_BONY01000022.1 GCF_016862955.1 Rhizocola hellebori | reverse complement strand
CGCGCTCGCCTTCACCGCGCTCGCCTTCACCGCGCTCGCCTTCACCGCGCTCGCCTTCACCGCGCTCGCCTTCACCGCGCTCGCCTTCACCGCGTGTCTCGTCGGCTGGCATGCCTGGCCCTCGGCCCTTGGGCGGTCGACGCTCACGCCGGGAACGGCGTCGACACCACGTCCGCGGAACTGCTATCGGTCAGCACGCGTTTCACGTGAAACCGCTAACCGGCTGTAGGCATCGGCCAGCGCGCCAGCCGCCGCCCCGCTAGCCGGCCGTCCTCAATCTAAGGCGGCCGGGAACTACCGACCTCTCTTGAGACCCCGCTTTCCACTGCTCATCGTGGCCTGCTGCGGCCTGACCCAGACCTTCGGTTCGGCGGGCGTCGCAACGACGTCATTGTTTTGCTTTGAGTCGGCGAATTGTTCCCGGCCTCTCGGTCGAGCTGCCGAGGCGCCAATCATCGCGGGGCTTCTTTTTCGACACCGGTATCACGTGTTCCCAAATGCGGCCGCAATGCATTGGAGAGGTTGGCGCGCACAACGTGTGCATGCGTCGACTATGGGGGAGACGTAGAGACACAGCGTCGAGACAAGCGGTGACTGCGCCAAGGCTGCGGCCCAAGCCTCGACTTCGGCTGACCGTTCCAGAGCCACCCGGCATAAGTGGCAGACACGAACACTCGTGCGACTCGACCAGTCACAGCTTGAACTGCCATCGTGCAGGACAGGCCCGCCGGCTCTGCGACGGAAAAGACCGTCGCGACCTCATCCGCCGCGACTGCCGCCCCGAACACCAGCAAAGCCGACCCGCGAAGGCCCGAACACCAGGGCGACTTACAGTCAGATCTCCAACAGCCGGCGGCATCGCTCGTTCCGGTAGAAGCTCGGGTTTGGTATCGGCTGAGATGGCTTGCCGCCACTCGATCAGACGCGACATGAACCCAGGCGACAATCCTGGAACGCTCCAGTACCAATGCTCTGACCATTTGCTCCTCGCAAGGGCCTCGCTCCGCCTCGACAATCTGCTAGGCACCCCTCGACGCTCGCGCTGGGCACCCCCCTCGCCGAGGGGAAGCCTGGCACTCAACCTCCGGACCTGACTGCTTCTTCCGTTCTGGCTTAAAGAGGGACTACCGGCCCTATCGGTGCGACCGCAGTTCTGCTGTCTGCCCATTGGGCACGCCTCGTCAGAAGCTGCTCCGCCAGCCGCGGCAACACCGGCTGACTCGCTGTCCGTCGGCTGCTTCGCCGGGCAATGGGCTCTTCATCTCCGTCCGGGTGCCGCGCAACGCTGGTGGCACATCCAAGCCCGGCCCGAGACACAGCCCGCACTGTGGGGCCAGCGAGAAGCACGCCTCGTTTAGCCGAACAGCGACATGCATTTTGAGTGCCATCGGCACGTCAGCCAACGAACGCTCTATGCGCCTTGGGCCAGGCTCGATCCTTGCCGAGTTCAACCCCGGGCCATCCAACAACATGGCAGTCGCACCCAAGTCCCGAACCTATGGCGGGATTCGCGTGGCGCGGGTTAGAGATATGCGGCTCCAGAGTTGCGATACCACTCAGCCTCAACCACGGGCCACCCCCCGGGCGACTGTTGGGGGAGTCGATTCTGTTGAAGCTGCCCGGTGGCGCCAGCCTCGATGTGCTATCGCCATGAGACGGGTGTTGGGCCTTGGACTCCGGGCTCTTCATCGGCATCGGCACGAGACACCACTCGTCTCGCTCGGCAGGGTGGCCCCTGTCAACGCACGAATCGCCTATCACGCAAATGCTGAAGGGCGCTCGGCTAAGCCGCCGCATCGCGGCCAAAGGCGCACGCCTCCATAGCTGCTCATTACGACACGGCCTCTCGACAAGACAGGCGACCACTCGCATCAGTTCTACGCCGGTCTAGGCAACACTGGGGCTGACGAGCCGCTGCTCTATCGGACGAGGCGAACCAAGTATGTAGCGCTGGAAACGAGAAGGTGTGAACAGCGGGCATCCGGCTGGGATGTTGAGATTCCGCAGACGCATCGGAATCGTTCTCGACCTGTGGCAAGCAGACCCTCGCAATGTGAGGCAGCAGACCCTGCAGTCCTAAAGCGAAGCTGGCGCCCCGGCCAGACTCATCCTGTGCGGCCCACCTTCACTTCCATAAGACCGACTCACGGTATGGCTGTTGAGATCCTCCGCCGCGGGTGTCGGATGTCTCCACGTCCCGGGGCCGGCCGGCAAGGTCGTTGGAATTGCGACTTCGTGATAGCGAGGCCCGGTGGTAGGGCGGGCAACGCGATGCTCGGGACACGTTGGCACCCCCACCTATGGCGACTCCCAGCGCGGCGACGAGTATCGGCTCTGGCATTTGGTGTGGCCGGTTCGCCTGGAACCTCGCCCTGAACGAGACAGCCGCAGAGCCGTGGAGGGAGTGCATAGCTCCGCAGGTTTGTGGCGGGTCGTCCTTGTGGGCTGCCGGGCCTAACACCTTGGGCACATCCGTCATGGGCGCCGGTTGGGACGTCAGGCATGAGTGTGGCCAGAAGAGGGTGCGCCTCGAAGCACGCCACGACATTTGCTGCCGCCCAACCAGTGCCAGCTGCGGTTGCTGGTGCTCTTGTTTCACGTGAAACCACCTCAGCGCATTCCAACTGCAGGAAGGGCTTGGCCCACGGCCTCCGTGGTATCACTCAGGCGATACGATTCGCCGATCGTCCAGGCAAGGCGCGGATGATGCCGCGCGAGAAGCGAGTAACGCACCGCTGGAATGCTCGGCTGAATTGTGTTGTGGCCGGCGTTGCCTGGGCTCACGAGCTTCGCACTTCCAGCCTTGCGCTGTCCCGCCGCTCGGCGTGGTCCTATCGCCCGTTGCGATGTTTCACGTGAAACATCGCAGGGAAGGACGCCACGCCCGCTCCCGCGAGTTTGGATCCAGCCATCGCCGGAGCCGCCCATGCCGACTTATGCGAGCCGAGCCTCGAAGCCGTGATGTGACGTATGGGCCAGACAAACGCTGAGCCGGGAACCACGATACGACCGTGCGGACCTAGGTGAGCCTGAGGGGAGGCCGAGAGGGCCTCCCCTCAGATCGCCGAAACGGAAGACTGCTGCGCGGCGCCTGAGGAAACGACGTGCAGCTGCCCTGGTGCTCGCTCGATTGGGCGGCATGACGAGGACCGAAGTTGCCGGTATAAGCGCAAGCAGTGCCGGGCGCCGACTTCGACGCCGTGGCTCCTCTCAGCTCGCCCATTTGAAAGCTTGCGGCCGCCTATGGGCCGGACTGCTAAGAGGGCAAGGCGTCGAACTCTTTCGCCCCGCGGGCCTTGCCTCCTGCCGGCGAGCTTGGCTAGCAACGGTGTTGGATCCCCATGGCTCTCCCAGGTAGCGCGGCCATATGAACCCAACGATCGGTGATTAGCCATCGGCGTCGGCTCGCTATCGGCGCGTCTCACCTACGTCTGCTGCTCTGGCCACGTATGCGGCCAGAGTCCCGTCGGCAATACAGGTACTGGGGTAGCGGGGGGAGCCGTTACGCCGAGTCGTCCTTAGGCTGTCGTGCGGGATTACACGCAGGCGACTCAGCCTTGCCATGCAGCTCCCATGGCAGGGACACCGTCCATGGACTCCGATCTCATGCACGGAGGCGGGTCGAGCCAATGTTTCACGTGAAACCACAGAGAGACGGAGCATCAGCAGCCCGACTACCTGGCCCGCCCCCAGGGCCTCAAGTCTTGTCCCTGGAATAGGTACGCAACGGCGCAGGCTCGATGCCGTGCACGGGCAAGCCATGCATGCCCGTGCTCACGCCGTGCTGGGGCTGACCGTGCGCGCTCGATGCCGTGCATGGCACAGGCTAGGCGCAAGCCGTGCCGTAATCGAGCCTGGAGCTACACCTGGCACGGCCGAACACGGGCACACCAGCCGGCCGGCTCGGCGGCCAGGTCCAACAGACGGGCTTGATGTAGGGCGCCTGACAGATCGGCCAGCCTGGGTTGGGGCTCGTGGGTCCTCAAAGCCCAGAGTCCATCGCTCCACCACGGGAATGCAGGCCCCCTGCCCACGCCGGCCCGAGTTTGTTGCATCTAGCCCGCCTCCGGCACGAAATGCTGGGTTGGGCAAGCGCGGGGACAGCGGCATTGGGTGTCCAGCCGCGAGGTAGCTCTCACCCTCTGCCTGCGTTGGGATGGCCGATGTTTCACGTGAAACCATCCAGGTGTGGTGTCGGTCTTCGCCATCGACCGGGTCGGCGGTGGCCATCATCGCGGCGGTGTAGCACGGCAAGGGGCGGCTGGCTCAGCGGATCAGCGGCTCAGCGCCTCAGCGGAAACGCGAGAGCTCGGGCAGGGCATCGTCGGGCTTAGCCACATGTCCCTGAACGTGAGCGTGAAGCTCCAAACCACCGGGCAGGCGGCGACATCGCTGACATGGCCACCACGTGACGTTCGGAGGGCTCGACTTCGCTCGCACTTCGATGCTGTCGCCCGAGAGCTCCGACGGGCTTTAACTCCTCCGCTGTCGCTCCTCCTGCTTGGGGCAGCGTTCCCTTCTACTCCGACGAGTTGATGCGCAAATCAGGTGCTTGCGTCTGGGCTTGCCGCGCTAGGCACATGTTTCACGTGAAACATCGGGAAGTCGGGGAAGAGCTCCTTCCGGCCGCAACCGGAACCATGTTTCACGTGAAACATCGGGGCGCCATGGGGCATTGCCTTTAGTCTGAGCCGCGATGCTGCGGCATGCCGAGTCGGATGCTTCACGTGAAGCTATCGGGATGCCGTGGCGGCTCGCTTCTAATCTGAGCCGTGATGCTGCGGTGGTGTCGCGTCTGATGTTTCACGTGAAACATCGGCCAGTCCGCAGCCACCCGGGCTGTCGCCTTCGGATTAGCCATTCGCAGGGCCCAGGTTGGAGATTGCCCTCTACTCGACGCCTTTGGCACCCATCTCACAGGTACACACGCCAGCGCAATGGCCAGAGGAGAGCAGGCATACGAACGACCCGGCCAGAGAGCCGACTCGGCCGGCGCCGTCTACACCCCCGCGACTCCGGGCACGGCGAACTGCGGCCAGCGTCCAGACGCGGAACCGAGGTGCTCAGGGCTCACCTCCGAGAGAATGCCAGGGAGGCGCGGGCACAGGCGCGGGCACAAGCGCGGGCACAAGCGCGGGCACAAGCGCGGGCACAGGCACAGGCGGGCACAGGCGCGAGCGCGCGGGCAAGGGCACGGGCACACGCACAAGGCACGGGCACGGGCATGGGCGAGATGGCAACGCGACATGCACGCGGGAGCGGAGGGGAGGGGGAGTGTTCGCTACCAAGGCGCTGTGGACCAAGGGCCAGATGTTTCACGTGAAACATTCGAGGCCCAGTCAGGCGGTGAGACGGCGGCGCGACCGATGGCGCATTGACTCCCAGTCTGGCTGCTTGACGCCATGGGAAGCGGCGTCGCCTTACGGAGCGGTATTCGGCGGGTCCGCCAGGGACTGGGGGAGTTGGCCCGGTGGCTCAAGACGAGAAGCTCGTTGGACGGGGCGATGTTTCACGTGAAACCAAGATGTGGCGGGGGAGCAGTGCCTCCGCCTTGAATGCAGCTGACAACCATCTAAGGAGTAGCGCGACTGCCGCAGCCGTAACGGAGAACGAGGCCCATGTAGTGCTGCGCAAAGAGAGCCTGTGGCGCTGCACTACCGCTAGCCATTGCGACGACTGCTCTCCTAGTGCAGCAAACTGATTGCGTGCCCGCGGCGCGCTCGGCTCGGCAGGAACAGTGACCGCGGGTGCTTAGCGCCAGCTCCAAAGCGAGCGCTCGCAGGTCGCGCTGTGACTCGGAGGCAGCAGACCGAACATCCCGTGCGGCGAGTAGAAGTAGCGTGGCCTAGATGGGACTTCTTCCCCGCAAGGCGAGGCACGAGACTCGTGTCCTGGCGGGAACCTGGTGAATGGCATGCGCGCCCGCCGCGCCTAGCAGTTGGCGGGACGTCGGCACGACCGGGTTCTCGCCAGCACTCCACGCTGCATTGGAAGGTGGGCTGCGTCTGTCAAGGAGTGCAAGGGCGTTCCGCTGTCGCGACCGGGAACGGACCCGCTGGTATCTGGCCGAAGGGTGCGCCGGCCAGATACCTAGGCATCCGAAGAGGACCGGCGAAGCTGCGTGGCGCCGGCGGGGAGCGCGCAAGGGGATGGTGCTCCCGAGAACTTGGCAATTCATGGACCGCGGGCTTAACCCACGGACTTGCCACGCCTGACAGACCGCGATTGGCAATGCGGAGACGGCCAGCCAGCTCAGAGCCGAACGCGGCTCGGGGAACCACGGAAGGGACCTAGTGGCGTCTTCATGGGGTGAGTTCCGGCATGCGGGCTTGGACCAGCGGGGAGGGTCATCGGAGCAGAGTTATGCAGCCGAGCTACTTGGCCCGGCCGTGCTGCTGGGAAAGGTGGGGCTATTGGAGGAGCCACAAGCCGGCAACTCAGGGCTCGAAGCGCTTGGTGGATAGCACGAGCCAGAGCTGGCGTTCAGGAGATTGGTGCCCTAGACCCCATGGAGCGCCCGAGCGGATAGCCCCCTGGAACAACACTGCTGGGCAGTGAACGCCCGATGGGCGCATGCGCATAGCTAGCTGCAAAGCGAAGGGGCTTGGGTTTCGCACTTGAGGAGCGGCCTAGGTCCTTGGGGAGGGCGTCGTTGTAGGGGATCGCCCAAAGTCGGCCTCTTGCTGCCAAGCGAGTGGGGATGGCGAACTGGTGGTCCTAGTCGCGACTGGCCGAGCCGATTAGCAGGCTGACAGGGGCTCCCGGGGAGGTCAGGCCGTGGGCGAGTTCGATCGGCTTGACGCAAATCCAAAAGGTTGCGTCGCGGACAGGCGAGTCGTAGCGCAGCAGCTCCCGCGATCGCGAGTGCAGATGGTCCTGCGTGGACCGCCCGGGGCAATGGCTGCGGTCTGTGGGCTGTGGCTTCACGTGTAGAACGCAAACGCCGAAGCCGCTTGGTTCTGAAGAAGGTTTGGCGCGTCAAAGGACCCCCGCCCGCAAAGGACCACGAGCCCGTGCGGGCCGCGAAGTCGGCGCGGGCGGAGGTGCGGCTGGACCGAAAGTACCCCTAGCCGCCGGGGCCACCATGGCAGGGCCGAGCACGGCCGAACAGGCGCCGGCGGGACGGAGCGGCGCAGGAGCGCGATACACAAGCGAGCTTAGGGAGTCAGCGTGGAGACGGGAGCTCGCAACGGGCTCACGGTGACGTCGCTGTTGGTTTGCGAGGAGAGGCATCCGGTCGGGGGGCTACATGGGAGGCAAGCCGGAGAAGGGACAGAGCGAAGCCGTGGCAGGAGGCGGGGGGCAAAAACAATAGTCGCGATGTTTCACGTGAAACATCGCGACTATGAGAGGACGTGCAGCTATTGGCGCTCGACTCCGATGATGCCAACGATTCGCTCTAGGTCGTCGACCGTGGCGAACTCGATGGTGATTTTCCCTTTGCTCCGGCCGATGTCCACCTTCACCCGGGTGTCGAACCTGTCCGACAGCCGGTCGGCTAGATCTGACAGGGCGGGGGCGTGGGGCTTGGCACGGCGCTTCTGCGCGGCCTGCTTCGCGGCGCCATCGGAGAGTGCCAGCGTCACCAGTTCCTCGGTGGCGCGGACCGACAGTCCTTCCGCGACGATGCGGGTGGCGAGCTGCTCTTGCGACGAGGAGTCGTCGAGGCTGAGCAGAGCCCGGGCGTGCCCGGCGGAGAGAACCCCGGCAGCCACACGACGCTGAACTTGAGCCGGCAGGTTCAGCAGCCGGATGGTGTTGGAGATCTGAGGCCGGCTACGGCCAATCTTTCGGGCAAGCTCGTCATGCGTAGCGCCGAACTCTTCGAGCAACTGCTGATACGCGGCAGCTTCTTCGAGCGGGTTCAGTTGTGCCCGGTGGATGTTCTCCAGCAGCGCGTCCCGCAGCATGTCGTCATCGCGGGTATCGCGGATGATGGCCGGGATCTGTTCCCGGCCGAGCGCCTGGGCCGCCCGCCAACGGCGCTCACCCATGACTAGTTCGTACTTGTCCGGGCTCATCTCGCGAACCACGATGGGCTGGAGGAAGCCGACCTCCTGGATCGAGATTTTGAGCTCGTCCAGCATCTCGTCGTCGAAGACCTGCCGAGGCTGCTTCGGGTTGGGAACGATGCTGCCAACAGGAATCTCGAGGAACCGAGCACCGGGTACCGGCTGGAGTTCCTGACCACCGCGCTCGACCGGGGCCGGCTGGCTGGGAACCGCCGGGACAACGATCGGCTCGGCGACCACAGCAGCGGGCTGCTGGCTGGGGGCGGCCGGGCCGGTGGGGATGGCGGGGCCAGTGTGTGCCGGCGGGGGAGCGGAGGGAGGTGCAGTGGGGATGAGAGCTCCCAGACCACGGCCAAGACCGCCCTTAGACCGTGCAGGTGCACCGCTCATGCCGCAACCTCCCTACCGCGGCAGCCGCCGGTGAGGGCGAGCTTGTTCATGCCGCAACCCCAATCTTCGCCCCGCGTTCAGCGATCTCCTGCGCCGCCTCGAAGTAGCTGGTGGCACCCCGTGAACCTGGATCGTAGGTCATGACCGACTGGCCGTAGCTCGGTGCCTCCGAGACACGGACGTTCCGGGGAATGACAGAGGTCAATACCTTGTCGCCGAAGTGGTTTCGCACGTCCTGTTCCACGGCGTCGGCCAGCCGGGTACGGCGGTCGTACATCGTGAGCAGAATGGTGGAGACCTCAAGCTCGGGGTTGAGGTGTGCCTTAACTAGGTTGATGTTATTGAGGAGCTGGTTCAGCCCTTCAAGCGCGTAGTACTCGCACTGAATCGGGATGAGCACCTCTTGCGCCGCCACGAGCGCGTTAACGGTCAGCAACCCGAGCGAAGGCGGGCAGTCGATGAAGATGTAGTCGAACTCGCCGGGGTAGCCGTTGATGGCGCGGCCCAGCCGCGACTCACGGGCCACCACCGAGACAAGCTCGATCTCGGCGCCGGCGAGGTCGATGGTCGCCGGAACACAATGGAGGTTGGGGATGCCCTCGACAGCCTGAGCGACATCGGCCAGCGGCACGTTGTCGATAAGGCAGTCATACACGTCGGGTACGCCGGCGTGGTGGGGCACATTCAATCCCGTGGACGCATTGCCCTGCGGGTCGAGGTCGACGACGAGGACTCGGTTGCCGTGCAGCGCCAATGCCACGGCCAGGTTCACGGTGGAGGTTGTCTTCCCAACGCCGCCCTTTTGGTTCGCCACGCACATGACGCGTGGCCGGTTCGGGCGCGGCATGGTCACCTCACCGCTCGGATTCAAGATTTGCACGGCGCGCATCGCCTCCATAGCCAACGGTGGGTCCTCCGAGTCACTGTCTACGGTCCCGTCTCCATCGGACGGACCGTACGTAGTTGGTGTCCCAGCCGACAAGGGCGGCTGAGGACGTGGTGAGGGGGGTCGTGGCGTTGGCGCCATCGAGGGCGTAAAGCCCGACGCGCCAGGAAGCACCGGGGGTACGCCCTCGGCGCTGCCGCCACCGGCCGAGGCGACGGGGAGGCTTTCCGGGGAAATGGATGCGCCAGCTGAGAAGGGGACGCTCGCCGCAGACGAGCCAACGCCGTACCAAGCTGATGTTTCACGTGAAACCACGCCACCTACACGGGCATCGCCAAAAGAGCGCGACGCTCCGTTATAGAGGCTCCTTTGTGGAGTCATACCGTATTCGTGCACCGTCTCATCCCTGCCCGCATTGGATCGGATGGTTGCGCCGATCGGCCGCTTCGCCGCTCCAATCGCGGTAGAGCGGAGTGCCCCTACGATATCGACGCCCGGCCAGCCTACGGCCGCCGGGCCTAACACGCCAAGAGAGGTCCTCTTGGAAGCCATTCGGGATGGGACAAACAGCATCAGCCCGGGCACTAAAACGAGTCGCCCGCCGTACTTCACCCGATCGGAGTGGCTCGGCCATCCGAGCATCGTGTCACCGCCCCCGTTACCTGAGGCGCTGACGTCGCCCCTTTGCTGCCTGGCGCACGACATCTCGTTCCCGCGTGACGTCGACCACGGTCGTCGGCGGGTCGATCAGGCCGACGCCGCAGAGCCGGATGGATGCCGGTCCGCCTCCGAGCCGAGTCAACACCGCTCGATGCATATCAATTTCTTCCGAAGCCGACGCGCCTTTCATCGCCAGCATCCGGCCACCAACCTTGGCAAGCGGCAGACACCATTCGGCGAGCCGATCCAGGGGAGCCACGGCACGAGCGGTGACGACGTCAGCGCGATGCCGCCCCACCTGTTCTTCGGCGCGTCCTCGCACGACGGTGACCTGGTCGGTCAGTTCGAGTGCTGCCACCGCTTCGTCAAGGAAAGCGGTACGTCGTGCAAGTGGCTCGACCAGAATGACCGAGATATCCGGTCTAGCCACAGCCAGCACGATACCCGGAAGTCCTGCGCCCGAGCCCACGTCAATGACCGTGGCGTCGGGCGAAATCAACTCGCTGACCACCGCGCAGTTGAGCAGATGCCTTTCCCAGAGCCGCGGTGCCTCCCGCGGGCCGATCAGTCCACGTAGGACACCCTGCGTCTCGAGGAGACCGGCGTAGGAAACGGCGAGGCCGAGGCGATCGTTAAAGACCGCCTCGGCCGCTTTCAGAGAATCTTCTGGAACGCTCACTCCGAGGGCCGGACCACGATCCGACGGTTGGGCTCGACCCCTTCGGATTCGCTTGCCACGCCTTCGCTCGCGTTCACCACGTCGTGGACGCACTTGCGCTCGAAAGCGGACATCGGCTCGAGCCGCACCGCTTCGCCGTGCTGCTTCACCTTGTCGACCGCGTTGCGAGCCACCAGGGCGAGCTCTTTGCGGCGCTGGTCCCGGTAGCCACCGACGTCGAGCAGGAGCCGGCTGGGTTCACCGGTCTGCTTGAAGATGGCCAGGCGGGTCAGCTCCTGAAGCGCCTCAAGGGTCGCCCCCCGCGGCCCGATCAGCGACTGCAGCTTGCTGCCGACAACCTCGACCACTGGGCGCCCGTTTGAGACGAGCTCGTCGATGTCACCATCGGCGTCGAGAATGTCGAGCAACCCTTCGACATAGTCGGCGGCGACCTCACTTTGGCGGAACAGGTCGGCGTCGCTAAGCGCCTTACGTTTGGGCGCCTCTTCGTCGGACTCCTCTTCGCCGTCGGCTTCGTCGACCGGGAGGTCGGCAAGCTCTTCGAGGTCGAGGCGCTCGGTCTGATCGGTCACGTTCTTCTCCGATTGGTGGTGTTGCTTACTTACTTCAAGTCAGGAGACGTTCTTCTTCACCGTCTTGCGCTTCCCAGTGGTGGGCTTGGCGGTGGTGGGCTTCGCGCCGGCGTCGGGCTTAGCGGCAGTGCTGGGCTTCGGTGCGGTGGTCGGCTTCGCGCCCACCTTCGGGGCGAGCGCCTTGGCCAGCTCCGGGTCGAGCGGGGCCTTGGGCTCAGCCTTCGCGCCGCCCACCCTCGGCGGCGGGTACTTCTTCAGCACCCACATCTGCTGCCCGAGCGAGAACAGGTTGGAGGTCGTCCAGTAGATGATCAGACCGAGCGGGAAGGCGACAGCCGAGATGATCAGAGTGGCCGGGATGCCGTACAGCATCAGCTTCTGCATCATCTTCTGGGTCGGGTCCTCGGCCCAGCCGGTCTTGAGGATCATCTGGCGGCTGGTCATGTAAGTGGTCGCGATCATGACGACGCCGAGCACACCGCAGAGCACCGCGGCAAAGCCGCCCGCGCCGAAGGTCGCGCCGATCGAGACACCGAACAGCTTCGCCGCGGCGCCGCTGTCGAACTGAGCGACGGTCCAGCCGTAAAGCTCCTTGTTGCTGGTGCCGGTGCCGAGACGCTTGATGATGTGGAAGACGCCCAGGAAGATCGGCATCTGGATCAGCAGAGGAAGGCAGCCCATCAGCGGGTTGGCCTTCTCCCGCCGGTAGAGCTCCATCATTTCCTTCTGGAGCGTCTCCTTGTCACCCTTGTGCTTCTCCTGCAGCGCCTTCATCTGCGGCTGAAGCGCCTGCATGGCTCGCTGGGATCGGATCTGCTTCACGAAGAGCGGGAAGATGATCACCCGGACGGTGATCACAAGAAAGACGATGGCCAGCACCCAGTCCCAGTTGGTACCGAGCCAGGTGCCGTCGATGCCGATCTTGTCGAACAGCGAGTGCCAGGCGAGCATGATCCACGAGATAACCCAGTAGATCGGCCCCATCACTATTCCCATGAGGGTGTTGCTCCAGTCGCTTCAGTCCGGCCAGGCGGCACAGGGTCATATCCGCCCGGATGGAAGGGGTGGCAGCGCCCGATCCGCCGGACCGCGAGCCAGAAACCCTTCAGTGCGCCATGGCGCGTGATCGCCTCCAGCGCGTAGGCGCTGCAGGACGGGTAGAACCGGCAGCGGGCCGGAAGGCCCGGGCTTACCCAACGACGGTACGCGATGATGGGAAGCGCCAGCACACGACCGGCCAGTGTCGTGGGTCGCGCATTGGCGTTCATCGTGGGCTCCGCTGCCGTGCCGCCGCTTCAAGTGCAAGATCCAAATCGATAGCCATTTGTCGGTACCCAACAAAAGCCGTCCCAGGCAAAGCACGAACCACCAGCATGGAGCCGGGTGGAAGCTTGCCAACGCGTTCGGCCACCAGGTGACGAAGGCGACGCTTGACCCTGTTACGGACAACCGCCCCACCCACGGCTTTGGAAACGACGAAACCCGCCTTTGTCGGCTCGTCACCAACTTGGGCGGGTTGCGTGAGGTGCACCACTACGCTGCCTCGGCTCGCGCGCCTTCCGCCGCGCACCGTGGTGGCGAAGTCCCCACTCCGCCGAAGCCGGTGTGCTGCTGGCAGCATGTAGCTCCCTAGGTGTTTAGACCGCCAGGCGGGCGCGGCCCTTGCCCCGGCGCGAAGACAGGACAGCGCGGCCGGCGCGGGTGCGCATGCGCAGCCGGAAGCCGTGGGTCTTCGCGCGCCTGCGGTTGTTCGGCTGATACGTGCGCTTGCTCACGTCTGGTTCTCCTGGGGTCTGCCCGCCGGATACGCGGGAATAGTTATCTGCTGTGCGGGCACACCGTAGCAAATGCTCGATGAGACGGCACAACCGGTCCAGCCTACACGCCTGATAAGGGCAGGCCAACATCTGCTTTCTCGCCGATACCCAGCGTGACCCTGTGGACAGCTGTGGACGCCTGTGGATAACCCTGTTAGCGTGCCGTGGTACCGGATCTGTGGGGGACTCCAGGAATCGCGGCTGCGGCGGAAAAACCGGCATCATAAATCGCGCTGCGGCAAAACCGCAGAAGCGTATGGCTCGTTGGCACAACGAAGGCGGGCATGCGCCAAGTTGCGGTATTGGCGTCTCTCCGGGCCGCGGTCACGGCCTGTGGATAACCTGTGGAGAACTTTATGGAACCCGGGGATAACCCGGATTTAGGATCTCCACTCGCCACGGACAGTGAAGACATCGTGATAGCTCGGAGCCAACCGCAATGAAGGGCCGGACATGAACCACGAGCGCGACTCCATCATGTGGCTGGGGTTCGTTCTTGCGGGCTGGCGGCTCTGCGCGGGCGGCCGGGTGAAGTCCCTTTCTGCCGCGGTCGCGCGGGGGGCCCGGGCATGACCGAGATGATGACCGCCTCCGAGCTGGAGGCCGTGTGGCAGGCCGCGACCGCCGAGTTGCGCGACGAGATCGTCTCCCCCCAGCAGAAGGCCTACCTCCGGCTGACCCGCCTGCGCGCCATAGTTGAGGACACGGCTCTGCTCAGCGTTCCCAATCCACAGGTGCGCGAGATCATCGAGCAAAGGCTCCGGCCGGCGATCACCGAGGCGCTGTCGCGGGTGCTGGGCCGATCGCTTCAGGTGGTGGCCACGGTGCGTCCGCCGGAGGAGGCGCCCGCGCCCGCCCCGGTCCAGGCCGCGCAACCTGCCTTCGCCACCTCGATCATGACGCCGGCTTTCGCGCCGCCCGCCGACGATGAAGACGCCTTATTCTCTGTGCCGTCCCAGCGTCCGCGGGACACCTCGCCGCCACCGCCGCTGCCCCGGCATGACAGCCCGATCCACGGAAGGTCCCGGCCCGGCGATCCGACCCCCGACCACGACGACGATCATCGGTCGCTGGACAGGCCCATGCATGGCCGGCAGAGCGTGCCCGCCGCGGAGGCCGGGCCGAAGCTCAACCCGAAGTACCGCTTCGAGACCTTCGTCATCGGCTCCTCGAACCGTTTCGCGCACGCGGCGGCGGTCGCGGTGGCCGAGTCACCCGCGAAGGCTTACAACCCCCTGTTCATCTACGGCGGCTCGGGGCTGGGCAAGACCCACCTGCTGCACGCGATCGGGCATTACGCCAAGGAGCTCGGGCACGCCCGGATAGTGCGCTACGTGTCGACTGAAGAGTTCACAAACGACTACATCAATTCGGTTCGTGACAACCGCGGCCACGACTTCCAGCGCCGGCACCGCGAGGTCGACATCCTCCTGATCGACGACATCCAGTTCTTGGAGAAGAAGGAGAGAACCCAGGAGGAGTTCTTCCACACCTTCAATACGCTGCACAACGCGAACAAGCAGATCGTCATCTCGTCCGACCGCTCGCCCAAGGCTCTGGCCACTTTGGAGGATCGGCTGCGCACCCGCTTCGAGTGGGGCCTGCTCGCCGACATCCAGCCACCCGATCTTGAGACGCGTATTGCGATCCTGCAGAAGAAGGCGGCCCAGGAGCGACTGCACGCCCCGGGCGACGTGCTGGAGTTCATCGCCTCCCGCGTTTCCAACTCGATCCGCGAGCTCGAGGGCGCACTCATCCGGGTGACCGCCTATGCCAACCTTTCGCGCAGCGCAGTCACCCTGCCGATCGCGGAGGAGGTGCTGCGCGACTTCATCCCAGACGACGCCGCCCCCGAGATCACCGCCGACCAGATCATGAGTTCCACTTCGGACTACTTCGGGGTGAGCCTCGAGGACCTGCGCGGGCACTCCCGCTCCCGGGTGCTGGTCAACGCGCGCCAGGTCGCCATGTACCTGTGCCGCGAGCTGACCGACCTGTCGCTGCCCCGGATAGGCCAGGCCTTCGGCGGCCGCGACCACACCACGGTCATGCACGCCGACCGGAAGATACGGCAGCAGATGGCGGAACGGCGATCCTTGTACAACCAGATCGCCGAACTCACCAACCGCATCAAGCAGAGCTAGCTCAACCTCTCCCATCGCAGTTCGTTGACCTTCTTCCGATAGGTGCGGACCTCGGTGCCGCCCCCGGCCAGCTCTACGGTGACCTTCACTTGCGAACCCACCGCGTCGAACGTCTGCACATGGGCTATCCCGTCCTGGCCGGATGCCACCCCTATAAAGAGGTAATCCCCAGGGACCGGGCTCATCCGGAAGGTGTAGACCGCGATCGTCTCGGAAACAGTGCCGACCTGGTCAACCAGTCGGTAGAGCACGACTGCTTCCGTCTGCTCGCCGCTGCCGATGAATTCTGACCGCACCATGGTCACGGAGTAACTGTTCTCCCCAAAGCGAGCGATGCCCGAACCATTGACCAGCTTGACGAAACCCAGACCCCCCGGCGCTATCAACTTCACGGTGGCGTTGGCCATGTCGGTCTTCGCTGGATCCGATGGGGGATTGGCGAACTTGGTCGGACCGCCCACCTGACTGAAGCTTCCATTTTGGAAGCGGTAAGCGCGCACCTGCATATCAAGGATGTAATGCCCGCCGTCGGGCACGATCGGGCTCAGCACGGTCACCTCGACGACCCCGTCGCGGACGACGATCGGCTTGTCCGAGTCCACTTCGAAACTCTGATGGTCGGGCGAGCGAAGGACGAAGCCGAGCGGGGAAAGCTCGCCGGTCGGCGAAACCTCGAGCGCCAGGACCTGACCATGCGCTACATACCCACGGCACCAGATCACGGTGAGGATCTCCGCACCCGGCTTTCCGTCGACATCTGCCATCGTCGGCTTGCCGTCCAGCATCAGACTGGTCTCCTGCGGCGACGCATTCGGATCCACATCGACCCTGCCGTCGACGAACTTTCGCAGCCCGGCGGGGCAATCTGTCGTCTCCGGAAACGCGGGCACGACGAACGACGCGTTGCGGATGTCCACCGGTGGCACCGGTTCTGGCGACGGGGTGGGCGACGCCGATGGTGAAGGCGACGCCACAGTCGGTGTGGGCGACCCGATCGGGGGCTTCACGTCGCCGCCGGGACCGATCAGCACCAGCACACCGACCACGCCGGCCAGGGCCACCGAGGCCATCCCGGCGCCGATGACACGCTGCCGCAGGGCCAAGCGACGTGAACCTCTTAATACGCGGTCGCGCAGATCGACCGATCGCGCCTCTCCGGCCAACTCGGCCAGCCCTGCTCTCAGATCCTGAGTCATCGCAGCATTCCCTCCACCTCAAGCAATTGGGGCGCGAATTTTCGCAGCTGGACAAGGGCTTTCGAGGTCTGCGACTTGACCGTGCCGATCGATATCCCCAGCACCTCGGCGGTCGCTGACTCGGTGAGATCCTCGAAGTACCTCAGCACGATGACCGCTCTTCGCTTGGGGGGCAATTGGTTCAAGGCATGTCGCAGCACGAGCCGGTTGTCCGAGACGTCGTACCGGCCAGCCTCCGCCCTTTCCGGTACCTGCTCCGTGCTGCGTTCCGCTGATCGACCACGCCGCCACCAGCCGATGTTCAAGTGGTACATCACTTTTCGCGTGTAAGCGTCCGGGTTGGAGTCTGCGAGGCGCCGCCAGGCACGGTGTGTCCGGATCAGCGCATCCTGTACCAGATCCTCCGCAAGGTGCTGGTCACCCGTGAGCAAATAGGCCGACCGAAGCAACGCCGGGGTTCTGGCCCTGACGTAGGCGTCGAAGTCGGCCGCAGTCGAATCCATGTGTACAGCCTTTTGTCGTAGGGGTATGACACCGTACGACAACTGAAGTCAGGCGAGGTCTCAGATGGTTGCCCCGACTTTGTCCACAGGTTCGGTGGATAAGTCAGTGGATAACCCGGTGGATTTCCTGTGGACGGGTTGTGGATGGCTGTGGACAAAAAATGGTCTAAAAATCTTGGTGTGGAAAAGGTGTGGACCGACGTCCATGATCCGTGGATAAGCCTCCATGATCCGTGGATATCCCTGTGGAGTGTCACGAAGGACTTAGTCCACAGTCTGGGGATAACCCCTGGGGACATCCGGTGGATAACCTGTGGAGAGCGGTGGACAACCTGGGGACGATTCGCCCGCTGTGGACAACTGGGCTAGTTATCCACCGGCAGTCCACAGCCCGTCCACAGGGCCACACCGCTCCTGAGCAGTGGGAAGAGGGGTTATCCCCAGTTTCCACAGGACCTATGAACAAGATGGGTTTTATCTCTAATAGAGAAAACAAAACAAAATCACCTGGGCTCGATCTGTGGACGGATCCTGCGAATTAGGAGATCGTCGGCAGGGCCTATGGTTTTAGCGAAACTGGAGAGCTGGGAGGCAGTTATGAAGTTCCGGGTCGAGCGGGATGCGCTTGCCGACGCGGTGGCGTGGACGGCCAAAAGCTTGCCGAGCAGACCGTCGGTGCCGGTGCTTGCCGGTGCGATGCTCCGGGTGATCGATGGCCGGCTCCACGTCTCCGGCTTCGACTACGAGGTCTCCAACCAGGTCGACGTCGATGTGCAGGCCGACGCTGACGGCGCCGCCCTCGTCTCCGGGCGTCTCCTGGCCGAGATCACCAAGGCGCTCCCGGCCAAGAAGCCAGTGGAGATCGCCGCTGTGGGCTCCCATCTGGAGCTGGTCTGTGGAAGCGCTCGCTTCACGCTGCCCACCATGCCCGTCGAGGACTATCCGACCCTGCCCGAGCTGCCTGCCAGCGCCGGCACGGTCGAGGCTGCCGTGTTCGCGGCCGCCGTGGCCCAGGTCGCGATGGCCGCCGGCCGCGATGAGACGCTGCCGATGATGACCGGGGTCCGGGTCGAGCTGACCGGCGACACGCTCGCCCTGCTCGCCACCGACCGGTACCGGCTGGCCGTGCGCGAGATCTCGTGGAGCCCCAACGACCCCGACATCAACACCAACGCGCTGGTTCCGGCCCGCACCCTCGCCGACACGGCCAAGACCCTCGGCCCGCTCGGCGGGGAGGTCACCATCGCGCTCGGTGGAAGCGGCTCCGCCGGGGAAGGCATGATCGGTTTCGTGGGCGGCACCCGCCGTACCACCAGCCGCCTGCTCGACGGCCAGTCGTACCCGCCGGTGCGTTCGCTGTTCGCCCCCACCTACTCCTCCGAGGCTCGGGTCGGCGTCGCCGCCCTGACCGAGGTGGTCAAGCGCGTCTCGCTGGTGGCCGAGAAGGCGACCCCGGTCCGGCTGAGCTTCAGCGAAGACGGCTTGGTCGTCGAGGCGGGCGGCACAGAGGAGGCTCGCGCCAGCGAGGCGATGGAGGCCACCTTTACCGGAGAGACCATGACGGTCGCCTTCAACCCGCAGTACCTCATCGAAGGGCTCGGTGCGCTGAACGCCCCCACTGCGGTCTTTTCCTTCAATGATCCGTTTAAGCCTGCGGTGATCACGCCAGCGGGTGACGATGGTGCGGTGATCGCCGGTTTCCGGTACCTGATCATGCCAATTCGCGTCGGAAGGTAAGAGCACATGCAGCTGGGGCTCATTGGCCTGGGCAAGATGGGCGGGAACATGCGTGACCGCCTGCGCGCCGCAGGACACGAGGTCGTCGGTTACGACCGCAATCCGGATATCAGCGACGCCACCGGCCTGGCCGATATGGTCGACAAGCTGGCCAGCCCTCGCGTCATCTGGGCGATGGTGCCCGCGGGCGAGATCACCGAGCAGACGATCGACGAGCTGATTCCGTTGCTGAGCCCCGGCGACGTGGTGATCGACGGCGGCAACTCGCGCTTCAGCGACGACATGCCGCGCGCGGTGCGCCTGGCCGAGCACGGCATCGGCTATCTCGACGTCGGCGTCTCGGGTGGGGTTTGGGGCAAGGAATATGGTTACGCGCTCATGGTCGGCGGCGAGGTCGACCATGTCGCTCTCGCGATGCCGATCTTTGAGGCGCTCAAGCCGCCCGGTGAGTTCGGCTTCGTCCACGCGGGCGGCGTCGGGGCCGGCCACTACGCGAAGATGGTCCACAACGGCATCGAGTACGGCCTCATGCACGCCTACGCCGAAGGCTACGAGCTGTTGGAGAAGTCGGAGATCGTGTCTGACGTGCCCGGGGTTTTCGCCTCGTGGCGCGAGGGGACGGTGGTCCGGTCGTGGCTGCTCGACCTGATGAGCCGCGCGCTGGCGGAGGATCCGCATCTGGACAAGCTGAAGGGATACGCCGACGACACTGGCGAGGGCCGGTGGACGGTCGAGGAGGCGATCCGGCTCGCGGTGCCGATGCACGTGATCGCGGCCTCGCTGTTCGCCCGCTTCGCTTCCCGCCAGGACGACTCGCCCGCGATGAAGGCTATTGCCGCGCTGCGCAACCAGTTCGGTGGCCACGCGGTCAAAAGCCAAGCCGGAGAGTAACGCGTCGTGTACGTCCGGCGGCTTGAGCTGACCGACATTCGGTCTTACGCGGGAGTCGCCGTTGACTTCGAGGCGGGCCCGAGTGTCCTCATTGGACACAACGGGGTGGGCAAGACCAACCTTGTTGAGGCGCTGGGTTATGTGGCCACCTTGGCCAGTCACCGGGTCTCCTCCGACGCGCCGTTGGTGCGCAGCGGAGCGAGCTCGGGGGTGATCCGGTGTGCCATTGTCCACGATGGACGCGAGCTGCTGGCCGAGCTGGAAATCGTTCCGGGCAAGGCCAATCGAGCCCGCTTGGGAAGATCGCCGCTGCGCCGCTCGCGCGATGTGATCGGCGCGCTGCGGCTCGTGCTGTTCGCGCCCGAAGACCTGAGCCTGGTCCGCGGAGACCCTGAGCAGCGTCGGCGCTACCTCGACGATCTGCTCGTGGCGCGCCAGCCGCGCTTCGCCGGGGTACGCGCCGACTATGAGCGAGTCCTCAAGCAGCGCAACGCTTTGCTGCGCAGCGCCTACCTCGCTCGCAAGGTGGCCGGGCGCAAGGGCGACCTGTCCACCTTGGAAGTCTGGGACCAGCACCTTGCCGAGCACGGCGCAACGCTGCTGCAGGCACGGCTCGCCCTGGTCGACTCGGTGGCGCCGCATCTTGAGGACGCGTATCAGAAGGTCAGCGCGGGCCAGGGCAAGGCGGTGGTGGAATATAAGGCCACGGCGATGCCGGAGAACATCTTGCAAGCCCTGGCCGACGTGCGCGACGAGGAGATCGCCCGGGGCACCACCCTGGCCGGGCCGCATCGCGATGACCTCGTGCTGCGTCTGGGCGATCTGCCGGTGAAGGGATACGCAAGCCACGGCGAGTCGTGGTCCTTCGCGCTGGCGATGAGGTTGGCTTCCTACACCCTGTTGCGTTCAGAAGCCATTGAGCCTGTCTTGGTACTGGATGATGTCTTCGCAGAGCTGGACACCGGCCGCCGAGAACGCCTCGCCGACCTTGTCAAAGACGCGTCGCAAGTGCTCATTACCTGCGCCGTCGAGGCCGATGTGCCAATCTCTTTACGAGGAGCGCGATATTTGGTCTCGCCGGGGGAGGTGGCTCTTGTCCAATGAGGAGGAGAAGCCGGCCGGTCCCGAGCTGGCCCGCGCGGCCCTGGAGGCGGCGCTGCGCAAACGCGCCGCGAGGCAGCAGGCGGCGCCGCGCGATCCGGCCTCCGTCCGCAAGCGGGGATATTCCGGTCCCGGGCCCGACCCTCGCGACCCCTCGTTGTTCGGCGATGTGCTCGCCAAACTGATCAAGACCCGGGGCTGGCAGCGACCAGCGGCCGAGGCGACCCTCTTCGGCTCGTGGGCGCAGGTAGTCGGCCCGGACATAGCCGAGCACAGCCGCCCGGTCTCGCTGGCCGACGGCGAGTTGACCGTGGAAGCCGAGTCGACCGCGTGGGCGACCCAGCTGCGCCTGCTCAATAAGACGATCTTGACCCGGATCGGCAGCGTCGTCGGCCACAACCTCGTGACGAAGCTGCGCATCCACGGCCCGTCCGCGCCGGCGCGCGGCAAGGGCCAATGGCGGGTCAAGGGAACCGGCCGCGACTAGAAAGCCTCTAAGCGCGCATGCGCCGTATCTGGAGGCTCGCCGCTGTCCTGATGTTGACAGCCTTTTCGTTGTTACTTGCGCCCCAATCGGCCTGCGCGTGCTCGTGCGCGCTCTCGTCTGAGCCGGAGTTCACCAACAACGCCGACCTCATTTTCGTCGGAGTGGTCACCGCGATCGACAAGCCCTTCGGGATAGGTGGCGGTGGCGAGCTCAAGGTCGACTTCGTGGTGGAAGACGTCAGCAAAGGCGACAGCGCTGGTCACCTCACGCTGCTGACCGCGTCTGATGGCGCTGCCTGTGGATACGACTTCAAGGTCGGACATCGGTTCAAGGTCTATGCCAACGATGGTCACACTGGCCTGTGTTCGGGCAACCAGCTGCTCGGCTCGGCCCCGGAGGTGCCTGTGGACAAGCCGTTTCCGGTTGGCCTGGTGGCCGTCGGCGGCGGTGTGCTCGTGGCCGGGCTGATCGCCTTCGCCCTGCACCGCCGCCGGGCGCTCTAACGCCCGCCGGCGCTTCGGCTGGCCTCCCGCCAGTTCCTTAACTTTCCGCGTAAACGGCGAAGCCCCGGTCGGCGCAGCGCCGATAGAAGCGTGCCAGGACGCCGAATTCGGACAGTGGGAAGCTCCACTGAGGAGCCCCGCCCGAGTCGTCGCGCAGCGCGTCGAGACGCTGATCGAGCCAGCGCAGCTGCTGATCGGCCAGGCGAGCGTCCGCGAGGGCACCCTTGAGCAGCTCGGCGACTGTGTCGAAGGTGACGACCACGCCGTGCTTGCCGTGTCCGTCGACGAACTTCTCCAGCCCGCCGGCGATCCACGCGCAGCCGTCGGGGTCGATTACCGGATCCTCGTCCTCCTCAGCGGCCTCGGTGGCGTAAAGCACCCCAGACAGACCCAGCAGAAGGTCGACGACCTCGGTATACGCGGTAGCACGCACCGTTCCGGTGCGAGCGATGTGCCCGGCGAGCGCGGCGGTTGGCGCCTCGGTCTCCGGCTTTTCGGCGAGCTCGGCGAAATCCACAAACTCGGCCGGGGCGACCGGGTCATAGAAACGGCCGGTGGCCGGCCATTGAACGGCGACGTTGTCCAGCCCCATCAATGCCCTCTTTCCTGCAGTACTGGGCCGAGCGCAACTTACGGCATAAAGGCGGTGTTGCGCGACCCCCTGAACGTCCGACAGTGCCAAGGCCTCGCCCGTTGCATGTGGGGGGAGTTGCGGAGGGAGCCATTCGAGCGGCTACGGACTTCTCAGGTACCCGTACGGTGCCGCCAGCGCACGGTTGTCGGGGGCGCCCAGTAGGATTGCGGCGAGACTTCATATGAAGGGGATACGCGTGGCTGGCAGCAGCGAAGAGAACGGCCCAGAGCCGGGCGCGGTCTGCATCACCTCGTCCAGCAGGTTGTGGATAACGAGGTTGTGGATAACGCGGTCGACCAGGCCCGGCCCGGCCAGAGCGACTTTCGGCGAGTCCCAGCGCTCCTTCATCCAGCGCAGCGCGAAAGATGGCCGCCTCCTGACCATGTGAGCCCCGCGTTTATCCACAGCTTCCACAGGGTTATCCACAGACAGTTCCGAGAAGGATGCACTAAGTGACAGAGACGCCAGACACCCATGATCACGGGCGGGTAGAGCCAGTCGGTCTCGAGGTGGAGATGCAGCGCTCCTACCTCGACTATGCGATGAGCGTCATCGTCGGCCGGGCCCTGCCCGACGTCCGCGACGGTCTCAAGCCGGTTCACCGCAAAATTCTCTACGCCATGTACGACGGCGGCTTCCGCCCCGATCGCGGCTACTTCAAGTGCGCGCGCGTCGTCGGCGAGGTCATGGGTAACTACCACCCGCACGGCGACACCGCCATCTACGACTCGCTCGTTCGCATGGCCCAGCCCTGGTCACTGCGCTATCCGCTGATCGATGGCAACGGAAACTTCGGCTCACCAGGCAACGACCCGGCCGCCGCCATGCGGTACACCGAATGTCGTCTATTTCCGCTGGCGATGGAGTTGCTGCGGGACATTGACGAGGACTCGGTCGACTTCATCCCCAACTACGACGGCCGCAACCAGGAGCCGACGATCCTGCCGGCCCGCTTCCCGAACCTGCTCGTCAACGGGTCCGAGGGCATCGCGGTTGGCATGGCGACGAAGATCCCGCCGCACAACCTGCGCGAGATCGGCGCCGCGGTGCAGTGGTGCCTTGAGCATCCGGAGGCCGACGAGGCGGAGACGCTGGAAGCGGCGCTGAAGATCGTTAAGGGACCCGACTTCCCGACCAGAGGCCTCATTGTGGGCACCTCGGTGATCGAGGAGGCGTACAGGACCGGTCGCGGGTCGATCCGGATGCGCGCTGTGGTCGAGGTCGAGGAGGACAAGCGCGGGCGGGCCTGCTTGGTGGTTACCGAGCTGCCGTACCAAGTAAATCCGGACAACCTCGCGGAGCGCGTGGCTGAGCTGGTCAAGGAGGGCAAGCTCGCCGGCATCGCCGACATCCGTGACGAGTCGAGCGGCCGCACCGGCATGCGCCTGATTCTCGTGCTCAAGCGCGATGCCGTGGCGAAGGTGGTGCTGAACAACCTCTACAAGCACACGCAGCTGCAGGAGACGTTCGGCGCCAACATGCTGGCCCTCGTCGACGGGGTGCCGCGCACGCTCAACCTGGCGCAGTTCCTGCGCTACTACGTGGCGCACCAGATCGAGGTCATCCAGCGGCGCACGGCCTACCGGCTGCGCAAGGCCGAGGAACGCGCGCACATCTTGCGCGGTCTGGTCAAGGCGCTCGACATGCTTGACGAGGTCATCGCCCTGATCCGGCGCTCGCCGACGGTGGAGGCGTCCCGCCAAGGCCTCATGGAGCTACTCGAGGTCGACGAGATCCAGGCGACCGCGATCCTCGACATGCAGCTGCGCCGCCTGGCCGCCCTGGAGCGCCAGAAGATCGTCGACGAGCTCGCCAAGATCGAGATTGAGATCCGCGATCTGCAGGACATCCTCGCCAAGCCCGAGCGCCAGCGTAAGATCATCTCCGACGAGCTCGGGGAAATCGTGAGCAAGTGGGGCGACGAGCGCCGCACGAAGATCGTCCCGTTCGACGGCGAGGTCTCCATGGAGGACCTCATCGCGCGCGAGGAGGTCGTGGTCACCATCACCCGCACCGGCTACGCCAAGCGCACCAAGATGGACCTCTATCGTTCGCAGAAGCGTGGTGGCAAGGGCGTTTCCGGTGCGACCCTGCGCCAGGACGACATCGTCAGCCACTTCTTCGTCAGCTCGACCCACGACTGGCTGCTCTTCTTCACCAACAAGGGCCGGGTCTACCGGGCCAAGGCTTACGAGCTGCCCGAGGCCTCGCGGGTCGCGAAGGGTCAGCACGTCGCCAACCTGCTCGCGTTCCAGCCCGATGAGCAGATCGCCCAGGTAATTCAGATCCAGAACTACGATGTGGCCCCATATTTGGTTCTGGCGACCAAGAATGGACTCGTGAAGAAAACCGCGCTGGCGGAGTTCGACTCCAACCGCTCAGGTGGCATTATCGCCATCAACCTGCGTGACGAAGACGAACTCGTGGGTGCTGCGCTGATCGCCGCGGAGGATGACCTTCTCCTGGTGAGCAAGCAGGCTCAAGCCATCCGGTTCAACGCCACCGATGAGGCGCTGCGGCCGATGGGCCGTGCTACCTCGGGTGTTATCGGAATGCGGTTTGGTGATGGTGACGTGTTGCTTGCTATGGAGGTCGTCCGCGACGGAATGGACGTCTTGGTGGCAACCAATGGCGGATATGCCAAACGCACTCCGATCGACGAGTATCCAATCCAGGGGCGTGGGGGTAAGGGCGTCCTGACTGCAAAGATCACAGAACGCCGTGGCGGACTGGTTGGCGCAGTCGTTATCAGCCCGGAAGACGAGCTCTTCGCTATCACAAGTAATGGCGGAGTTATTCGTACTCCGGTGAAGCCAGTGCGCAGGACGCGCGATAGGAACACAATGGGTGTCAAGCTGATGGACCTCCCAGAAGGCGTGACCCTCGTCGCCATTGCTCGTAATGCCGACGAGCCGGACGAACAGGACTAATGCATGACCGAGACACAGGCGATGTCGGAGACCGCGGGGACTCCGGCCGACCCCGCCGAGCAGGAAGCCAAGAAGCCAGAGGCTGCGGCTGCTCCTGAGGCGGCGGGCAAAGCGGCCGTTGGCCGTGCGTCGGTCCCCGCTGATCCCGCTTCCGCTGTCGCAGCCGAACCGCAGGCCGCGGCCGCGTTCACCCGCCCAGCTGGCATGCCGGCCCCGGCGGAGGAGGAGAAGCCGCCGCTGAGAACCGGCACTCCGATTGGGCGCACCGCTATGGGTGCAGCGACCCTGCGTTCCGTGGTCAACAGCGCCACTGCCGGAGCTGTCCGCGTCACCGAGGCGGTGCGTGCCGCCCGCACGGGCGTGACCACGGGTGCTTCTCGCGGCCCGCGCCGGGCTCGCCTGAGCATCAAGCGGGTCGACCCTTGGTCGGTGATGAAGTTCTCGTTCGCCGTCTCGTTCGTGCTTCTCGTCGTCATCATCGTCGCGACCTCGGTGCTCTATCTGGCCCTCGACGCGATGGATGTCTTCGACTCCTTGAACAAGACGCTGGCCGAGCTGTTCACCTCGAACGGCGGCGGTGGAGACGCATTCAAGATCACGGCCGGTGGCGTCATCGGTGTCTCCGCGATCCTGGGTGCGATCAACGTGGTGCTCTTCACCGCGCTGATGACTCTTGGAGCCTTCGTCTACAACGTTTGTGCCGATCTCGTGGGTGGCGTCGAAGTGACGCTGGCCGAGCGGGAGTAGCCCAAACACTCCGCGTTTGTCGTGGTGGCGATGTTCTTTTGACATCGCCACCACGACGCGCGCTTACTGGTTTGGGAGATCCCGGGACAGTGAGGTAAGGTTCGTTGTCGCTGAGGGGCTATAGCTCAGTCGGTTAGAGCGCAGAGCTGATAACTCTGAGGTCGAAAGTTCGATTCTTTCTAGCCCCACTCGCGCGCTTATAGAGGTGGCCATCATGTGGAAGAAGCTCGTTGTCCTTGCCGGCATCGGAGTCGCAGTTGTTCTGGTGGCGAAGAAGATAAAGGCAAATAGCGACGAGCGCGCCTTGTGGCACGAGGCGACTACCGCACCAGACCTGCGCTAGGCGCAGCGGGGCCTTAGCTCAATTGGCAGAGCACCGCCTTTGCAAGGCGGGGGTTAGGAGTTCGATTCTCCTAGGCTCCACCGAAGATTGTCGACCAGTCATTGCGCAGCCCAAATTCCGCGAGTGTCTCGTCTTCTGACTCGCTGGCCGAGTTGCCGGCGGCGAAGACTGTCGTGGGGAAGGCGCGCTCAGGCGAGGTTTGGTTTGGCGGCCTGGCTGGGAAACGCGGGGCGAAGGCCCGGCCCGGCGTTGATGCGCTCGTTGAGCTCGGCGAGGCGGCGGGTGAGCCGGTTAGAGGCCAGCTGGTCGATCTGAGAGCCAGCTTGAGCGGCGACCTTGCGGCACTCCTCGAACTCGCCCAAGGCGAATAGCGCCTCCGCGAGGCTGACCATGTCGAGGGTGCGGTTGCGGGCGTTGGCCGGGCCGCGCAAAGAGATGGCTTTTTTCAAGCGTTCGATCGCGAGTGGAGCGTGCTTGGCGCTCTTGCGGGCCAGGTCCACATAGGCCGCCCCGGTGAGGCTGTAAAGCTCGGCCTCGGTGACGTGCTGACGGCCCCATTCACGGGAGACCGAGCCCTCGGCGCGGACGAATTCCTGCTCCGCCTCGCCGACCGCGCGTTTGACCGCCTCGGCGTCGCCGCGCTGGGCATTGGCCCACGCCTTGATACACAGCTGGTTGGCCCGCTCGCCATGGCCGAGAACGGATTTCGCCGCGTGCTGGGCAGCGTCGAGCAGACCGAGGGTGTCTTCGGGTTGCTTCAGCTCGATGTTGTGCCCGGCCATCCGGACGATGAGGTGGGCGCCGAGGTGGCGGTCGCCGGCGGCCTTGGCGGCTTGCAGTGCCAGCTGGTACATCTCGCGCGCGTCGGTGTGCTCCTCGAGATCGCGGGAGATGTAGGCCCCCAGGCCGGCCAGATCGGCGATGCTGTCGAGAAGCTCCCGTCGCACGGCATCGTCGGTGGCGGCGCTGTGCATCATGCTCGCCTGCTCGAGCAGGGTGCTGACGTGCTGGCGGATGCCTCCACCGCCGTGTCTGCTCACCCAGCCGCGGTAGAGATTGGTCGCTTCCCGAAGCTCGGCCACGTGCTCGGGGGTGATCCGGCGAGGGAGATCGACCCCGGCGCGGGCACCAACAGGCCACCCGGCGACGACCAAACTCGCGGCTGCCAGGCTTCTCATGACCTGACGACGTTCCGTCTCGACCTCCTCGCCATAGAGACCGTTGTCATCAACGGTAACGGCTGAAGGGGCTGGTTCCTGCTTTCTTCTTTGAGCCCGCGCACGTGCAGCGGCACGTTCCAATTTGTCCAGCGGCAGGTCGAGGGCGATAGCCAAGTGGCGCAAGGAATCAGCCGAGGGAACGCGCTCTTCCCGCTCATAGCGGGAAATCTCGTTCTTGGTCACGGTCATCCGGCCGGACGCGGCACAGATCTGCTCGGCGAGTCTTTCCTGACTCTTACCCAGCTCACGCCGGCGCAGGGCGATGAGCGGGCCTAGCGACAAGTCGGCCGGCATCACGCCACCTCCCAATGGCCTACCCGCTGGCCCACCGTTACCGGTTGGCCTACCAGTTGGCTGGTGTGCAAGATGCTACTCCCACAATACGGTCGTTCGGTCCCCGCAGCTCAAAACAGCGATGGGTCAGGACAAAACGACGCGCGCTATACAAGGCGGTATTCCGGTCGGCTGCGGGATAACGGGGGTGTGTGGACCGCGATCGCTAGGCTTCCTGCTCTCCGGGGGTGGGGGAATGCGCCACCCCGGAGCGACGACTCCGGGGTGGCGCCCACATCAACGAGAGGGTGTCACGGGGTGAGGACCTGGGTGCTAGCGAGGATGCCGTCGAAGACGTGGCGTTCGGCGTCGGGCCCGACCGCCAGCAGGAAGGAAACGAGGTCGCCAGTCAGAGCCACTACCAGCACGCGGATGTAGGCGGGGTCGCGTGCGTCGGGGTCGAACACCAGCCCGTACCCGGCTCGAGCGGCCGGGCGGCCGGCGACATTCGCGTTCTCGATGACCACGTTGGTCCGGTTGCCGTCGAACGGCAGGAAGAACTCGCCGTACTCGGAGGCAAGCCAGGCCGCGCCCGCGATCAGCTCATCGCCGGACGGCGCGTCGGTGGGAAGGTCGTCCCACCGTCCGGAAACGACGATGGCTCCGGTGCCGTTCGTGATCGAAGTGGAAAAGGGGGAGTCGAGCGGATCGGTGCCGAGCAGCCATCCCTGGGGACAGCGGTAGCTGAGGTGGGCAACCGTGTCATGGACACGGTCTGAGGCGAATGTGGTCATCCGACCTCCACATGCGACAGAGATGTCGGCAAGACTATAGATCAATCATCAACAGTGAACAATATCGTTTCACGTGAAACATCAACATTGTCAACAATGGTCGTCAATGGCGCACGCATCGCCCGCCACCGGCTCGACTTCCAAAGAGGACAGGATGTCGCGGAACGTGGACGGGTCCTGCGCGCCGCTGATCGCCGCCCGGCCATCGAAGACGAAGGTAGGCACGCCGGTGATACCCAGCTGGCGGCCGGCCCGCAGCTCCGCCCGAACCTCCTCGACACCCTCTTGTGAACTCAAGAACTTTCGAGTGAGTGTTGGCGACGGCGTGAGCGAGGAGATGACGTCGCGGTCACCGATGTCCAAACCGTCGGTGAAGTGGGCGCGATGCAGAGCTTCGACCATGGGACGCTGATCGCCGCCTTCCGCGCCGGACCACCAGATGAGCCGATGCGCGTCGAAGGTGTTGGCGCTCACAGCGTCGTCGAAGTGCATGGTGAGGCCCTCGGCCTCGGCGACGTTGGTCACATTGGCGAACATGCGCCGCGCGTTGGCCTCCCCGCCGTAGCGACGGCCAAGCCATTGCACGAGCGGGATTCCGGCGGATTCGGCCGACGGGTCCAGCTGGAAGGCGCGCCATTTGAGCGTCACGGCCTCGTCGGAGAACGAGGAGAGCGCCTTGAGCAGGCGCCGTTCACCGATCCAGCACCAGGGGCAGACAACGTCGGAATAAATCTCAATCTCCACGCAGGTGGCAACTGCCGCAGAGCGGAGGCGATTCCCGAAAACGGGTGTGTGCCAAACTACGCTGCGTGGCTTGGAGCAGGTATGTAGCGGTGGGGGACAGCTTTACCGAGGGGCTGGACGACCCATATCCGGATGGCACGTATAGGGGTTGGGCCGATCTGGTCGCCGATCGGCTGGGCGCGAAGTACGCCAACCTCGCCATCCGCGGCAAGCTCTTCGACGCGGTGGCGGTCGAGCAGGTACCCGCCGCGCTGGCCATGAAACCAGACCTGGTCAGCTTCGCGGCCGGTGGCAACGACGTCCTGCGCCGGCACTGCGACCCACCCAGCCTGATGCAGCGCTACGACGGTGTGATCAAACGGCTTCGCGACAGTGGGGCCGATGTGCTGGTATTCCGGTTCGCTGACGTGATGGCCCGGTTGCCGGGCAACAAGATGATCGCGCCGAGGATCCAATACCTCAACAAATCGGTGGGGGAGACCGCGCAGCGCCATGGCGCGAAGCTGGTCAACCTCTGGGGCGACGACGAGTACGCCAACCCGGCGCTGTGGAGCATCGATCGCCTGCACATGTCGGCCGCGGGCCACCGGCGCACCGCGGCGCACGTGCTCACCGTGCTGGGCCTCGAGGTGGAGCCGACCTGGTGGGACATTCCGCCATGGCCGGCCCGCAAATCGTGGCCGGCCGCCCGCACCGCCGACGTGATCTGGGCCGGCAAACACCTCGCGCCATGGATCAAACGCCGGCTCACCGGGCGCTCGTCCGGCGACGGAATCCTGCCCAAACGACCCACCCTCGACTGATCCAGATTCTGCTTCGCACGCGCCAGCATTACTGCAACCGCTGACCCGCCTCACACGTCTGGCAGTCATCTACCCAGGGAGGAAGGACAGTGTGACGGTCGTGATGGCCCATGCGGCGCCAAAACCTGTACCGGCTGCGGAGTCCCTGCCCGACTTCGACGAGTTCTACTCGGCCAATTATCTGCGGCTCACCGTGCAGATCTATGCCTACCTCGGCGACCAGCACGAGGCTCAGGACCTGGTCCAGGAAGCGTTCTGTCGCGCGTTCAGCAGGTGGAAGACCGTCAGCGAATACGCCGAGCCGCTCGCCTGGGTGCGCCGGGTGGCCTGGAACCTGGCCACGAGCAGGTTCCGCAAGCAGAAGACAGCCGTGAACTTCTTACGCAAACAGCGGGAGGAACACGTTGAAGGACCGTCACCCGATCGTGTCGCGCTGACCCGCGCGCTGTCCCAGATTCCAGAGCATCACCGTCGCGCCGTGGTTCTCTACTACCTAGGTCAGCTTTCGGTCACGGAGATCGCCTTGCAGGAGGGCGTGGCCGAGGGCACCGTTAAGAGCTGGCTCAGCCGCGGTCGGGCCGCGCTGGGCAACCAGCTGACGGGGCAGAGAGGAGGCGATGATGCCTGAGGATTACGACGAGTTGATCCACGGCGCGTTCGGTGACTTCACCGATGATGCCGAGTCCACGATCACCTCGCGCGGAAGCGGGGATGTCCGCAGCAAGGTCGCCCGTCGCCGCCGCTATCGCACCACCACGGTCATAGTGATCATTCTGTTGCTCGCCCTGGTGGGTTTCTTGGCATTCGGCTGAGCGGCGTGCTGTAAAGATCGCGTTGCAGCTGGATTCTGTGAAGGTCAGGGGGTCCACCTGCGGGGCATGTTGCGGGTACGGTACCCGCGTGGGCCACTCCTTCCAGGTCGATCTCCGTGGTGTCGTCGACCTGCTTAGCCACCACCTCTACGCGAGCCCGCGGGTCTACGTCCGCGAGCTGCTGCAGAATGCCGTCGATGCGATCACGGCCCGGCGCGCGCTGGAGGAGAGCGCCCCGGCCACGGTGCACATCGAGTGTGCGCAGTCCCGGCTCACCATCAGCGACAGCGGCATCGGGCTGACCGAGGAGCAGGTCCACGAGTTGCTGGCCACCATCGGCCGGTCGAGCAAGCGCGACGATTTCGGCTTCGGGCGTCACGAGTTCCTAGGCCAGTTCGGCATCGGCCTGCTCTCCTGCTTTCTGGTGGCCGACGAGATCCAGGTGGTCACGCGGCACGGCGATGCGCCGACGGTCTATTGGACGGGCTATTCCGACGGCCGGTACGAGATAGGCGCCGGACCGGACCGCGAAGAGCAGGGCACCACGGTCACGCTGCATGCGCGCCGCGGCGAGGAAGCCTGGCTCGCCCCGCAGCGGGTGACCGAGCTGGCCCGCCTGTTCGGGTCGCTGCTGCCGGTGACGGTGAGCGTGGACGAGACCGTGGTCACCGGCGGCCCGCTGCCGTGGCAGGAGGGTGGCGAACGGGTCCGCTACTGCCAGGAGGTTTTCGGCTTCACCCCCTACGACGTGATCGAGCTGGACGTCCCCGAGGCGGGCCTGAAGGGCCTGGCCTACGTGTTGCCAGTCGCGGCGAGCCCCTCCGCGCGGGCCGGGCATCGGGTCTACCTCAAGCGAATGCTGCTGGCCGAGGGCGCGGAAGGTTTGTTGCCCGATTGGGCGTTCTTCGCCCGCTGTGTGGTGGACGGCACCGAGCTGCGGCCAACCGCGAGCCGGGAAGCCCTATATGAGGACAGCCTTTTGGATCAGACCCGAGAGGCGCTCGGCAGCCAGCTGCGCGGATGGCTGGTGAACCTGTCGCGGCAGAGCCCAGCACGGGTTCTGGAGTTCCTGAGCATCCACCATCTCGGGGTCAAATCCCTTGCGCTGCACGATGACGAGATGCTGCGCCTGGTCGCCAACTGGTGGCCGATGGAGACGAACATGGGCCGGTTGACGCTGAGCGAGTTCCAGCAGCGCTACGAGGTGATCCGTTATTGCGCCACCCTCGACGAGTTCCGCCAGCTGGCCGCGGTCGCGGCCGCGCAGCGCCTGGCGGTGGTCAACGGCGGCTACACCTATGACTCCGAGCTGATCGAGCGGATGCCCTCGCTGGATCCCGCCTACCTGGTCGACCGGATGGATCCCAGCGACATCACTACCCGTTTTCACCTGCTGGAGAAGGCTGATTCGCAAGCGATGCAGCCGTTCGCGGCGGCGGCTCAGCGAGCGCTCGACCGGCTTGGCTGCGAGGTGGTGTTGCGGGGCTTCGATCCGGTGACGCTGCCCGCGCTCTACCTGGTCGATCGCGATGCCACGTTCCAGCGGCACCTGCGCGAGACGCGCGAGCTTGCCGACGAGGAGTGGGCCGGGGTGCTGGCGGCGTTCGAGTCGAGCACCACCCTCGAGCGCCCGCAACTGGTCTTCAATCACCGCAACCCGCTTGTGCGCCGGATAGCGTCGCTTTCCGATGAGAGGCTGATCGAGCTTGCGGTGGAAGGGCTTTACGGCCAGGCGCTGTTGCTGGGGCACCACCCGCTGCGCCCAGCCGACACGGCCCTGCTCAACAGATCCTTCCTGGGTCTGCTCGACCGCGCGGTAGCTGGAGATTCCTCATGAGCACGCCTCAAAAAGTTGAACTGCTGATCCGGCAGACCTGGGAGGCCCCGTTTGGGCCGGGTCAGATCGCGTTGGCTGAGGAGGCGATCACGCAGGCCGATCTGCTTGGCGATGACGAGCTGCGCTTCGATGCGAGGATGGCGGCGACCAACGCCTATCAACATGGCGGCGAGCCGGCCAAGGGTTTCGTGACCTTCTCGTGGTGCCTGGCGCAGCACGACCGCGATCCGGGGCGCTTCGGGCATCACGAGCATCTGCTGCTCTGGTACTTCAAGTACATGGTCAATTCGCTGACCGATTTCCCTGAAGTGCCGTTGGCGCGCACCTATGCCGTGCTCGACGATATGCAGCGCCGGTTCCAGGCTGGCGGGCACAGCTTGCAGGCCGTGCACAAGCATCGCTGGATGGTGGCGATGCACGTCGGCGATGCCGCGACGCGTGACGAATATTACGAGCGCTGGCAGAGTGCGCCGCGCGATCCGAACTCCGACTGCGAGGGCTGCGACCCGACCGATCAGGCCTGGCACCTCACCGAGCTGGGCTCATACGAGGAGGCGATCGCGCTCACCGCACCGGTCTTGGCGGGCAGGCTGACCTGTGCCGAGCAGCCGCAGGCGATTCTGACCCAGCTTCTGTTGCCGTACCTGAGGACGGGACGGCTCAGCGAGGCCCGTTCGGCGCATCACGCGGCATACCGGGCATTGCGCGGCAACCCGGCCAACCTGATGGCGATCGGCGACCATCTCAGGTTCCTGGCGATCAGCGGCAACGCCGACCATGGGCTGGAAGTGCTGCGCCGCCATCTGTCGTGGTTGGACAGAGCACCCTCGCCCTATGCCGAGATGTGGTTCTGCGCGTGTGCGGCGCTGGTTTTGCGGCTGGCCGATGGCGACGCGAAATTGGGTTCCGAGCTGACCGCGCGCGCGACCGCGCTGGCGGAACGGTTTGACACCCGAAACGGAACAACTTTTCAGAGTGCTAAAGTCGCGGACTGCTTGGCGGGTGAGGCGGAGGGCGAAAAGCTCGCGCTGAGTCTGAGTGCTCAGCTTGTGACGGCTTCGCCTGGTACCCACATAAAGAAAGCCAATATGTCTGTGACGCTTGACGATGTTCCGGCCGACGCCGATCTCGACCTTCTCCTCGATCTGTCCGAGGAAGCGTTGTGGCGCGACGATTCCCCACGGGTCGAGGCGCTGTGGGCACGGGTCGAGGTCTGGCAGGAGGCTGAAGGGCTGACCCCGCTGCAGCGCGCGCGGCTGGCCGACCTGACTGGCATGCGGCTGCATGACGGTGACTCGGCGGAGCTGATCCGGATCTGGGGCGAGGCCCGCGACCTTTACGGGGTCGCTGGCGATGAGGTGCGCGAGCAGAGAACGCGCGGGCGGATAGGCCTGCACCTGTGCCGCCATGGTGAAGCCGAACGAGGCCTGGTCGATGTGCGGGAGACGACGGAGTTTCTGCTGGTGCACGGTTCGGCCAAGGACAAGGCCGGGGCGTTGCGCCGCCTTGGCGTGGCGCTGCTGCACGCCGGTGATCCGGTGGAAGCGGTCAGCACCCTGGACAGGCTCAACGAGGTCCCCGAGGAGGATCCCGGTCCGCGGGTCAAGCTGCAGGCGCTGATGATTAAGGCGCAGGCGCTGGGTGCGGCGGGTCAGGTAAATGCCGCGCTGGAGACAGCGGAGCAACTCATCGCGGGGGCGCGGGAAGCAGATGAGCCCGAGCTGATCGGGCTCGGCGAGTTCATTCTCGGGCAGAACCACCTGTTGCTGGAGGATGCGCAGTCGGCGGTGCAGGCCTATGAGCGGGCCCTCGCGCATGACGACCTGCCGTCGGATCTGGTCCGGGAGGTCAAGGAGCGGCGCGGAATGCTGCTCGCGGGCACTGGGCGGGCGGCGGAGGCGATCGATGATCTCGCTTCGCTGGTGGCTCGGCTGGTGGCGGAACGTCAGCAGGACGAGGCCGACTATGCGCGTTTCCAGTTGGCGGTCGCGCTTTTCAACGCTGATCGGGCCAACGACGCGGCCGAGGTCGCCGAGGAGGCGCTCTATGGCGCCGATCGCGCGGTGAACCAGGCGCTCGCCGATCAGGTGCGGCACCTGCTCGCGGCGGTCTATCAGCGACTCGACGAGCCCCAGCAAGCGCTGGCCCATCTCGATCAGCTGGCGCAAAACCTCAACGGCTTCGACAATGCCGCACATCGGGCGGGCGTGCTGGAACAGGCGGGCGACCTGCTCTTCGACCTCGACAAGGATTCGGCTGCGGCGCAGCGCTTCGAGTCGGCCGCTGCCGCCTACGGCGTGGCCGGAGCCCCACTGGATCGGCTTCGCGCGCTTCGCCGGCAGGCGGTCGCCTCCATGTTCGGGCTGGGACCTCAAGCGGCGCAAGAGGTTCTGGCCACGGCAGACGATGCCGCCGCGCAGATCGAGGACACCGCTGATCCGCATGCCCGGTACGAGCTGGCCTGGCTGGCCCTGGACGGCGCGCGGGTGCTCGCCGGTTCGGGCGAGCCCGATGCCGCCCTCGGCCGGGTGAGAACGGTTCCGCACCAGTTCCGTTCGCTCGAAGCGTTTGGTGAAGCATTTCTCGCCGACCTGACGATGGGCGAGATCATGCTCACGCTTGGTCAGCCGGAGGATGCGGAGAAGGTGTTGCGGGGTGTGGTCGGTGGCCTGCCCCGGGACGCAGGTGCCCTGCCCAGGGCCGCCTACGCCCTCGCCCATGCGCTGCTTCAGCTGGAGCGGGTCGACGAGGCCCGCCAGCTGGCCGAGCAGTTCGGCTTCGAACTCGATTAAAACTCGCGAGTAAGGTTTCACGCGTGACGGTTACAGCAAAGCGCAGGTCGCGCCGCGAGGAGATCTTAGAGATCGCTGTCGGTCTCTTTGCCTCGCGTGGGTACCACGGCGTGTCCATGGATGACATCGGCACCGCCGCCGGTGTTACTGGACCGGCTCTCTACCACCACTTCGCCGGCAAAGAGGCGATGCTCGCGGCCGCGCTGAAGCCGGTCAGCGAGGGTCTGCTCAACGGTGGCAAGGCCCGAGTGGAGGCATGTGACGGGGACAGCCGCAAGGCGCTCGCCGAGCTGGTCGACTTCCATGTCGACTTCGCCCTGGCCAACCCGGCAGTGATCGCGTTGCACCTGCACGAGCTTGATCGTCTTCCGGAGGAGCCGCGCCGCGAGATCCGCCGGCTGCAGCGTAGATACGTGGAAGAGTGGGTTCAGGTGCTGACCGTCGTGCGCAGCGAGCTGAGCGCGGCCGAGGCGCGGGTGCTGGCTCACGCCGCGTTCGGCCTGATGAACTCGACGCCGTTCCTCGGTGGCGAGGTGGAGCGCACGCAGCGAGCCAAGCTGTTGCGCCACGCCACCCTTTCAGCCCTCCTCGGCTGAGCGCTCACTGCATAATTCCTACAAAGAAAACTGCAGGTATTTGACAAAGCGAGCCTAGTTGGGGTCGAGTACCTCCCATTAACCTTCGGCAGGTCGTTGGCAAAATTCGGGAGGAACCCATGATCGAGTCGGTGCTGGTGGCTAACCGTGGGGAAATAGCCCGCAGGATCATCCGCACCGCGAAGCGCCTGGGCATCCGGGCGGTCGCGGTCTACTCCGAGGCAGACGCCGAGCTTCCCTTTGTGCTTGAGGCCGACGAGGCGGTGTTGATCGGGCCCGCCAACCCGGCCGAGTCCTACCGCAACACCCAGGCGATCCTTGACGCCGCCAAGAAGACCGGCGCCCGGGCGATTCACCCCGGCTATGGCTTCCTTTCCGAGAATGCCGGCTTTGCCGAAGCGGTGACGGAAGCCGGTCTGGTCTGGGTCGGTCCCAGCGCCGAGGCGATCACGGCGATGGGCGACAAGATCAACGCTCGCAATCTCATGCAGGCTGCCGGGGTACCGGTCGCGCCCGGCACGACCGATCCCGCGCACTCGATCGAGAGCGCCTTGGAGGCGGCCGAGGAGATCGGGTACCCGGTGATGGTCAAGGCCGCGGCGGGTGGCGGCGGGATGGGCATGGCGGTCGCCGCCGACGAGGTCGCGCTGCGCGAGCAGCACGAGCGGGTGCGCAGCTTCGCTGAGCGCATGTTCGGCGACGGCTCGGTGCTCATCGAGCGCTACTTCCCGCGGGTGCGCCACATCGAGGTGCAGATCCTGGGCCTAGCCGACGGCCGGGTGGTCGCCCTCGGCGAGCGCGAGTGTTCTGTGCAGCGACGTAACCAGAAACTGGTGGAGGAGTCGCCTTCCCCGGCACTCACCGCGACTCAGCGCGCGGCTCTGCTCGAGGCGGCCGTCCGGGCGGGCGAAGCGGTGGGCTACCGCAACGCAGGCACGGTGGAATGCCTCTTCGATCCGACCACCGGCGAATTCTTCTTCCTCGAGATGAACACGCGCCTTCAGGTCGAGCACCCGGTCACCGAGGCCGTGTTCGGCATCGACCTCGTGGAAGCGCAGTTCCGGGTCGCCTCCGGGCTGCCGGTCGAGGTGCCCACCGAGAGCAGCGGCCATGCCATCGAGTTCCGAGTCAACGCCGAGGACCCCAAGCGCTTCCTGCCCGGCCCCGGCCCCATCAACACTTGGGTGGAGCCCACCGGCCTGGACGGAGTGCGAGTCGATTCGGGCTACACCGCCGGCAATGTGGTGACGCCCAACTATGACTCGCTGATGGCGAAGCTGATTGTCTTTGGCGTCAGCCGGGAAGAGGCGTTGCAGCGCGCGCAGGCCGCCGTCGCCGCCTTCCAGATCGCCGGGCCGAAGCACAATCTGCCCTTCTTCGCCGAGCTGCTGTCCAATGAAGAGTTTCTTTCCGGCGAATACGATACGGCGCTCGTTTCGCGCATGCGGTGACCTTAGGCCTTTCCTGATCGTTGAGGGTTCGGCGACTTCAACTTTCATCGAAAGGCACGGGGCAAGTAATAATGCGTAAAACCATTCCCACCCTTGGCATTGTCTCGGCCGGGCTGCTGCTGGCCGGTAGCCCGGCTCACGCTGTGGAAACCGATATGTCCAGCAACCTGAACATCGGCGTCGCCAACGGCATTCAGGCGAACCTGCCCATTCAGGCCCCGGTCAACCTCTGCGGCAATGCCATCGGGCTGCTCGGGAGTGCCAGCGCCTACTGCGTGGGTGGCGCGGACGCCAACTTTGCCAGTGGCCAGTTGCCTTATCCGATGTATTTCCCGCCGCAGCAGGGTTACCGCCACCCGTCGCAGCCGATGCACCCGTCGCAGCCGAGGCCGTTTCACTTCGGTGGTGGCGGTGGGGGTGGCGACACCGACATGCAAACAGCGCTCAACGTTGGCGCCCTGAACGGCATTCAGATTGACGCCCCGATCCAGGCCCCGATCAACGTCTGTGGCAACGCGATCGGCATCCTTGGCAGCGCCACCGCCTCATGTGTGAACAGTGGCGCGAATGCCAATCTGTTTTCGCCCCAGCGTGGCCAGCAGCAGCAGCTTTGGCCCAACGGTCAGCCGGGGGTGAACCCGTCGCGGGCCACCGCCCCGGTCGCGGCGACGCCGACCGCGGCCAAGACGACCACGGTGAAGACCACGGTCAAGACCACCACCGCCAAGCCGATGGCCAAGCCCGCCGCGGGCAAGCCGACGGCGGTCAAGGCCTCGCCGAGCAAGATTAAGAATGCCGTGGCCAAGCCGGGCAAGCAGGGCAGGAAGACCGAAGGTGGCCTGCTGGCCAACCTGCTTTCTCCGGTCACCGGCCTGCTCACCGGTGGTGAGCGCGGCGCGGGATGGCAGGGCGACCGCTGCGGTGACGTCGACATGTCCAGCTTCGGCAACGCGGGTATCGCCAACGGCATCCAGGCTCACGCGCCGATCCAGGTCCCGGTGAACCTCGCCGGCAACGCGATCGGGCTGCTCGGTTCCGCGAGCGCCTACAGCGTCGGTGGGGCCAACGCGAACTACTGCAGCTGAGATCACTCTTGAACGAGCGTTAGGCTGGCTACATGGAAATGTGGCCGGCGAACGCCTCGATCCGCGAAGTAGGGCCCCGGGATGGGCTGCAGAACGAGCAGCCCGTCCCGGCCGCCGACAAGGTCCGCCTGATCAATGCGCTGAGCCACACTGGCGTGCGCAGAATCGAAGCGGTGTCTTTCGTGCACCCGAAAGCCATCCCGCAGATGGCCGATGCCGACGAGGTCTGGGCCGCCGTCGACAAAGTCTCCGATGTTGTTTACTCCGCCTTGGTACCCAATCAGCGCGGCCTCAATCGGGCCATGGAAGCCGGATTCGACCAGATCGAAGTGGTGGTCTCGGCAAGCGACACCCACAACAGGCGCAACATCAACCGGAGCACAGCGGAGTCGCTCGACGAAATCGCTGCGCTGCAAGCGGTCAAACCGGCCGAGGTCATCATCGCCACCTCGTTCGGCTGTCCGTACGAAGGCGACGTCGATCCGCTGCGGGTGGCGCAGATCGTTGACCGGGTGGTGGCCGATGGCGCGCCGCGGGTGGCTTTCGGCGACACGACCGGGATGGCCACGCCCATCCGGGTGCGGGCCGTGATCGGCGCGGTGCGCGAGAGGCACCCGGATTTGCCGGTGCTGCTTCACTTTCACAACACCCGCGGCACCGGTCTGGCCAACATTCTCACCGCGATCGAGCTGGGCATCACCGAGTTCGACGCGAGCGTCGGCGGGCTGGGCGGCTGCCCTTACGCCCCGGGCGCGACCGGGAATGTGGCCACCGAAGAGGTGGTGCACATGCTCCACGACATGGGGATCGACACCGGAATAGACCTCGATCGCCTGATCGAGGTCGCCGCGATGGCACAGGAGATCGTGGGTCGCGAGCTTCCTTCCGGGGTGCTGCGCGCCGGGCCACGCAGTCGCACTGTTGCCTGAGAAAACCCGAACGGAAGCAAGTCGATGCAAATCAACTTCTAACCGACAGTCCAATGTGCTTGCGGGACAGGCATATCTGTTCGCTCATTTGGTGTTAGCGTGAGGGCCCGCGTCCATCGGACGCGGGCCCTCATTCCCTCTCACCCCTTGAGGACCTATGGTTCAAAAACTACGGGGGCTAGCGATTCTCGCCAGCGTGGCAATCGTTAGCAGCCTTGGCGTGGCGGTGCCTGCCAGCGCCGATCCGACGAAAGGCACCATCGCGGGTCACCTCACCGATGGCGGAATGCCAGTGCCCGGAATCTCGGTCTTCGTCACGAAGATCGATGGCGGGGCATTCAGTTACAGCAACACGGACAGCAGCGGTTTCTACCGCACCAGTGAGCTTCCGCCGGGCGATTACAAAGTCGAGTTCGACTTGCGTTGGGGAAGGCAATACGCCTACCAGTCGCTCAACTGGGTCACCGCCCCTGTCTTCACCATCACGGCCGGGAACGAGCTTGTCGTCGACGATTCGGTGTTGCCGACCGGTTCGCTGTCGGGCCGGCTCACCGAGCAGGATGGCCAACCGATCGCGGGTGCCAGTGTCTACGGCGTGGGCAGCATGCCGTCGACCACCGACAGCAATGGCCAATGGCAGATCCCGCGGGCGTTCGCCGGCACGGACTATGTCATCAACTTCTCGGATTGGCGGACCGGCCTAAACCAGTACGCGATCGGGAAGGTCGACTACTACGAGGCCAACCGCATCACGGTGGTCGCCGGCCAGAACACGGTGGTCGACGATGTAAGGCTGCCAACCGGCTCGCTGAAGATCACGGCGGTCGACAGCGTTACCGGCGCGGCGCTCGACGGATTCTTCGGCTATGTCGGCATGCGGGGCGGAAGCGCCGTGGGCGGCGAGATCATCCTTCACGATGTCCCGATCGGCAGCTATTCGGTCGGCATTTCGCTCGAGCATTACCTGGAGCCGCTGCCTTTGCCGCGGGTGACGGTCGCGGTCGGGCAGCAGAGCGAGATCCAGGTGAGGATGGATCCCGAGGCCATCATCCAGACGACGGTTGTCGACGCGGCTACGGGCGCGCCGCTGGCCGGGGTCTGCGTCACCGGAGTGATGGGCGAGATGAGGCCGACCGAGGGTTGCGGAAACGTCAGCGACTCCGAGGGCCATGTCAGCCTCAGCTATCTGCGTGGCGGCAGCTACCAGCTACTCGCCTTCCCGACCGAGGCGCCGGGTTACGGCACGCAGTGGGTGGGCGCCAACGGCGGCACCGGCAAGCAGCACCTTGCCGCGAAGATCGAAGTGGCCGCCGGTCAGACGGCCAACGCTCCGGTCATCAAGATGGACCGGGCCGGAGCCATCACGGGCCGGGTCACCACGTCGGCCGGGGTTGCACCCGACAACGGCTGGGTGGGCATCTTCGGGGTCATCCACGGTTCGGGTGAAGTCCCGCCGGGCCACTCCCTGTTCGACACCGATGGCCGTTACACGCTGGAGAACCTCGGCCCTTACGACTGGCAGCTGTTCTTCAATGTGCGTGGCGAGGCGCCGCAATACAGCGGTGGCGTGGCCAACCGGCTGCTGGCGCGGGCGGTCAAGGTGACCGCGGGCGGGACGGCAACCTACGACCAGCGCTTGCGTGCCGGGGTGACGGTTACCGTGAACATCGCGGGCACTACCTCGCTCTATCCGTCGCTGCGGATGTACAACGCCGTCACCGGCGACCTGATCGCGCAGCAAGAGGTCAACTCGGGCTTCACGACCGTCCTGCCGGTGGTGGGGCCGCAGTTCGTCAAGATCGCGGTCGACACCTCCAGCGGCCGGCACTGGATCGGTGGAACGGACCTGGCGAGCGCCAACCTGTTCTTCATCCCGGGCGCCGGTAGCAAGACCATCAACGTCAGCATCAGCTGATCGCTTTCCAGCGGACACGGGGCGGCGCGCTAGAGCGCCGCTCCGTGTTTCGTGTCGGCGGGAAGTGGTACCCTAACGATCGTTCAGCTGTCGTTGGGGAGGCTCGGTGCGAGAAGAGTTGGAAGGCCTCCGCGAGCGGGTAACCGCTGGTGGCGCGCCGAAGTACCACGAGGCCAATGCGGCCAAGGGCAAGCTCTTCGCCCGAGAGCGGGTGGAACGGCTCGTCGACAAGGGCTCCTTCGTCGAAGACGCGATGCTGGCCAACGCCATGGCGCAGGGCCTGCCCGCCGACGGGGTGATCACCGGAAGCGCCACCGTCGAGGGGCGTCCCGTCTGCTTGATGGCCAACGACTCCACGGTCAAGGCGGGCAGCTGGGGCGCGCGCACGGTCGAGAAGATCATCCGCATCATCGAGCGGGCGTACGACACCGGAGTCCCGATGATCTATCTGGTCGACTCCGCCGGCGCCCGGATCACCGATCAGGTCGACCTGTTCCCGGGTCGGCGCGGCGCGGGCCACATCTTTTATCAGCAGGTGAAGGCCTCCGGCAGCATCCCGCAGGTGTGCGCGCTGTTCGGGCCGAGCGCGGCCGGCGGGGCCTATATCCCCGCCTTCTGCGATGTCGTGGCCATGGTCGACGGCAACGCCTCGATGTACCTCGGCTCCGATCGCATGGTGGAGATGGTGACCGGGGAGAAGACCACCCTGGAAGCGATGGGCGGTGCGAAGGTCCATTGTGAACAGTCGGGCGTGGGCCATTTCCTTTGCAAGGACGAAGACGAGGCGCTCGGCGTGGTCAAGCGATACCTCTCCTTCCTCCCCTCGAACTGGACCTCGCTCCCACCGGCGGCCACCGCGGCGGAAGCCCCGGGGCATGCCGAGGAGCTCATCCCCGACAGCGAGCGCCGCGCCTTCGACATGCGCAAGCTCGTCAAGGGCCTGCTCGACGGCGGCGACTACTTCGAGATCCAGGCGCGCTGGGCCAAGGAGCTGACCATCGGCTTCGGCCGGCTCAACGGCCAGGTAATAGGTGTCGTCGCCAACAACTCCCTGCACAAGGGGGGCGTGCTGTTCGTGGACTCGGCCGACAAGGCGAGCCGGTTCGTGCAGCTGTGCGACGCCTTCAACGTCCCGCTGCTGTTCCTGGCCGACGTGCCCGGGTTCATGGTGGGAAGCGCGGTGGAACGCCAGGGCATCATCAGGCACGGCGCCAAAATGGTCTCCGCGATCAGCGAGGCGACCGTGCCCAAGATCTGCGTGGTGGTAAGAAAGGCTTATGGGGCAGGCCTTTACGCGATGGCCGGTCCCGGCTTCATGCCGGATGCCACCATCGCGCTGCCGACCGCGAAGATCGCCGTGATGGGCGCCGAAGCGGCGGTGAACGCGGTCTACGCCAACAAAATCGCCGCCCTTCCCGAGTCGGAGCGCGAGGGCTTCATCGCCGCCAAGCGTGCCGAGTACGAGACCGACATCGACCTTGTTCGCCTTGCCAGCGAGCTGGTCATCGATGCGATCGTCGCCCCGGAAGACCTCCGGGACGAGCTGATTCGCCGCTTCACCTACGCGGCCAACAAGGATCGCCACTTTTCCCGGCGCCGACACGGCGTGACACCGGTTTGAGAGGGACGTGCAATGACTGATTTCGGGCTCAGCAAGGAACACAGCGAGCTTCGTGAGACGGTCCGCCGGTTCGCGGTCGACCGGGTAGCGCCGGTCATCGCCGACTTCTACGACCGACACGAGTTCCCCTACCAGCTGGTCAAGCAGATGGGCGCGATGGGCCTGTTCGGCCTGCCGTTCCCGAGTGAGCTGGGCGGCATGGACGGTGACTACCTGGCGCTGTGTGTCGCGTTGGAGGAGCTGGCCCGCGTCGACTCGAGCGTCGCGATCACGCTTGAGGCCGCCATTTCCCTCGGGGCGATGCCCATCTTCCGGTTCGGCACCGACGAGCAGCGCAAGCGCTGGCTTCCCTCGCTGATCGCGGGAGAGAACCTGGCCGCCTTCGGCCTGACCGAGGCCACCTCGGGTTCGGATGCGGGGCGTATCCGCACCACGGCGAGGATGGACGAGTCGGCCGGCGAATGGGTCATCAACGGCGGCAAGGTCTTCATCACCAACTCGGGCACCTCGATCACCTCCCTGGTGACGGTCACCGCGCTCACCGGGCCCGACGAGATCTCCGCGATTATCGTGCCCTCGGGCACTCCGGGCTTCACCGTCGCGCCGGGCTACTCGAAGGTCGGCTGGTGCGCCTCGGACACCCATGAGCTGACCTTCGACAACTGCCGGGTTCCCGCCGAGAACCTGCTCGGCGAGCGCGGCCGTGGCTTCGCCCAATTCCTGTCCATCTTGGACGAAGGCCGCATCGCGATAGCGGCTCTGGCCACCGGGCTCGCCCAGGGCTGTGTCGATGAGTCGGTGCGCTATGCCCAGCAACGCGAGGCGTTCGGGGCGCCGATCGGGTCGTACCAGTCGATCCAGTTCATGATCGCGGATATGGAGTCACGCGCCCACACCGCGCGCCTGGCATGGCGCGACGCCGCCGCCCGGCTGGTCGCCGGTGAGGAGTTCAAGCGCCAGGCGGCGATCGCCAAGCTGCACGCGAGCACGGTCGCGGTCGACAATGCCCGCGACGCCACCCAGATTCATGGCGGATACGGCTTCATGAATGAGTACCCGGTCGCCCGGATGTGGCGCGACAGCAAGATTCTGGAGATCGGCGAGGGCACTTCGGAGATCCAGCGCCTGATCATCGCCCGTGACTTGGGTATGAAATAACCCCTGGAATGAATGGGTATGAGGTAGTCCCTGGAATGAAGTAGTCGACACCAATCTGGCGACGAATGGCCGCAAGCCCGTAGTGTTTGCGGCCATGACCCAGGAAGGTGAGCCAAGCGCGAGTTTCGCCGCGCTGTTGCGTGCGCGAAGGCACGCGGCCGGGCTCACCCAGGCTGAGCTGGCCGAACGGGCCGGGCTCGGTGAGCGTACGCTGCGGGATTTGGAACGTGGCCGGTCGGCCAGGCCCCAGCGCACCACGGTCGAGCTGCTGGCCAAAGCGCTCGACCTGCGCGGCTCGGATCACCTCGACTTCCTGGCTGCCGCCCGCGGGGTAAGGGGTTTGACCCCGGTCGCCCCGGTCCGCCCGATCGCAGGCGATTCCGCGTTCCGCCTTCCCGCGCCGCCTGAGTTGCTGGGCCGGGAAGGCGACCTGGCCGGCCTCTCCGCCCACCTGACCGCGCAGCCCGGTCTCACCACCCTGGTCGGCCTCGCGGGAGTGGGCAAAAGTGCTCTGGCGCTGAGCATCGCCAACCGCCTCGAGCCGCTATTTCCCGGTGGGGTGGCCGGCATCAGCCTGGCCATCGGGGACAGCGCCTTCGACATCACCCAAGCGATCTGCACAGTGCTCGGCATCGCCCGGCCCGCCCAGATCGCCGCGCGTCTCGCGGATCCGGTGCTGCTGCTCGTCGACGGGCTCCACCGTGCCGAAGCTGTGATCGCTCCGGTCCTCGCTGATCTGATGGGCAAAGCACCCAACCTGCGCGTGCTCGCCTCGGCCCGAGCGCCGCTCGGCCTGCCCGGTGAAATGGTGTGGCCGGTCCAGCCGCTTGCGTTGCCGCCCGCCGACCTGACCAGCCTTGACCAGGTTCGCAGCTATCCAGCCAGCGCTATGTTCATGGCTCGGTGGAGCCAGGTACGCGGCAGCCCACCCGCCGACGTCGAGGTTTCCGCGTTGGTGGCGCTGGTCCGACGGCTCGGCGGGCTGCCGCTCGCGATCGAGCTCGCGGCCGCGCGCGGGCGGGTGCTCGATCCGCCCGAGATGCTTATCCGGTACGGAGACCGCCTCCTAGAGCTGGGTGACTCCGACGCGACCACCACGCTGCGCGATGTCGTCACCGCCAGCTATCGCCTGCTCGACCCGGGTCACCGCTGGGCGTTGCGCCGGTTGTCGGGCTTCGGCTATCGGTGGTCGATCGAGCTGGCCGAGGAGCTGCTCGGTCCCGACCACGATCTGGTGCCGATCCTGGAACGGCTCGTGGAGCTGGGCTTGGTACAGGTGAGGGGTTCCGGCGCGTTCCGCTTCTTCCTGCTCGATGTGGTGAAGGCCTACGCGATCGAGCATGCCGAGGCCGCCGGCGAGCTGGGCGAGATCCGCCGCCAGCATGCCGTGGTCTTCGCGCGTTTCGCCGCCCGAATGGTGCGCGACCTCACCGGCACCTCGATGGCCGCGGCTGTGTCGCGGTTGGACGATGTGGCCAGCGATCTGTGGGCAGCGCTGGGCTACTCGGCCGAACACGACCCGCACACCGCGCTCTGCCTCGCCTCGAAACTGCCGCGATGGTGGCGTTTCCGTGGCCGCGATCAGCAAGGGCGGCAATGGTTGCGGCGACTGCTCGACGATCCGCGCACGGCCGACGCCGACCCGCACGTGCGCACCTGGGCGCAGCTGGGGGTGGCCCAGCTCGCGGCGGAACACAACGCCGGAATCGAAGAGCTGCACCGGGCCGAGTACGCCTTGGAGCAGTTCATGCTCGACGGCGATGTCACCGGCGAGCTCGCCACCCGTACCCTCCTGCTGGTCATCCATCAGGGCACCGGCGACTACGCGGAGGCTCGGCATCACGGCGAGCTGGCGCTGGCGCTGGCCACCAAGACCGGCCGGGTGCGCGATATGGCTGTGGCGCAAAACAATCTGATCTGGCATGACACGCGCATCTCGGATCTGGTCTCGGCGCAGCGGCGGCTGGCCGCGGTGGACAGGCTTTCCGTGCGCTGCGGCGATCATCAGCTGCGGGCGCTGGCGCGGGCCAACCTGGCTGAGGTGTTGCGTTTGGACGGACGCTTCGAGGAGTCGATCCGGGTCGCTGTGCAAGCCGCCGAGATGCTCGCCGACGTGGGCCATCCGGGTCAGCGTCGCCGACTGCAGGGTCTGCTCGGCCTTTCCTACGCCCACAGCGGGCGGCTGGACGAGGCGGAAAAGGTGTTGGCGGACTTGCGTTCGCAGCTGCCGCCCGACCTGACCGGCGGGGAGGCCGAGGATTGGGACTGCGCGATGGTCGAGGCGACGATCGCCGCGGCGCGAGGGCAGCGCCTGCTGGCCGCGACCTGGTTCGGCGCCGCGGTGCAGGGTGGGGAAAGGACCGCTGACATCCGTGATGTGGCCGAAGCGCTCGTGGGGTTGGCCATGACCGCCGATGATCCCGCGCCGGCCTTGGCCCGCCTTGATGAGCTGTGCCGTCGTTCCGGGATAGTCCTCACGCCACGGGAACAGGCCATGTTGCCGAAGTGAGGAGTGGCGCGGACGGACCCCCCGACGATATGCCCCTGTTCCCGTCGTCTCCGTCCGCGCCGTTCATGCCCCCGCATGAGTTCCTTTCGGAACACCCCGGCCTACCCGCCGCTGCCTCTCCATCAGAACCATTGGCTGGTTCTGAGCTGCGGGTCGTCCTCCCCAAGGGATCTCGAAAGTAGCAACCATGCGCCACAGCTTTTGCCCTTTTTAAGGTCATCCGCGGGGAGTCTGCACCAATTCTGCCGGGGATTCTGCCGGTACTTCCCAAGTGGGGAGGCTGCGACGCCGCTCGGACATGAATCGGCACGGACCACCCGATTAGATTGTCGTCCCTGGAAAGTACTCTGAGAGTTCACTCGGTCACCCTGCGTCGGGGAGGACAGCATGGGCAAAGAGATCTCGCAAGGGACCTTCACGCGCGAAGAGCGTGCGACATACCGCTACAAGGTGCGGCGATGCCTCGATGTCTTCGCGTTGATGTTGGATGACTTCGCGTTCGACGCGGACCATCCCATGACAGGCCTGGAGATCGAGCTCAACCTTGTCGACCGGGTTCACCAGCCGGCCATGCGCAACGCCGACGTGCTTGAGGCCATGAATGATCCCGGCTTCCAGACCGAGCTGGGTCAGTTCAACCTCGAGCTGAACGTGCCGCCCCGGCTGATCGAGAAGACCGGGCTGGCCGACTACAACGACTACATCAGCGAGGCGCTGGCTCGGGCCAACCATCATGCGGCCGCATTCGACGCCTCGATCATCATGATCGGCGTCCTGCCCACGCTGACCCCCGACCACACCGTGCCCGGCAACCTCTCGGTCAACGGCCGCTACCGCGTCCTCAACGAGGAAATCCTTACCGTGCGCGGAGAACACATCGGGCTGGACATTCGGGGCGTCGACCATCTGCGCACCCGCACCGAGTCGATCGCACCCGAGGCGGCGTGCACGAGCTTGCAGTTCCATCTGCAGGTGGCGCCCGGCGACTTCGCCAACTACTGGAACGCCTCCCAGGTCCTGGCCGGCGTCCAGGTGGCGGTCGGCGCCAACTCGCCTTACCTGTTCGGCCACCAGCTGTGGGCCGAGACCCGGATAGCTCTCTTCGAGCAGGCCACCGATACCCGGCCGGACGAGCTGAAGGCACAGGGGGTTCGACCGCGGGTGTGGTTCGGCGAGCGCTGGATCACCTCGATCTTCGATCTGTTCGAGGAGAACGTCCGATACTTCCCGCCTCTGCTGTCCATATCGGATCAGGAGGACCCGCTCGAGGTCTTCCGCAACGGCGGCGTGCCCAAGCTCGCCGAGCTTCGCCTGCACAACGGCACGGTCTATCGGTGGAACCGTCCCGTCTACGACATCATGGCGGGACGGCCGCACCTGCGCGTGGAAAACCGGGTGCTGCCGGCCGGGCCTACCGTCGTGGACATGATGGCCAACGCGGCCCTCTACTTCGGGCTGGTGAAGGCGCTCGCCGACGACGATCGTCCACTATGGACACAAATGCCGTTCAGTGTCGCCGAGGACAACTTCCACGCCGCGGCGAGAAGGGGAATCAACGCGCCCGTATGGTGGCCGACCATCGGCGAGATCCGCGTACCCGAGCTCCTGCTCGATGTTCTGCTACCCCGTGCCGCCGAGGGCCTTGACCACTTCGGCGTCGATCCGGGTCTGCGCGACAGGATGCTCGGCATCATCGAACAGCGTTGCCGGACAGGGCAGAACGGCTCCGCATGGCAGGTCGCCATGGTTCAGCGCCTGGAGGAACACGGCTACACGCGCCCGCTGGCCATGCGCATGATGCTCGCCCGTTACGAGGAGCTCCAGCGCCTGAACGAGCCGGTGCACACCTGGCCGGTCGAGGTGGAGATTCCGCCGCCGGGCCAGCGCGTCGGGTCAGAGGATCGTATGAGGAGCTATTGAAATTTTTGCAGTAATCTAACTCGATGAACCACCGGTCCCGGCGCAGAAGACGGCGCACCGGCCCAGTGTTACTGGCGCTGGTGGCGACGGCGCTCGGGTGTGGTCTGGTGGGTTACGGGTTCACCCTTCATCTGCGCGACGCCCAAGCCAAACCCTCATTGCAGCCCACCTCGGGCCCGAGCCCGACGGCGAGCGCGCTGGCCGGCCCACGCCAGGTGACCCTGCTCGCGGCGGGCGACGTCATCGTCCACCCACCGATTTGGGAGCAGGCCAAAGCCGACGCCAACGGGAAGGGCTACAACTTCCTGCCGATGTTCGAGTCGGTGACGGCGACCATCACCGCTGCCGATCTGGCGCTGTGCCACCTGGAGGTGCCGATCGCGGCCGCGGGCTCGACCCCGGCTGGATTCCCGCTTTTCAATGCGCCTCCGGAAATCCTTGACGGGCTTAAGAAAGCGGGCTTCGACGGCTGCTCGACCGCGGGAAACCATGCGCTCGACAAGGGAGCGGAGGGGATCACCCGCACCCTCGACGCGATGGACAAGGCCGGGCTGGGCCACGCCGGCACCGCCCGCACGGTGGAGGAAGCCGACACCATCAAGGTCTACGACGTGCGCGGCGTGAAGATCGCCCATCTGTCCTACTCATATGGGTACGGAGTGAAACGCCCCAGCGGCAAGGAATGGATGGCCAACCAGATCGATCCCGCGCAGATCAAGGCGGCGGCGAAGCGGGCCAAGGACGCCAAGGCAGATCTCGTGGTGGTCAGCATGCACTGGGGAACCGAGTACCAGCACGAGCCCAATGAGGACCAGGAGCGCTGGGCGAAGGAGCTGCTGGCAACGCCGGAGATCGACCTGATCCTTGGCCACCACACCCATTCCGTACAGGCGATGGAGCGCATCGGTGACAAATGGGCCATCTACGGCCTGGGCAACGAGATTGCCCGTCACTCGGAAAACTTCGACAAAAGCCGGGAAGGAATGATGGCCCGCCTGACCCTGACCGAGAACCAGCCGGGCAAGTGGCAGGTGTCCAAGACCGAGGCGATCGCCACCTGGACACAGCTCACACCCAAGGTGCGCATCATCGAGCTGCCGAAGGCGGCCGTCGACCAGACGCTGACGGCCACCGCCCGCAAGACCTATCAGACGACGCTAGACCGCATCGCTGGCTACCTTCGGCTGCGCGGCGCTGACAGCGCCGGGCTGCTTGTAGTTGGCGCTTCGCCCGGCAAGTCTCCGTCGCCCAGCCCCCGCTAGCGCGGCGACCAGGACAGAGCCGATCAGCCCGGCGATCACCGCGTAGGGCGCGACCAGGTGCGCGGAGAGCTGCTCCGGCTTGACCCCCTTGAGCACCGGCGCGGCGAGCAGATAGGCCCCGGCGATCACGGCCGGCCCGGCGGCCCCCGAAAGCGCGACCCCGATCAGGTTGGTGCCGCGGTTGGCGGCCGGCCACGCGGCCAGGGCGCCGATGACGATCGCCGATCCGGCGGCCAGCAGGCTGCCCGGGACATAGATGCTGTGAAACCACGGCCCGCTGGTGGTGACCTGCCACACACCCAGCTGGACGACTTCCGGGTCGCGGTTGGCGGCGGCGCCGTCGAGGGTGGCCACCACCGCGACCAGCCAGAGCCAGGCCGAGGTGATGGTGACATTGCTGGCTATGGCTGGAATGTTCACCGCGATCAAGGCCACCACCAGGCCGAAGATGACACCGGCGACCGCGTAGGTGCCCACTATCATCTGCGGCGCGAAGGTGTCCGGCCGCTGCGTGGCACGTGCCGGCACCGCCGTCAGCGCTACGACGATGAGCCCGCCGAGCGAAGCGGCGATGGCGAGGGTGCCCCGCCACATGGTGCGGCCCAATGGCGTCAATCCGACACTGGCAAGTCCCAGACGGTCAGCGGCCACTGTGCCGATCACCACGGAGGTTGCGGAGATCCACACTGTCCAGGCCAGGCTCGCCAGCCAGGCGGCTTCATCAACACCGTTGACGGTAGGCACCCAGGAGAAAACGCCCAGGCCATAGCCGATGCCAAGCTGCGCGGCACCGGCCGCGGCGGCGGCTCCGAAGGCGATGGTGATCGCTCGAACTATGCGGGACGGGGGCATGCCGACCATTATCCAGCACGCCGCGTCAACACGAGATCGGCTCGTGTGGAAGGTCTACTCTTCCAGGCGTAGATACACACTCCATCGGGTTAACTGCGCGCTACAGCGAGGTCAGTCGTGAAACGAGGATTCAGCCCGGCGGCAACCGCCGCGTTCGTGACGACTCTGGTCGTGCTAGGCCTCGTGGGCTGGTCGATCGGGTGGCTTGCCGCCGGCACGGAGCTGGCCAGCAGCGAACCGACCGCGACGCCGAGTGTCTCCTCCTCCCCGTCGCGGGCCCCGTCGCCGGCGGTCAGCCGCTCGGTCACCCCCTCGCCGACCGCCTCGGTCACTCCACACCGGACCGATTCCTTCGAGATGCCCGACCTGGTGGGCAGGAAGTTCCAGGAGGCGCGCCAGCAGGCGTTCGACAAGAGGCTCGGGGTCACGGTGAAGTTCGACGAGCCCGCCAACGGCAAGCCGGCCGGCACGGTGATGCGCACCATCCCGGAGGCCAAGGAGTTCGTGTGGCCCGGGCTGACCGTCGTCCTGCACGTGGCCGGGCCGCCGCTCAAGCTGTCTGTTCCGCCGCTGGCCGGCAAGACGTGCACCGAGGGCAAGGACATCCTGGTCAATGCGGGCTTCCGGGTCACCTACCCCAACCAGAACAAGGGCACCGTGAGCAAGACCGAGCCGCCGGCCTTCACCGAGCTGAAGTGGAACGACGAGGTCCAGCTCTACTGCGCGGCATCCTGAGCGTTCGCGGCAAAGATGATAGGAACGGACATATGGCCGAGGATTCCATCATGCCTTCACCCAGTGATGGCCGACGGCAGGAGGCGATGGGCATGACCGAGCTTGTCGAGGTCATCGTGAGATTGGGATTCGGTCATGCGTTCGCCGCAGGCGGTTGCCGACGGCAGGAGGCAATGGGCATGACCGAGCTTGTCGAGGTCATCGTGAGATTGGGATTCGGTCATGCGTTCGCCGCAGGCGATTGCCGACGGCAGGAGGCAATGGCATGACTGAGCCGCGTCCGGAGGACGACGAGACACGTCCGATCGACAGGCAGGATCCAGTCGGCGACAAGGCCGCTGAGCACACTGCCCCGATGGATCCGTTCACCGACGATGACGGGATGGGGCCGCGGCACGGCGACGAGACCGTCATCCAGGACGCGACCCAGGTGATCCCCCCTTCGGAGGAGCCTGCGACACGCCCGGCGTGGGCCGGCCGGGCCGGCGTGCCGGTGCCGCCTCCGCCGCGCGACGCTGCCCCTTACCCCACCGGCGAGCCGGCCCAGCCGCGCACGTGGTGGACGCCGATCCTGCTGGGCTTGCTCGCACTGGGCCTGCTCGGGGTGATCATTCTGGTGGCGTGGCTGATGAACCGTGACGACACTCCTAAGCCGGCCGTCACCTCGACCCCGACGCTTGGGGTTATTACGGCCACTCCTTCCTTGGTACCCACCACAGCCGCTCCATCTCCCACAGCCTCCCCAACCGCACAGCTGGTTCAGGTGCCCTCACTGGTTGGGATGACTCAGGACAAGGCCGCGGCCGAGCTGACCAAGCTGGGTCTGGCTTATGCGTTCGAGTTCAAGGACTCGACCGCGCCGCAGGACCAAGTCATCGCGACGCGACCCGGCCCGGCGGAGCTTGTCCCCGCGGGCAGCACGGTAACGCTGGTGATTTCCAAAGGCGGGGTGGCAAGCCCGTCGCCATCGGTGAGCGCTTCGCCGTCGCCCCAGGCGAATTAGCGCTCGGCGACGCCTCGGCCGGCTGCCACTGGTTTAGTCCGTCACCATTGACGGCGGCGATGGGTGACGACGACCAGTCCGCCCATCGCCAAGCCGACACCGATCATGCCGGTGGAGATGAGTAGGCCCGCCAAGGGTGGCGTAGGCGTCGGTGGGTGCACTGTGGACACCGCAACCGTGACAGGAGCTGGTCGTGGAGTCGTCTCGGCGGTTGCCGGGACGGGCGTAAAAAACGCTGCGGCCACCGCTGCGCCGCATACCACGGCGAGTCGCCGCTGTTTGCCATAGTGGTTCGTTGGTGGTGCGTTTTCGTCCATGGCGCCGTCCCCAGGTGCGGCCGGGCCAAGGCGAGGGCAAATCCATTTCCGTAAAGGGTCTTCTGATCGTAAGCCGCTTTCGCTTCTGAGATAACGACTTTCGCGAAGTTACCTCGCGCCGACGCCGATGAGGCGGTTGGTGAGGCGGTCGCCCATTCTTCTCAAGCCAGCCTCCTGCACGAAGATGGAGCGCCGCTCCACTGCGTCCCCCGCCGAGTTCAGCTGGTAGCCGTCCAGCCACATCCAGCCGTCATAAGTCGGCCAGTCGTGGACCCGGATGACCCGGAATAGCATCGGGTGCAGAAACTGCACGCTTGCTTCCTTGGTGACATGCAAGATGTCGCCAGCCTGTGGACTCATATCTCCATCCCCTGTCGCACTGGTAGTGCGCTATCAAAAAGCTCGGCGTCTCGTTGAGCAACTCAGAGGTGATAACGGACACTCTGCACCAAGACCATGATCGATGCAAGTTGCAACTTGAAAATGCGCGACCGTGTCGTTCGTCCGGTATGCGACATCCTGGGCCTAGTAGTATGTCCCCGCGCCAGACTCTCCGATTTGTGCGTTCGGATGCTTGAACTCTGGCCGCTCGGCGGCGCAGACTCGCACGGCGGAGGAAAATCCCCAGTTCGGTGACGCGATGCCAGCGTCACCGAGTCTTGCGTCGCGGAGGTGCGGACCGTGGCTAACCAGCAAATGCCAGTCATGCGGAGAAGGCGAATAGGCCTCACTCTGCGGAAACTGCGCGAGCAGGAGGGCTACACGCTGGACCAAGTCGCCCAAAAGATGGAGTGTTCCCCCTCTAAGATCTCCCGGATCGAAACCGGGCACAGCTCAGTGAACATGCGCGACGTGCGGGACCTGCTGGAGATTTACGGTGTGACCGGGCAAACCGCCAAAGACGTCATGGACATGGCGAGGGATGCTCGTCGCTATGAAAAGGAACGAAGCTGGTGGCATCCCTATAGCAATGTTTTGGTAAGCGCATACGTGGGTAATGAGAACGCAGCTAGTCGCATAAGGACATATGAACATCAGATTATCCCGGGTCTTCTCCAGACACCCGACTATGCGCTGGCTTTATTTAAGGCGGCCAATCCAAGCGCCGATCCTGAAGAAAACTCGGAACGACTGCGTGTCCGGATGGGCCGTCAATCGTTAATCACTCGAACGGATGATCCGATCCGCTTTGAGGTGGTTCTCGACGAAGCAGCAATCAGCCGTCCGGTTGGCGGAGACAAAGTGATGCGTGAGCAGCTGAAGTGGCTCTGCGCGACTGCTTCGATGCCCAATGTGGTGATACAGATGCTGCCTTTCGAGGCAGGCGCTCACGCTGCGATGGAAGGTACCTTCGCGATTCTTGACTTTCCGGAATCCGACGGTACCTCTCTGGTCTACGCTGAGAATGCGACCGGTGGACTCTTCCTGGATAAGGAACGAGAGCTACAGCTGTATTTGGAAATATTCGATAGGATCCAGACAGCTGCGCTGAGTGAGAAAGAGTCCCTCGAGCGAATCGCACTTTTGGCGGAGGAGCCAACATGGAAGAGAAAATGGGTTCCCACAAGGGATACGACCTCGACCTGACAGATGCCCAATGGCGTAAGAGCAGCCGAAGTGGCGGTAACACGGATATGTGTGTCGAAGTCGCGTTTGTAGACGGGGCAATTGCTGTGCGTGATTCCAAGAATACAGCCGGTCCTGTCCTTGTTTTTACCCGCGGTGAGTGGGACGCCTTTGTCGAAGGTGCCAAGGACGGCGAATTTGATCTGTAACAACCCAATCGATGAGTGAAAGTGAAAGGACGCGAAGGGGACTCGCGTCCTTTCACCATTTTGGGTGTTCCAAGGCGAGCTTGCGTCGCTGGGCAAGAGTCTCTCTCGCGGCCGCCAGCCATTGCGGCTGTGCGCCGGGTGGTGGCGGATAGCCCAGGCCGAATCGGAACCATGCCGGCGGGTCGCTGAGCTTCGCGTATCCATCAATCAGATCATCGAAGATGCGTTCGAGTTCGGCTCGCGCATTGCGGCCGGCGCTCAGGACAATGCGATGCTCGGTCAGATAGCCCGCGTGTGCGTTGGCGATGGCGCGAAGGCGGCTCAGCGCTTCCTCGATCCGCCCGCGCTGGACGGCGGTGGCGACCGCGGCCGAGCGATCCTCCCGAAGGTGGCGCACCAACGCCGCCCGATGCGCGGGGCGCAGCCACGAGCCCGGCCGGGCCAAGGCCCCCTCGGTGACCCGGATCCGGTTGAGGACCCGCTCTTCGGCAAGCCGCACCAGCGCGTATCGCTCTTCGGCATCGGTCACCTGCTGCGGATCGGGTTGCGGCGGAGCGCCAGCAGCGACCCGATCAGCCTCCGCCACCAGACGCCACAGCCAACGCTCGTCCTCGCCGATTTCGTCGAGCTCCCTAGGCGAGCTCAGCTGATCCAGCGGCTCCCGCGCAGTCGGCACAGCGCGATGGATGCGCGCTTTGGCGTCCACTTCGTGGCAATGCGTGCAATGGCGGCCTTCAGCCTCGATTGCCATGGTTCCCCCGCATGAATTAGACAACTAGCAGATCAGCGTGTGGTCACGCACAAATCACACCGGGTGACAATCGCAGCCACCGCACGTTGCTTTTAGCGCGCGCCAATATTGCAGCGCCGCGCCGCTGCCGTGCGTTGCTTCGCACGCGCCAGAGTCACGACACTCGGCGGCGGTCGTTGTATCAGAGGCCAATCACGAAGGTCGCGCAACTCGCCGACAACGTCGACCAGGGATATGAGGAATCGCCCCATGACAACCTCTGAGCACGGCCCGAAACAGGTGAACTCGTTGCTGGAACCTGTCCCCTCCCTAGTTCTTGATGGCTTTGACGAGCCTTCGTTCAACGGGTCAGGCTGGCTCGACGGGCACAGCTCGTCGCTGGTGGACCATCCGCTGCTGCGCGGGCTTCTGCTTGAGCTGCCGCCCAAGGGTTCCCAGCCTTCACCGGAATGGATGAATCGCTGGTTCGAGGCGGCTCGGGCCGTGCTTGACCTTATTTACAACCCGCGTCGCTAGCCGAGTTTCTTGTCGCGCAACGGCGGCGGTGACGCCGGCCGCCGTTGCCGGGTTCAGACCGATAGCGCACCGGGCGGTTCGGCGGCGGGTGGTGGTGGCGCCGCCTGCCACACTCGAGCCTTCTGGGCTCCGAGCAGGGCCAGGAATGCGGGGTTGGTCACCGCGTAGCGACGCCATAGGCGCTTTGGCTCATAACCCAACCGCCACACCCATTCCAGGGCATGACGTTGCATCCACTGCGGCGGGGTCGGAATATCGCCCGCGTGATAGGCGAAGGCAGCGCCGACCGCCAGCAGGGGCATGTGCAGGAGTGGCCGCATCGCGTAGGCGAAGCGCTCCTGGCGGGGGCAGCCGAGCCCCACGAGCACCAGCCGAGCCCCCGAAGCGGTGATCCGCTCGGCGATCTCCTCCGCCTCCCCGGGCTGGGCGCCTCGGAATTTCGAGGGTTCGCTGCCGGCGATCTCGAGGGTCGGATAGCGCCGGCGCAGGGAAGCGATCAGGCGGTTGAGGGTGCCCCGGGTGGAGCCGTAAAGGTAGACCGGCAAACCTCGTTGCGCCGCGTCGGCGAGCACCCACAGCGCCAGATCCGGCCCATAAACCCGGTCTTTGAGATGGGCTCGATAGAGCAGGTTCAGCGCCCAGCGCACAGGCTGGCCATCGGGCGTCACCAGATCGAAGCTGTTGAGCTGACGCCGGAATCCGTCGTCGCCCACGCCTTCCATGATTCCGTGGACCGCGATCGCGGTTACCGCGAAATGGCGGCGCTCCGTCGCGGCCGCGATGATCTGGTCGGTGGCGGCGGCGTAGTCACACGCGTCTACCAGCACCCCGAGGACGTTGCGCTTGGAACGTCGCATCATTCCCGCCATTTGCCGGCATTCGCTTCATAGATCTCCGTCATGATCGACGGGATATCGCGGGTCTGTTGCCATCCGGGATAGTGCTCCCGAAATTTGTTCATATTACTGATGTACCACTGATGGTCGCCGAGACGGTTATTTTGGAGATATTTAACCTTTGTCGGTTTTCCGGTAATACGTTCTGCAATCGAAAATGCCTCCAGGTGGGAGACATTGGCGAGCCTGCCACCGCCCAGGTTGTAGACCTCGCCTGAGCGCGGAGCGCGAAAGAAGGCCTCGAAGGCGGTCAGCACGTCGTGCGAGTGGATCGCGTCGCGGACCATCTTGCCCTTGTAGCCATAGAGGTTGTAGACGCGGCCTTCCATCGCACACCGCATCAGATAGGCGAGAAAGCCGTGCAGCTCTGCCGCGGAGTGTCCGGGGCCGGTCAGGGTCCCGCCGCGGAAACAGGCCGTTCGCATACCGAAATAGCGGCCGTACTCCTGGACCATGACGTCGGCGGCCAGCTTGGCGACACCGAACAGCGAGTGCATGCTCGCGTCCACGCTCATCATCTCGTCGATGCCTGCCGAGTACGGGTGTCCCGGCTCGATTTCGAAGCGCGTCTCCAGCTCGACCAGTGGCAGCCGGTTGGGCCGGTCACCGTAGACCTTGTTGGTCGAACAGTGGATGAATACGGCCTCCGGCGCGAACAGGCGCGTGTTCTCCAGCAGGTTCATGGTGCCCACCGCGTTGACGTCGAAGTCGGTGAAGGGCTCCCGCGCCGCCCAGTCGTGGCTGGGCTGGGCGGCCGCGTGCACCACCAGGGCGATGTCGGTGCCGTAGCGCGTGAAGATCCGGCGCAGCTCGTCGCGGTCACGGATGTCGACGTTGAGGTGGCTGTACTGGGTACCCAGCGAATGAGTGAGTAAATGACGGCTCCAGTCGGTGGAGGCGTCAGGGCCGAAAAAATAGGCCCGCATATCGTTGTCGATGCCGACGACGTGCATGCCGAGTCCGGCGAAGTGCCGCACGGCTTGCGATCCGATCAGCCCGGCCGAGCCGGTCACCAGGGCAACGCTCACACCTTCACAACGGCTGGGTCGGGCAGAAAGCGCGGCTTGAAACGCCCCGGGCGACGCCCGCGCTATGCAGAAGCCACAGGGCGCGGCCGGAAGTAGCGATCCGCGGCGGGCAGCAGCAACAGCACAATGGTTGTGACGCCCGCGCCGAAGGCGAGTGTCTGGTGGGCTGACCAGATCGCGATGGCGATGGCGCCGAGCACCTCCTCATTGGGAGCGTCGAGAAGAGACAGGGTCGGCGTGCCGAAGCAAGACCCGAGGCAAGCGGAAAGCACCACGAGCACAGCGAGGAATATCAGGCCGATCCGCGCGCCCTGGCCTCCTTTCCAGACTCCTCGCGCCGCGAAGAGGGAGAGCACAGCGCCGGTGAGCACAAGTCCAAGCCAGATCGCGGGCAGCAGCGGGCCGTTGAAGGGGTCGGCCTCGCCGCTTTCGCCTGTCGCCGCGATGGCGGCCCTAATCCTGTCCTGGTACGCCACCGCTATATAGAGGTTCGCGGCGGCGAGAAGAACCCCGCCGATCGCGCCCGCCACCGCCAGCCACACCGTCAAGGTCACCAATGTCGGCCGCGGCGGGCGCGGGAAGTCATGCCGGGGATAGTCAGCCGTCACCGCCGCAATGAGACGATCATGTTCTTCCTGGGTACCGATCCCCGCGCGATGCTCGGGATGCTCGGCGTACCAACGGATGGTGTCGGCCAGCAGCCACGGGTGAGCGTCGTAGGCCAGGGCCAGGCTCGGGTTACGGCGGAACATGGCACCCATCAGCCCTCGGCACTGGACCAGATCGGGCTGGGCAAAGGAAAGCCTCAACGCGCCCGTGCTCCAAACATCCGTTCCCGGCCGGAGTGGCCCGCCGGTGTGCAGCGCCTCCCACGGAATTAGGAGCCTCTGGAACGGGCGCCGGGAACGGATCCCCGCCGGGGTCAGCTCCAAGGCCGGCCCACCGAACCAGGCGAGGATGACCGAAAAGGCTATGATGATCGTCCAAACGGCTATCAATGTGCCGGTCAAAACAGTGCCGACGCGGTCGATTTGGGCGCTAACGGGATCTGAATTGTCGAGGTCACCCAGCTGGGGAAGCCACTGCCCGAGAAAGAAACCGAAGACGATCAGCTGCGCCACGATGCCAAGGCCCGGGCTCAGCACGGGCTTGAGCCAGAATCCGCCGGGCGAAACCTCGAAGCGGGCGGGCCGTTTCATCCGATCGGAGAACAGGACGCTGCTACCCGGCACCAGTACCGCGAGACCCAGCCCGATCACCACCAGCACCCAGCCGCCTAGCACCGCAGGCAACCACCCGGACCGTACCGGCTGGTTGCCTGCCCAAACGACGCTCAAATAGGCCGCGGCCGCCAGCACAGTTCCCGCGAGCACAAGAATTCGGCTGAAAGCTGGTTCACGTCTCATGGCGCACGTTGTAGCACGATCAAGCCACGTCTGAAGGCCGACAGATTGGCGAAAGAAAAAGGTCCCGAAGCCGACGCTCCGGAACCTAATTGTTGACTGGTGGGGAAGGAGGGAGTTGAACCCTCACGCCCTTTCGGGCACACGGACCTGAACCGTGCGCGTCTGCCATTCCGCCACTTCCCCTGGCGACACACTTTCTTAGACCATTGGTCTCACCGCCGATGAGCTGCGCAATTACGCGACTGTTCATCAACAGCTGGCACAGCTTACGCTATGCCGGATACCGAATGCCAATCCGAAACCGGCTTGGCCGCGAAAGATTAGCACGACAGTCATAGGTGCTGAACGTGTCCTCCACTGCAGCGGGGGGCTTGGCGCAGACGCAGGGTGTTGAGGGCAGATAGCATCATGTCCTCGGAACCCGAGGAGGAGCCGGTGAGCGTGTTGCAACGCTTTGAGAAACGCCTGGAAGGCCTTGTAGAGGGCGCCTTTGCCAAGGTGTTCAAGGGTGTCGTGCACCCTGTGGAGATCCTGAACGCCATGCAGCGGGAAGCTGAGGCGCACAAAGCCATCCTGGTGGGTGGCCGAACGCTGGTGCCTAACCGCTATGTGATCGATCTCTCACCCTATGATCACAGTCGGTTAGCGCCTTACGCTGCGGCGTTGGCGCAGGAGTTGGCGCAATCGCAAGCCGAGTTCATCGGTGAGCAAGCGTGGACTGTCTACGGCGACGTCATAGTGGAGATCGAGCGTGGAGACGGTTTGGACACGGGGATGTTCCGCGTGTCCGCTGAGGTCTACACGGCCGATCAGCCTCAGCAGCCGTTCGACCAGCAACCCAACTATCCCCCGCAGTACCCCCAGCAGGGCCCGCCTCAGATGGCGCCGCCCGGATCGGGCGCTGGGCGCAACGTCCGCTTGGTCTCCGGCGACGGCCGCACGTATCCGCTGGCCATTGGCCAGACCGTGATCGGCCGTGGTGATCAAGCCAACATGCGCCTGCCCGATGTGGGCATCTCCCGCAGGCACGCCCGACTCGACTTCGACGGGGCTCAGGTGATCTTGACAGATCTTGGTTCGACTAACGGAACAATGGTGAACGGCCAGCGCGTCTCCGCAGTCGCCTTGAACCCCGGCGACATGATCCAACTCGGGACGACGACGCTGACGTTCCGGGTGGACGGCTGACGGCCCTTGCCTGAGATCGTTCTCGCCGCTGCCCGGTTCGGATTTCTCGTCCTACTGTGGATCTTCGTATTCACGGTGGTCGGCGTGATCCGCCGGGACCTCTTCGCCGGCTCGCGTGCGGGCCGGCTGGTCGCCACTCCCCGAGGGGTGAATGTGGCGGCGGGAAATGCTCGGCCCGCAAAGGTGAAAAAGGGCCGAGCAGCTCACCAGCTCGTGGTCACGGCCGGGGCGCTCGCGGGGACCAAGATCACACTGGGTGAAGCGCCAATAACCATCGGCAGAGCCGAGGACTCGACCCTCGTGATCACCGATGATTATGCGTCTGCGCGGCACGCTCGGCTCGTGCCGCGTGACGGGCAGTGGGTACTGGAAGACCTAGGCTCCACCAACGGCACCTATCTGGACCGCTCCAAGGTCAGCGGTCCCACCCCCGTCCCCCTTGGCGTGCCGATCAGGATCGGCCGCACTTCCCTCGAGTTACGGCCATGACACTGATACTTCGTTATGCGGCCCGCAGCGACCGCGGTCTTATCCGGGAAGGCAACCAGGACTCGGTCTACGCCGGGCCTCGCCTGCTCGCCGTCGCCGACGGCATGGGCGGCATGGCCGCCGGTGACGTCGCCAGCAATATCGTCATCTCGGCCATCGCCCCACTGGACGAGGACGTCGCCCCCGACAACCTCATTGATGCTTGGCGCGGCGCGGTTGGCTCGGCCAACCAGCAGCTACGCGACACCGTCGACGCCAACCCCCGGCTCGACGGCATGGGCAGCACCTTGACCGGCATGCTCTTCTCCGGCAGCAAGATGTGCATGGTCCACATTGGAGACTCCCGCGCCTACATGCTCCGCGATGGCGACTTCACTCAGATCACCAAGGACGACACGTACGTGCAGATCCTGGTGGACGAGGGGCGCATCACCGCGGAGGAGGCGACCGTCCACCCGCAGCGGTCACTGATCACCAAAGCGATGGACGGCCGCGACGCCGAGCCGGAGTTCTCGGTACGCCAGGTGCTTCCCGGCGACCGCTACCTGATCTGCTCCGACGGTCTGTCCAGTGTGGTCAGCGCGGACACCATCGCGCAGACCATGCGCGAGTACGTGGACCCACAGCAATGCGTCGAGCGCCTCCTGGCGCTGGCGCTGCGCGGCGGTGGACCCGACAACATCACGATCATCGTGGCCGACGCCTCCGACGACAACATCGTCGAGCAGGCACCGGTCGTCGGCGGCGCCGCCAGCCGGGAACGGGCTCACAACAACGTCGACGTCGAGTCGACCCCGGCGGCACGTGCCTCGGCCCTGTCGCCGCCGCGCGCGGCAAGCCCGGAGTCGGCTCCCTCCGACGAGCCTCGGCGACCCAAGCGCCATCCGGTCCGCGCTACCGTGATTCTGGTGATCCTCGTCGGCCTGCTCGGCGGCGGGCTCTATGGCCTGTGGATGTGGAGCCAGTCGCAGTTCTACATCGGCGCCACCGATGGCGGTCAGGTCGCGATCTTCAGCGGCGTCCCCGGGCAGCTCGCCGGCTTCAGCCTCTCCGAAGTCCAAGAGGTCAGCTCGGTCACGCTCGGAGAGCTGACCACGGTTGCCCAGGACCAGGTGCGCAAGGGGATCGCTGCGGACAGCCTGGCCGACGCCCAAGCCCGGCTCAACGAGCTGGTACGCGACGACCCGGCCAACGTGAACCTGCTTCCACGCTGCCCGGCCTCGCCGACGCCCAACCCAGGCCAGACGTCCAGCCCAGCTCCTGACCCATCACCGACCGCCGCATCGACGGAGCCGGCGGTGCTGCCAACGCCGGTGCCCTGCCGGTCCAACTAGGCCGAGCAGAGGTGAACTGACAGTGACCACGCCCCCCACACCGATTGCCGCCACGCCCATCATCAAGCCGTCGACGAGGGCGCTGCCCGAAGCCGCCCGCGCGGCCCGGCGGACGGAGCTGTGGCTGCTGTTGCTTGGCATGCTGCTGGTTGCCGCCTATCTCGCGGCGGTCGAGGCGAACATGCTGGAGACCGTCTCGTCCGACTTCTGGGCGCCGGCGGGGGTGCTGGCTGCGGTGTTCCTGGCACTGCATGTCGTGATCCGGTTGCGGGCACCGTTCGCCGACCCGGTGTTGATGCCGGCCGTCGCGTTGCTCAACGGTCTGGGCGTGGCGTTCCTGCGCCGTCTCGACCTGGGCCGGGCGGAGGTGCCCGATCGCGCCGACCTCACGGTCTTCGCCGGGGACGGCGGGCGCCAGTTGCTGTGGACGCTGATCGCGGTCTTCGGGGCGGCGGTGGTGCTCTGGTTCGTCCGGGACCATCGCGAGATCTCGAAATACGCGTGGACACTCGGCCTGGCTGGGATCGTGCTGGTGCTGTTGCCGGCGCTGTTGCCGGGGAGCATCTCGGAAGTCAACGGCGCCAAGCTTTGGATCAAGTTCGGCAGCTTGTTCGCGATCCAGCCTGGTGAGTTCGCCAAGCTGTCTCTGCTGGTTTTCTTTGCCTATTACCTGGTACGCAAGCGCGAGGTCCTCGCGCTGGCGAGCCGCCGGTTCCTGGGCATCGACTTTCCGCGCGGCCGCGACCTCGGCCCGGTTCTCGTGGTGTGGGCGCTGAGTCTGCTCGTGCTCGTGTTCGAGAAGGACCTCGGCACTTCGCTGCTGTACTTCGGCATGTTCGTGGTGACGCTTTATGTCGCGACCGAGCGGGTGAGCTGGCTGATCATCGGTCTGCTGCTGTTCTTCGGTGGCGCGGCCCTGGCCTATGTTCTCGCCGAGACGGCCGGCGGCCCCTTCGCCAGCTTCGGCAACCGGGTCGATGTGTGGCTGAATCCGTTCGACGAGCCGTACAAGAGCGGATATCAGCTCACCCAGTCCCTGTTGGGTCTGGGCACCGGTGGCATGTTTGGGACAGGTCCGGGTGCGGGCAATCCGCTTCAGGTGCCCGAGGTGCGTAACGACTTCATCTTCGCCGGCATGGGCGAGGAGGTCGGCCTGTTCGGGCTGACCGCGCTTCTGGTGCTCTATCTGCTCGTGGTGGAGCGCGGCTTCCGTGCCGCGCTGACCGTTCGGGACTCGTTCGGCAAGCTGCTCGCCGGCGGTCTCGCGTTCACCCTGGGGTTGCAGGTCTTCGTCATCATCGGGGGAGTGAGCAAGCTGATCCCGCTTACGGGGCAGACCACGCCATTCCTATCCGCCGGTGGCTCCTCGCTGGTGGCGAACTGGCTCCTGGTGGCTGTGCTGTTGCGCATCTCCGATGCGGCGCGCACCCCGGCATCGATGGGAGGTGTGCGGAAGTAATGAATGCCCCACTGCGCAAGGTGGGTGTGGTGATCATGGTCCTGTTCGGGCTGCTTTTCGCCAACCTCAACTGGGTTCAGGCCTACAAGGCCGATGAATATCGCAGCAGCCCCTACAACGGCCGGGTCAAGCTGGCCGAGTACAAGCGGCAGCGTGGCGTGATCATGATGGCCGGCGGCACCCAGCTGGCGATCAGCACGGCGACCGACGACGACCTCAAATACCTGCGCAGCTATCCGCTCAAGGAGCAGTACGCGCACATCATCGGCTACAAGCCGGTCAACATCGGTTCCACCGGGGTCGAGTACACCGAGAACGACTTCCTGGCCGGCGAGTCGGACAAGCTGTTCGGCGACCGGTTCCGGGATCTGTTCACCGGCGAGCAGACGGCGGGCGGCAACGTGCTGCTGACCATCTCGCCGACCGCGCAGGAGCGCGCCTTCAACGAGCTCACGAAGAACAAGGTGGGTGCCAAGCGCGGAGCGGTGGTGGCGCTAGACCCGGCCACCGGCGCGGTGAAGGCGCTCGTCTCCATGCCGAGCTTCGACCCGAACGTGCTGGTGAACCACGACACCGAGGCGGCTCAGGCCGCCTACAAGGCGCTCCTGGAAGATCCGGAGAAGCCGCTGCTGAACAGGGCCATCTCGGAGATCAACGAGCCCGGCTCGGTGATGAAGGTGCTCATGTCGGCCGCCGCGCTCGAGGAGGGCCGCCAGCCGGCCACCGAGGTCACGGGTGGCGCGACCTACCAGGCCCCGGGGACGACCCACAAGATCCCCAACTCGACGGGCGTCGTCTGCCCGGAGTCCATCACGCTGATTCGGGCGCTGACCGTCTCGTGCAACACCGCTTTCGCCCGGTTGGGTGTGGAGCTGGGTTCGAAGAAGATCGTCGACGTGGCCACCAGGTTCGGTTTCTACGACCAGAACCTCAGCGTGGGCCGGCTCGGCGATCGCGGCGTGCCGGTGGCGCAGAGCGTGCTTGGCCAGCTGGTGACGGGTTCCGGCGGCGATGACCAGCCGACCATCGCGCTGTCCTCCATCGGCCAGGCGAGCGTCAGCATGACACCACTCGAAGGAGCGATGATCGCGGCCGCGGTGGCCAACGGCGGTCAGCAGATGCAGCCGCATCTGGTCCAGCAGCTGGTCGGGCCGGACCTGACGACGAACTTTTACGTAGCTGATCCCAAACCGTTACGCCGCTCCTGCAGTCCTTCTGTGGCAACGCAATTGCAGCAGATGATGACCAGCGTGGTCGAGGACGGCACGGGCACCCGGGCCAAGATCGAGGGCTATCAGGTAGGCGGTAAGACCGGAACTGCCGAGGGTGGCGAGGGTGAAGAGACGCACGGCTGGTTTGTCGGCTTCGCGCTCAAGGATGGTCAGCCGGTGGCGGCTGTCGCAGTGTTCCTGGAGAATGCCGGGAAGGGCGGCAGCAGCGAGGCCGCCCGAATTGCGGGACAGGTTATGCGTGGTGTGATCGCTGACAAGACGGGAAAGTGATGGTCACTTCCGGTGTGCTGCTGAGCGGGCGCTACCGTCTCGACGAGCGCATCGCCAGCGGCGGCATGGGCGATGTGTGGCGTGGAACTGACGAGGTGCTCGGCCGCACTGTGGCCATAAAGATCATGTTGCTGGCGCTTCTGGAGGAGCGCGGTTTCGTCGAGCGCTTTCGCACCGAGGCGCGCACGATGGCGACCATCAACCACCCAGGGGTGGTGCGCATCTATGACTTCGGTCACGATCAGGTGGCTTATCTGATCATGGAGTACATCGAGGGCGAGACGCTCTCCAGCACCCTTAACCGGGTGGGCCGGCTCACCCCCGCACGCACCATGTCTCTGGTGGCGCAGACCGCGGAGGCCCTGCACGCGGCGCATGAGAAGGGCGTGGTGCACCGCGACGTGAAGCCGGGCAACCTTCTGGTCCGGCCCAACGGCACGCTGGTGCTCACCGACTTCGGCATCGCCAGGTCGGCGGCGGCCGCCCAGCTGACGGCGACCGGCGCGGTGCTCGGCACAGCCTCCTACCTCGCCCCCGAGCAGGCCTCGGGGATCCCGGCCACCGCTGCCTCCGATGTGTACTCACTCGGAGTCGTTGCCTACCAATGCCTTTCCGGCCATCGGCCGTTCGAGGGCGAAACCCCGCTCGAGATCGCGATGAAGCACGTCAACGGGGTGGCCCGGCCGCTGCCCGATGATGTGCCGATGCCGATCCGGCAGGTCGTCGAGCGCGCGATGGCCAAGGACCCGGCCGCACGATGGGGCTCGGCCGAGCAGTTCGCGACCGCTGCCCGCCGGGCGGGCACGCAGATGGCCACCGTCGGGGCGACCGTCACCGCGCCCGCTCCGCCCACCGTCGTCGTGCAGCAGCAGCCGAAGGCGGCGGTCAAGGGAACCGTTCCGTTCCAGCGTGGAGCCGCTGCGGTCCCCAAACCGCCGACAGTGGTCTACCCTGCTCCTCCTGTGGTGCAGCAGCAACGCCAGCCCACGGGAAGAAGCGCACTAATGATTATCTGGTTGCTGCTCGCCATGGTGACCGTGCTGATCTGCACGGCTTACCTTGGGTACCAAGCGAATAAGAACCGAGGAAGAAACGGCCTGGAGCCGCCGAATAGGGTCATATCAGCGGCACATGAGACAGCGACCTCTTTGAACTACATAACCGAAGGACGACTTACGCGATGAACGCGCAGGCCCGCCTGCTAGGGGGCAGGTACCAAGTCGGCGAGCTGCTCGGCTACGGCGGCATGGCAGAAGTACACCGAGGCCGTGACCTGCGCCTAGGTCGCGATGTTGCGATCAAGATGCTGCGCACGGACCTTGCTCGCGACAACACCTTCCAGATGCGCTTCCGCCGGGAGGCGCAGAACGCAGCCGCGCTCAACCACCCGGCGATCGTCGCCGTCTACGACACGGGCGAGGAAAGGGCCGCGACCGGCGAGGTGCTGCCCTACATCGTGATGGAGTTCGTGGCGGGCCGCACGCTCAAAGAGGTCCTTGCCGCCGAGGGCAGGATCATGCCCCGCCGGGCGCTGGAGATGACCGCCGATATCTGTGCCGCGCTGGAGTTCAGCCACCGGCATGGCATCATCCACCGCGACATCAAGCCCGGCAACGTCATGCTGACCCCCAATGGCCAGGTCAAGGTCATGGACTTCGGCATTGCGCGGGCGCTCGCGTCGGGTGCGACGACGATGACCCAAACCTCGGCCGTCATCGGCACGGCGCAATACCTTTCGCCTGAGCAGGCGCGCGGCGAGGCGGTCGACGCCCGTTCTGACGTCTACGCCGCCGGATGTGTGCTTTTCGAGCTGCTCTGCGGGCACCCGCCGTTCGTCGGCGACTCGCCCGTGGCCGTGGCCTACCAGCACGTGCGGGAGGACCCGCGCCCACCGAGCGATTCCAACCGCGAGGTCACTCCCGATATCGACTCGGTGGTGCTCAAGGCGCTCGCCAAGAACCCGATCAACCGCTATCAGTCGTCCGCCGAGATGCGTGCCGACGTGTTGCGGGCCGCGGCCGGAAGGCCCGTGCTCGCCACGCCGCTGATGCGCGAGGAGGAGACCGCCCAGCTCAACTCTCCGGCCCGAGCAGGCACCGGCCGCACCACGCCGGCGCGGGTGGGCGATGCCCGCAGGCGCAAGGCCTCCGGGTGGGCTATCGCGGCCCTCTCCACGCTCGGGGTGCTCGCCGCGGTCGCGCTCACGGTGGGCCTGATCCTGGCCAACAAGCCCCCGGACGACATCTCGGTGCCCAGCCTGCTCGGCATGACGCAGCCCGAGGCCGAGGCGAAGCTGCGAAGTGTCAACCTCACCCCGTTGGCGGGGGTCCCGAGGTTCGGCGACTGCACCAAGGACAAGGTCGTCGACCAGACCCCCAAGTCGGGCGCGCAGCTCGGTGAGGGCAAGGAGGTGACCTTCGTCGTCTGCGGCGGCGTCGCCACCACGCAGGTTCCTAACCTGGTCGGCTTCAACAAGCCCGCGGCTCAGGCCAAGATGACCGAGGTGAAACTGGTCGCCGAGTTCGTCGAGGTCGACGGCGAGCCCGCGACGCTGGGCCAGGTGCTGTCGACCAACCCGCCCGCGGGCACCGGGGTCGCCGAGAACACCAAGATCATCATTAACATTTCCAAGGGCAACATGAAGCCCGTGCCCAACGTGCTCGGCAAGCCCGAGCTGACGGCTAAGGCGGAGCTTGAGGCGGCCGGGTTCAAGGTCGACATCAAGGCAGGCGAGACCTTCGCGGCCGGCAGCTCCAACATCGGCAAGGTGGTCCGGCAGGACCCGACCACGGGCGAAGGTGCTAAGCCGGCGGACAAGACCACGGTGACCATCTTCATCGGCCAAGGCCCACCACCGGTCACGCCCACAGCAACTGCAGGCCCGTAAGCATTGGCACTCGGGGAGATCGCGAGATCTCCCCGAGTTTCTTTATGCGAAGGCGGCCAGGCGGCGGGATTCGACTTCGGCGACAAGCTCCGGGGCTCTGTCCAGGGCCGCTGGCATGCCGCACTGCGCCAGCCAGTTGGCGAGCATGAGGTGACCGCCCTGGGTCAGCACCGACTCGGGGTGGAACTGGACGCCCTCGATCGGCAGGGTGCGGTGGCGCATGGCCATGACCACGCCCGACTCTGTCCGGCCGGTGATTTCGATCTCGTCGGGGAGGGTTTCCGCGACGACGGCCAGGGAGTGGTAGCGGGTGGCCGTGAAAGGGCTGGGCAGCCCGGCCAGGACCCCGGCGCCATCGTGGCTGACCTGAGAGGTCTTGCCGTGCAACAACTCGGGGGCCCGGTTGACGGTGGCGCCGAAGGCGACGCCGAAGGCCTGGTGACCCAGGCAGACCCCGAAGATCGGCACCCGGCCCTGGAGCTTGGAGATCACGTCTATGCAGATCCCAGCCGACTCGGGGGTGCCCGGCCCGGGGGAGAGCAGAATGCCGTCGCCGCCGAGCTTGGCGGCCTCCTTCACGGTGATCTCGTCGTTGCGCTTGACCGTGCACTCCGCGCCGAGCTGGCCGAGGTACTGGACCAGGTTGTAGACGAACGAGTCGTAATTGTCGATCACCAGGATGTTCATCGGGCTCACCGTTTTCGGCTGGTTGAGGGCGATGGGTCAGCGGTGGGGTAGAGGATTTCGTGGTCTTCCGGGTTCTCGGTGGGCGACGCTGACGGCGTCGGCTGGTACACGTCGCTGTATCCGCCTGCCGGGTCTCCGACCTGGACGTCATCGAAGGGGAGGATGGGCTCGGCCCACGGGAAGACGTAGAACCAGAGCAGCGCGATGATCACGCCGGCCATCAGCAGTGAGCCGCTCAGCTTGCCCCACAACCCAAACGGGAGCTTGCGCCAGATCCAGGCGTACATCTCAGCCCCCCAACTCGGCCGGCCGGCCGGCGCTTCGCGGCATCGAGTCGTCGAGCGTGCCGTGGATGATCAAGCGTTGGTAGTTGTTGAACTTCGGATTGCACGTGGTGAGCGTGATCAGCTTGCCTGCGCTCTGCCCCGGCGGCACCGGCTGGACCACCTCAACCTGGTTCGGCAGAACAACCTTCGAGGTGCTCACCTTGTAGATGAACCAGGTCGTCTTCGACTCCACGATGATCTTGTCACCGGCCTGGAGGAGATCGAGGTCCCAGAAGGTCGCCCGGTTGCGGTGGCCCGCCACGGCGAAGTTTCCGTCCTCGCCGGGCATCGCGCTGCGCGGATAGTGGCCCGGCGCGTAGCGGATGTCGGCCTGGGTGACGCCCTGAACCACCACCCACTGCTTGTTCAGGCGCGGGATGTAGAGCTTGGCGATCACGTTGGCCATGTTCGGCCCTTTGGTCGCTGTCGCGGTGGGAGCAGCGGTCGGTGTGGGACCGATGGTGGGCGCCACCGTGGGATCGGCGCCCCATTCGCGATCGAGCTCCTGCGCGAGCTGGGTCTGTTCGGCTTCCACGATCGCGGTCTTGCCCCAAACCTCGTACGCGGCGAAGAGCAGGATCACCAGACCGAAGGTGATCAGCAGCTCGCCCGTCCCCCGAAGCGTGCCGCGCACCACTGAGCCCAATGTGGTGCGGGTGAACTCGGAGTGGATGCTGCGGTAGCCGTCGCCCGCCTTGATCGCCTTCACTGGAGGGGGCAACGGCTCACCGGACCACTTGTCACGCGGCGGCTCGATAATCGGCTCAGATTTCTCCGGAGCGGGCAGGATCCGCCCGAAGATCGCGGTCTCGTCGGTGGCGACGGCCCGCCCGGAAACCCGCTGCGGGATGGGCTTAGCGGTGCCCGGATGCCCGCCTGGGCGCGGGTGGGGCGAGGGTGGCACCCGAGGCAGGATGGTGGTGCTGTCCGCGTTGAGCGCGGGAAGAATGGTGGTCGCGCTGGGGTCAGCAGGCGGCTCCGGCGCCGAGGACCGAATCGCCGGAAAGATCGAGGTTTCGTCGTCCGGCGACGAAGCGCTGTGTCTGCCCATTTCCTGCCTGCTAATCCGGGACCGTCGCGTACCGCAGGTCAATTGAGCCACGGTAGGCGGGAGCGAGGATGTCGGTCTCATTGGCAACCGAGTAGGTGAGGCCGTAGATCCTGGCGGCCTCATCGAACGCTCTTACTCCAGGCGACGAGTCTAGAGCCGTGCGAAGACGCTGGGGGTCACCGATGGCGCGGATCACGAACACCGGGGAGTAGCGACGGCCGTGAAGAAGAAGGGTGTTTCCGACACATCTGACCGCTGAAGTGCTGATCACCCGGACGTCCATGATGGTGATGGCTTCCGCTCCGCCCGCCCAGAGCGCATTGACGACGGCCTGCACATCCTGCTGGTGGATGACAAGTTGGTCCTGGGCGACACCATCTGTGGCCGAACCGTCGGAGGCCTTGGGCGAATCGTCCAGCTTGACGGTCAGGCCCGGCCCGCGCAGGGGAGTCAACCCGGCGGCCTGCGCGTAGGAGGCGGCACGCGCCTGCTGCTCGGCGATCGGGCCGTCGGTCTTGGCCAGCTCGGCGGTGGCTTTGTCGACATCGCTGCGCAGACCTTGCGCCTCCAGCGTGAGCACGTCCACGTCACGCTGCTTGTTATCGATGAGCTGGCCCAGCTCCAATCGACGGTCTTCGCGCAGCACCGTGCCCGCGGCGGTGTTCGCGCTGAGCGTGAACAGGAACCCGGCGCAGATGGCGATGATCGGCACCCCCCAGGCCCACCCCGACCGGTTGCGCAAGGGCCGGGGACGCAGCACCGAGAGCGCTCGGCGCACCACGTCACGCCAACTTGACCCACCCGATGCGTTCTCCACCGCGTACCCTTCGTGCCAAAAGCCGATGTCTTGACTAGGCTAGCTGTCGAACATTATTCAGGCCCACGTCCGAACCTACTTTCGCGTGGGCGGGGGCCCCTCACAGGAGCGCAACGTGCCGAAGTCTGAGATCCGTAAGAAGAAGGTTTACACGCCGCCCAAGGACGTGTTGCCGTCGTCGGCCGCTGCTGACAAGCGCCCGAGCCCCATCTGGCTGCCGATCACCGCGGTCAGCCTGATTATTTTTGGCATCGGCTGGCTGGTGGTCTACTACCTGTCCGAGACGCAATATCCGGTTCAGGCATGGAGCTACTGGAACCTGGCCGTCGGCTTCGGTGCGATGGTGGCCTCCCTGGCTCTGCTGTCCAAGTGGAGATGAGCTAGCGTCCGACCCAGGCATTCCCTTACTAGCGGGTAACAGGGGTCTACGTGGGCGGAGTTCAAATCGTCAGCACGATCATTGCTGCGATAGTTACTTTGGTTGCTGTCTACTTTGTGGTGCGCGCGGTAAAGCAGATGTTCGCCGTGGTGCGCCAGGGGCAACCTGACCCGACACGTTCCGACGGCAAGGGCAAGCGCACGGCGACGATGCTCCGCGAGACGCTGGGCCATACCCGCATGTTCAAGTGGACGATGGTCGGTGCCGCGCACTGGGTGGTGATGGTCAGCTTCATCCTGCTGTCGTCGCTAGTGCTTGGCGCCTACATCGAGGTGGTCGACCCGCTGGCCGGGCTGCCTCTGCTCGACGGCTGGGTGGTCTTCGGCCTGGTCACCGAGATCTTCAGCGTGCTGGGGATCCCCGCGATCCTGACGCTGATCGTGATTCGCCTGCTCAACCTGCCGACGAGGCGGCGCTGGTCGCGGTTTTCCGGCTCGACCTCGTGGCAGGGCTACTTCGTCGAGTACGTGATCCTTGCCGTGCTGGTGCTGGGTTTCCTGATCCGCGGGCTGCGGGTGGCGGTGGGCCACTTCGACTTCCCGGTCTGGGCCACACCGGTCTCCCACGCGCTCGGCGCGATCCTGCCGGCGAATGAGAACGCCATCACCGTCGTTGCCCTACTCAAGATCTTGGTGAGCATGGCGTGGGCGATCGTCATCGGGCTCAACGTGACCATGGGTGTGGCCTGGCATCGCTTCCTGGCCTTCCCGAACATCTTCTTCAAGCGTCACGCCAGCGGGAAGGCCGCGCTTGGTGCGCTCAAGCCGATGATGTCCGGCGGGAAGCCGATCGATCTCGAGGAGGCTGACCCGGAAAAGGACACCTTCGGGGTGGCCAAGATCGAAGACTTCTCGTGGAAGGGCCTGCTCGACTTCTCGACCTGTACCGAATGCGGCCGCTGCCAATCCCAGTGCCCGGCCTGGAACACGGGCAAGCCGTTGTCGCCCAAGCTGCTGGTGTTGTCGCTGCGCGACCACGCCTACGCGAAGCTGCAGGGCGGCAAGGAAACCGAGCGGCCCCTGATCGGCGGGGCCGACGAGCTCGGGGTCATCGATCCGGATGTGCTTTGGTCCTGCACGACCTGTGGCGCCTGCGTGGAACAGTGCCCGGTCGACATCGAGCACGTTGACCACATCATCGACATGCGCCGGTACCAGGTGATGATTGAAAGCTCCTTCCCCAGCGAAGCCGGGGCGATGCTGCGCAACCTGGAGTCGAAGGGCAACCCGTGGGGAGCGCCGCCCAACACCCGCGAGGAATGGACCAAGGGGCTCGACTTCCCGGTTCCCAGAGTGGGTGAGGTAGATCACTTCGAATATCTTTTCTGGGTGGGCTGCGCGGGAGCGTTCGAGGACAAGGCGAAGAAGACCACCCGCGCGGTGGCGACGCTGCTCAACGAGGCAGGGGTGAGCTTCGCGATCCTCGGCAACAACGAGACCTGCACAGGCGATCCGGCGCGCCGCATCGGCAACGAGTTCGTGTATCAGATGCTGGCGATGCAAAATGTCGAGACGCTGAAGGAAAGCGGCGCGCTGAAAATCGTGGCGACCTGTCCGCACTGCTTCAACACCATCGGCAACGAATACAAAGAGCTTGGCCTCGACGTCGAGGTCGTGCACCACACCGAGCTGCTCAGTCACCTTGTCAAGATCGGCAAGCTGACCCCGGTCCAGCCGATCGAGGGCGGCCTGACCTATCACGACCCGTGCTACCTCGGCCGGCACAACCGGGTCTTCAGCCCGCCGCGCGAGGTGCTGAACGCGGCCAGCGGGGGCATCACCGAGATGGGGCGGCGCGAGGAGCGCTCGTTCTGCTGCGGTGCGGGCGGGGCCCGGATGTACATGGAAGAGACGATCGGCAAGCGCATCAACGTGGAGCGCACCGAGGAGGCGCTCGCGACCGGAGCGAAAACGATTGCTGTGGGCTGCCCCTTCTGTTCCACAATGATCACTGACGCCACTCGTTCGAAGGGCGCCGAGGAGGTTGAGGTCATCGACGTGGCCAGCGTTCTGTTGCGGGCTGTGAAGCCGCTTTGAGTACAGCGCTGCCGCTGCTGCTGTTTGTGCTGCTCACCGTGGGCACAGCATTCTTCGTGGCGGCCGAGTTCGCATTGGTGACCGTCGACCGCGCGGAGATAAACGCGAAGGCCGAAGGCGGCGACCGCTCCGCGCGCAAGGTGCGCATCGCCTTGCGGGAGTTGTCTTTCCAGCTCTCCGGTGCGCAGCTGGGCATCACCATCACCACGCTTCTCACTGGGTACCTGGCCAAACCGGCCCTGGCCGATCTGCTGGCGCCATTGCAGCTGACCGACGCCATGGTTCAGCTGATCGCGCTTCTGATAGCGACCCTGTTCTCCATGCTGTTCGGGGAACTGGTCCCCAAAAATGCCGCCCTTGCCCGGCCGATGCCGCTGGCGTTGCGGACAGCCGGCCCGATGCGGGCCTTCTCCCGGGTCTTCAAGTGGTTCATCCAGATCCTCAACGGTTCGGCCAACTGGCTGGTGCGCCGGCTGGGGGTGGAGCCGCAGGAAGAGCTGGCCAGCGCCCGATCGCCGGAGGAGCTGGGCCTGTTGGCGGCGATCTCGGCGCGCGCCGGGGCCCTGCCGAGCGACACCGCGTTGCTGCTGCAGCGGACTGTCCGGTTTGGAGAGAAGCGTGCCGCCGAGGCGATGACACCACGCATCGATGTCGTCGGCCTGCCGTCCACCACGACGGTGTCGAGGTTCTTCGAGGTGGTCAGGGAGACCGGGCACAGCCGCTTTCCCGTGTACGAGGAGACCCTCGACCAGGTGACCGGTGTCGTCGGGTTGACCGATGCGCTCGGTGTGCCGCCGGCTCGCCGCTCGATGACCCAGGTGGCCGCGGTCGCCCGGGAAGCGGTGCTTGTTCCCGGCTCACTCGACCTCGATGGGGTGTGGGCCGCGCTGCGCACCGCGGGCGCGAGCATGGCGATCGTCGTTGACGAGTACGGCGGCACCGACGGCGTAGTGACCACAGAAGACCTGGTCGAGGAGCTGGTGGGGGAGATCGCCGATGAGCACGACGAGGCGGCGGAGGTGGAATCGGGCTCGATCGAGGTGACCGTCCCGGGCGGGGAAAGGACCTGGCTGGTCGACGGCATGTTGCGGGCCGACGAGCTGGAGGAGCAAACCGGCTTCCGGCTTCCCGAGGGTCCCTACGAGACGCTCGCCGGCTTCATCATGGCTCGGTTCGGTCACATTCCCGAGGTGGGCGAGACGCTGACCTTCGGTGACCGGGAGCTGACCGTGGTCGAGATGGACAGGCACCGCATCGAACAGGTCAGGCTCGTGCAACACGCCGAGGACGAGACATGACGCCCATTCTGATCACGCTGTTCCTGCTGGTCGCCAACGCGTTCTTCGTGGGCGCCGAATTCGCTCTGATCGCCTCCAGGCGCACGGTCATCGAGCCGATGGCCCGCGATTCACGGATGGCGGCCTGGGCGTTGAAGGCGATGAGCGAGATCCCGCTGATGATCGCCGGTGCCCAGCTCGGCATCACCATCTGCGGGCTGGGTCTGGGCGCTATCGCCGAACCGGCGATCGCGCACAACCTGGTCGGGCCGTTCGAGTTCATCGGCCTGCCGACCTCGGCCGTGCATCCGACCGCGTTCGTCATCGCCCTGGGCATCGTGGTCTTCCTGCACACGGTGATCGGCGAGATGGTGCCGAAGAACATCACGCTGGCCGGGCCGGAGCAGAGCGTCATCGTGCTCGGACCGCCGATGCTGGCCTTCTGCATCGCCACCAAGCCCCTGCTGCTGGCGATGAAGTGGGCCTCGCGCAAGGTGTTGCGGCTTTGGCGCATCGAGGCCGTAGACGCGGTCAAGACGGTCTTCACCGCCGAGGAGCTGGCGGGCCTGGTCAGCCAGGCGCGCACGGAGGGTTTGCTGGACCCGGAGGAGCACGCGCGCATCTCGGGCGCCCTGGCGTTGCACCAGCGCAAGGCCGCGGACGCGCTTCGCCCCTGGTCCACCGTCAGCGCGGTCACCGAGGACACCTCCCCCGCCTCGCTGGAGGTGCTGGCCACGCGCACCGGGCGCTCCCGCTTCCCGGTGGTCCAGCGGGCCACCCGGCAGGTGCTCGGGTTTGTGCACGTCAAGGATGTGCTCGGCCAGTCCGGCCCGGCCCGGCGGGAACCCATTCCCAACCACCTGATCCGCCCGCTGGCGATCGTTCCCCCCGACCGTTCCCTGGCCGAGCTGCTCCTTGCCATGCGCCGCGAGCGCCGGCACATGGTGCTCGTCTCCGAAGGCAGCAGCCCGCTGGGCGTGCTCACCCTCGACGACGTCCTCACCGCCATCATGACCGGCTAACATCCACCGCGTCTGCGCGACGGTGGCGGAGGGTTGATCGTTGAAGTGGTCATGCGCCGGATCTTGGTTGCCACCGCGCTGGCCGGCTTGCTCGGCGGCGTCGCTGCGATCACCCATCACAGGCTGACCACCGCTGCCACTCCACTCGTGACGGTGGCGATCAAGGCGACGCAAGCGCCGCCTTGGAGCACGCGGATCCACTTCGACTTTTCGCAGGGCCTCGGCGGGCCCGTGGCGGAGAGCGGGCAGCAACTCGCGCTCGTCGAAGCGGTCGAGGCGGGCGGGTCGCTGATCCAGATGCCGCGGGGAGATGGCTGGGCGGTGCATTTCCCCGGCCGGTGTCATCTCGATCCGCAGGAGTGCCCGCGGGCGATTCTGGAAAGCGGCCCGGCGGGCATTCTCAACCCCGGCATCCGCGCCGTGCGATGGGGTGCTTCGGTGCAAATGATGGTGAATGAGACAAGCGATGGCGGAAACGTTCTGCAGAAAGGGCTGGCTGATTCCGGTACCCAATTCAAACTTCAAGTAGATGGATTAGAGGGCCGCCCGAGTTGCGCAGTAGCCGGACCCGAAGGCAAATTTTTGGCACTTTCGCCCACCGGGATAGCCGATGGCAAATGGCATCAGTTGCTCTGTGAGCGGAACGATGACCAGCTCACGCTCTATGTAGATGGTCAATGGGCGGCGGCGATCCCGGTGCCCGTGGGATTGTCCATTGTGAACAATGCGCCACTACGCTTAGGCGGAAAGGGTCACGGTGCGTATAACGACCAGTTCCATGGAACCCTGGATGACGTGTTCGTAGAAATAGCTTGAGTTGCGCTCACGTTAATTGAATGCCTAATGTAATTCTTTGTGTGTAGCCATCTTAAGCGGCATAGGCCGCTCACAGCACGCACCTTCCTCCTTACCCTCCTCGCGACGATCGCTCTGGTGGTAGGAACGGCCGGTCATGCCCACGCCGACCCGTCTCCTCAAGAGTACGAAGACATGATCGACAAGAAGTGGAACGAAATCGAGCCGATCATCGAGGAGCACAACGGGGTCAAAATCAAGCTCGACCTTGAAAGGAAAAAGGCTGAAGCGCTCGCGGTTCAGCTGGCACCGCTGGAGCAGGAGGTGCTCAAGTCCCGGGCTAAGGCGGGAATCTACGCCGACTACATGTACAAGGGTGGTCAGGCAGCAGGCATCAACGCCATGCTGCAGTCCGGTGACCCGTCGGTGATGGCCGACCGGCTCATGTCCATGGACAACGTGTCGCGGCACTTCAACACGCGCATCGAAGAGGTGATGGTCGCCAAGAACAAGCTCGATGAGGCAAAGAGGCCTCTCGATTTGCTCGTGGCGCAACTCGCCGCTGCCGAGGCCGACCAGGCCGCCCGCATCAAGCTGATCGACGACGAGATCAAGAAGCTCGACGAGCTGAGGTTCAAGGCTTACGGCAGTGGCACAGGCATAGGCGAGCTTCGCCCGGTGCCTTGCCCGGTCAGCTATCCGGGCGGTGACGCGGCCAAGGTCATGGAGTTTGCCTGCAGCCAGATCGGCAAGATGTACAAATTCGCCACCGATGGCCCGAACACGTACGACTGTTCTGGGTTGGTCAAGGCGGCGTGGGCACAGGTGGGCATCAACCTGCCGCACCAGTCGCGGGCCCAGCGATCATCGACGAAGGCGATTTCCCGGTCCGAGCTTCGGCCCGGCGACATCATCTTCTTCTACTCGCCGATCCACCACGTGGGGCTGTATGCCGGCAAGGTCGATGGTGTCGACTGGATGGTCCATGCCAACCGCGCCGGGGTGCCCTTGCACATGCGTTCCATCGACAAAGCCGGCCCGATCACGGGCTACGGCAGAGTTGGCGGCTGAGGCTCGATGGCCGACATCTCTCGTCGCTTCTTCCTGCGGCACCTGCGCAGCACGCCCACCCATTGGGTGCGGCATCATGTGAAGGGGCAGGCCAAGCGCGAAGGTGTCGGCCTCGCCTTTTGGTACAGGCCACTGACGGCCGTGCTTAGCGAGGTCCCGGTCGATGACCGCGAGCTGCCTCTGCTGTTCCACGCGCGAAGCAGCGACTACTCGGACGTCACGGTGCAGGCCACCGTGACGTACCGGGTGGCCGATCCGGCTGTCGCCGCGTCCAGATTGGACTTTTCGATAGACCCGTATTCGGGTGCGGCCCGCGCCCGGCCGCTGGACCAGATCGCGACCCTGCTCGCCGAGCTTGCGCAGCAGCCCGCGCTGGATCTGCTGGCGCGCCAGCCACTCGCCGAAGCGCTGACCGCGGTCGCCCCGGTCCGCGAGGCGGTGGCGTCGGCGCTCAGTGCCGAGCCGCGGCTGGCCGACGTTGGCGTGACGGTGGTCAGCGCCCGGGTGGTCGCCATCAGGCCCGAGCCCGAGCTGGAAAGGGCGCTGCAGACCCCGACCCGCGAGGCGCTGCAGGCCGAGGCGGACCGAGCGACGTTTGCGCGGCGTGCCCAGGCGGTGGAGCAGGAGCGGGCCATCGCCGAAAACGAGCTGCAGAACAAGATTGAGCTGGCCCGCCGCGAGCAGCAGCTGGTGGAGCAGAGCGGAGCCAACGCGCAGCGCAAAGCCGAGCTGGAAAGCCAGGCGCAGCTGGTGCGCGCGCAAGGCCAGGCCGAGCAGGAGCGCGCTCTGGCACAGGCCAAGGCCGACTCGGTGCGGGTGATTGGGCTGGCCGAAGGCGAGGCCGAGTCGGCTCGCCTGGCCGCCTATCGCGATCTGCCGCAGCATGTGCTGCAGTCGCTGGCGCTAAAGGAATTCGCCGGCAAGCTCCCCGAGATCGGGCAGCTGACGGTGACGCCCGATGTGGTGACCGGCCTGCTGGCAAAGTTCAATGGCAATGGGAACGCTGGCTCCTAGGGTCGTCGTGGTGTCGCGGCGCAGCGAGCTCGACGAGCTGCTGATCCGCCACGGCACCCGGGCGGCCGCCGGCTATTTCCTGGGCCAGCGCGGCCGTTCCCTCGACGAGGTCACGGAAAGGCATGTGGCTCTGCAGAAGGCGCTGGCCGCGGTCAACGCCGTGCTTCCGGGGGATTGGCGGCGCGGCAACGTCGACCGCGACGATCTGTCCCGCTTCCTGTTCGCTCCGGAGGACATAGTCATCACCGTGGGGCAGGACGGGCTCGTCGCCAACGTGGCGAAGTACCTCGACGGCCAGCCGGTGGTCGGTGTCAACGCCGAGCCCAACCGCAACCCGGGAGTGCTGGCCCGCTTCCGCAAGCTCCCCAAGGGTTTGCTGGCGAAGGTCGCCGCGGGCCGGGCATCGACCGAGTCGCGCACGATGGTGCTCGCGACGCTCGATGACGGTCAGCAACTGACCGGGCTCAACGAGGTCTACATAGGACACTCATCGCACCAGTCGTCGCGCTACCTGATTTCCGTTCCGCAGGGCGGCGAAAGGCACTCGTCTTCGGGAGTCGTGGTCGGCACCGGAACAGGCGCGACCGGTTGGTGCATCTCCATCGCGGGCGAGCGCGGCCGCGAAGAAGACCTGCCCGCTCCCGAAGACCCGCGGCTGTGCTGGTTTGTGCGCGAGGCCTGGCCCAGCCCGGCCACCGGCGTCACCATGACCGCCGGTCTGCTCGGCGCGGGCGAGGAGCTGGCCCTGACCTGTGAGAGCGAAAGGCTGGTCGCCTTCGCGGACGGCGTGGAGTCAGATCATCTTGTACTGTCCTGGGGACAGCGCATCCGCGTATCACTAGCCCGCCAGCACCTCAACCTTGTCTTGGAGGCGTGAGATGGTGCCACCCAATCCCCATCCCGCGGAAAGCGCCGCCTGGAAATACGCGATGATCGGCACGTTTCTGGCCTTCGTCTTCTTCACCTTCGTGGGCGAAGGCAAAGTGCTATTCGTGCTGCGCTTTGCTGCCCTCGGGCTTTTCATAGCCGCCGTCACCGGGGCCGTGGTAGCCGAAGTGCTCCTGAAGCACGCCTACTGGGTGGAGGAGCGTGAGCACCGGGTTGACCAGCTACGTCAAAGCAGGGGCTAACGCAGCAGCGTGGAGCCGATGGCGTTGGCCTGCTCGCTCCAGGGTGATGGCTGGCCGGTTTGGGGATCGATTTTCACCATGACGCGGCGGCCTTCGGCGTAGGCCGTGTCGTGGTCGACCGATAGGAAGCGGAATCCGTAAACCGCACTTGAGGTGCCGAGCTTGTCGAGCCAGAAGTGCACATCGATCGGGCCTGTGCTGCGGATCGGGGCCAGAAAGGTGATGGCGAACTCTCGTACCACGGCAACCATATCCGGATCCGAGGGACGGCTGTCCACAAACGACATCCCGTGCTCATGCCAGAAAAGCGAAATCGCGCGTTCCAGAAGAATGGCGTAGCGGGCATTGTGCACCACTCCGACCGGGTCGAGGTCGTCGAAGTGAATGTCCAGCCGTTTTACGGCGCCAAAGGTGTCGAGCAGTGGTGTGGTCATGGTGATTCTCATTCCTCTGGCAATAGGGTGGGATCCGTGGCCAGGTCGCGAAGCCTGCGCAGCACCACGCGACGAGCCTCCTGCGGCCCGCGGGCCACCAGGCGGAAGTTGAGCAAAGCCGCAACACCCGCGGCGTCAATTTCAAAAACCAAATCTTCTATGTGGGTACCGGGCACGAGCTCGCCCGCCTCGACGGCCTCTCGTGCCAGCCGTTCCAGCAGCTCGAACCATTCGAGGTGAACGGTTGCCAGCCGGTCGGGCACCACTCCGCTGCGGCCGATGAACTCGAACTTGGCATTGGCGAAGAAGCATCCGCCCGGCAGGGCTTTGCGGGTGTAGAAGTCGAGACGCGACTCGTGCAAGGCAAAAAGCCGCCTGACCCCGCGTGGCTGGGCCAGCGCGGGCGAGACCACGTCGGTGGCCCACTGACCGCGGGCATGTTCGATGGTCGCCAGCTGAAGCTCTTCCTTCGACTTCCAATGCGCGAAAAGCCCGGACTTGGAGACCTCGAGCCGCTCGGCGAGCTGGCCGAGGCTGAGCCCGCCCAGGCCCGCCTCGCTGGCAAGAGCCACCGCGGCGTCGAGCACCGCGGTGCGGGTGCGCTCGCCGCGGACGAGCCTGCCATCTGTGGTCACCCGCTCAGCCTATGAATAAGACCGATCGGTCGTAAAGATAGTTGTGAGGGTGGTCACGATCGTTTTTCATTAGGAACGGACCTTGCCTAAAGCACCCCTACCGTTATTGCTATGACCATTCTCGTCGCCGGAGCCACCGGAAATGTTGGCCGTTACGTCGTCAAGCACCTCGTCGAAAGTGGACATCAGGTTCGCGCCCTGTCCCGCCATCCGGAGAAGGCCGACCTGCCAAGCGGCGTCGAGGTAGTGGCGGGAAATCTCAGCGATCCAGACTCGCTGATTCCCGCCCTCGAAGGGGTGACGGCGCTTCATTTGATCAATTTCGACGGTACCGAGGGCTATACCCCCTTGACGACCGGAGCGGAGATCATCTCGCTTGCCGCGAAAGCGGGCGTGAAACGGGTGACAGTCCTTCGTGGCGGAGACAAGGGCACTGTCGAAAACGCCCTTGAGGCCAGCGATCTGGAGTGGACATTCATTCAGCCTGTCGAGTTCATGTCCGGCGTATTCGACTGGATCGAGTCCATTCGCGACGAAGGAATCGTGCGGGCGCCGTTCGCCTCGGTGCGCAGCGCGATGGTCCACGACAGTGACATCGGCGCGGTGATCGCCGCGGTGCTCACCCAGGACGGTCACGCCGGCAAGACCTATACCCTCACCGGCCCGCAGGCGATGACGATCCCGCAGAAGGTAGCCGCCATCTCCGACGCGCTTGGCCGCGACATCAAGTACTTCGAGCTCTCCGAGCAGGAGGCCCGCGACGACTGGCGTCAACAGGGCCTGCCCGACGAGGTCATCGAGTTCTTCGTGATGGCACACGGGAATCCGCCCGCGCAGGCCTACACCGTGCTGCCCACCATCGAACAGATCACGGGCCGCCCGCCGCTGACCCTTCAGGACTTCGTCCGCGATCACGCCGCGCGCTACTCGTCCTCAAGTCATGTCCGAGCCGGTTCCTGACGCTGGGGTGTCTACCCCATCGCCAGGCTCCCGGGGCCGTCATGGCTCGCACCCGGGATTACAGGGACGGGTCCGCCGCGATGCGCGGACCCGTTCCGCTTGCTTGCAACATTGACGCCCATCGCCGTTAGCGATGGCGATAGCCCCAGCGCGTAGGACGATCGAGCTAGCAAGCAAGTCGGCCTGGGGAGTCAAGGGGGTCAAGGTATGCCAAACACCGGCGTCAGCCGTCACTGGGGAATTCGAAGTCTAGTAACAGGATGCGTTTACACGTGGGGCACCACGAGACAACACGCGGAACTGATGTGGGCGGTCACCGGGATACCCGAGCGGTTCGAGGTGGTTCAGCGTTCGGGACTGTCGTGGGTCGCGGCCGCGGCCGCGGTCAGCTCATCGCCGCCCGCGCCAAAGATTCGCAGCACCCACCAGCTTCGGCGGCGGGCTGCCCGCCGCAGACTGCAGCGGGCCCAATACGGCCTGCCGCAGCTGCGTCGGCGTTTTGTTCCGCGTCAACCCCTAGCTGAGAGGTGACGGCTCGGTAGGGGACTTGGTAGCGTCGTAGCGTTCCGTGCCGGGACGCTGCGGCGTGGTAATTCGACCTGGGAGCAAACCATGGCTTCGACCATCCACAGGGCGGTAATTCCTGCAGCCGGGCTTGGCTCCCGTCTGCTTCCGCTGACGAAGGCGATACCCAAGGAGATGCTCCCCGTCGGCGACAAGCCGGTGATCGAGCACACCGTGCGGGAGCTGGTCGCCTCCGGAATCACCGACATCACCATCGTCATCTCCGGCGGCAAGTCGTTGATACAGGACCACTTCCGCCCGAACCCGGCGCTGGTGGAGCAGCTTCGCGCCGACGGCAAGACCGAGTACGCCGATGCCATCGAGGAGATCGCGGAGCTGGCCCAGCAGGGGCACATCACCTATCTCGATCAGCATGGGCCGTACGGGAACGGCACGCCCGTGCTCAACGCGGCCCGCATCTTCAGCGACGAGCCCATGCTCGTGCTGTGGCCCGACGACGTCTTTGTCGCCGAGGTGCCCCGTGCCCAGCAGCTCATCCGCGCCTACGAGGCCACGAAATGCCCGGTGCTGGCGCTGATGCCGATGAACCCGCAGGAGTCGCAACGCTACGGCGTGCCGGTGGTCAAGGAAGAGCTCGATGCGGGTCTGCTTCGGATAAGCGGTCTGATGGAGAAGCCCAAACCGGCTGATGCGCCTTCGGCGTTCGCTGCGATCGGCGGTTACGTGATCACCCCCGGCATCGTCGACGAGCTGCGCGACCAGACCAGGCGCTGGTACACCCACCGCACAGGCGAGGTCTATCTGACCGACGCCATCAACGCCTACGCCGCCACCCGTTCCGTTTACGGGCAGGTCATCTCGGGCCGGTGGTACGACACCGGCAACCCGGCCGATTATCTGGTGGCGCAGATGGCCTCGGCTCTGGCACACCCGCAATACGGCCCGCTGGTGCGCCAGCTCTTCGAGGCGGCTAATCGCTGACAGCGGAGAGGAGCCGCTCGCCCAGCCGGCGGGCCGCGTCCTGGATCTCGCGGCACTTGACTATCCGGTAGGGGGCCGGGATCGTGGCGAGCTGCTCCGCGTACCACACCGGATTGCTTGTGCTGCCGACCAAACGAGTGCTCGCCGCGTCGAGCGGCTCGAGCCTGCCCACCACGCGGGGAAGGATGCGCATCAGCTTCTCGATCGGCGCCTCGATGACCACCTCGGTGTCGAACTCCCAGCCGACCGCAAGGTGTTCCTCGAGCACAGCGACCGGGTCGAGCTCGGTGGGCGGGACGAAGGTGCCGTCGAGCATCTCCACCGTGTGAACCCGGTCGATGCGATAGGCCCGCTTGGCGTCCGCGCGGTGGGACCGGCACAACAGATACCAGCGGCCGTGGCGCACCACGACGGCCCACGGGTCGACGTCGATGAGCAGCTCTGTCCCGGCTTCCGACCTGTACCCGATCCGCACCTGGCGCTGGTTCGAACAGGCTTGAACGAGCGCGGTCGTGGTACCGGGATCGGGCCGGGCGGCGCCGCGGTCGGGCGCCGGCGCGGTGGCCCGGCGAACAGCTTCCGCGTGGGCGGCCACCGGCTCGGGCAGCGCCCGCATGATCTTGCCGAGCGCGCTGCCGACCGGATCGGTGGGATCACCCGCGTCGTGGTGGCCGTCGAGGACCGCCATCACCAGGCCGAGGGCCTCGGTGGCGCTGAACATCAGCGGTGGCAGGCGCAGCCCGCGGGCGAGACGGTAGCCGCCGTAGGGCCCGCGCACCGATTGGATCGGGATGCCGGCCTCGCGAAGGATCACGACGTATCGCCGGGCGGCCCGCTCTGAGACGTCGAGTTTGTCCGCGATCCGGTCAGCGGTGATGCCGGGGCTGCTCTGGATCAGCTCAAGCGCCATCAGCGCTCGCGCAGTCGGGCTTGCATCCGGCTTCACAGCGTCTCCCATTAATCCGGAAGTAGAATATCCGGAACGGAAAATAGCATGCGCGCCATGGCCGATGACATCCTTCCGTTCACCACGATCGCCGATGCGCCGATGACCCCGGATGAGGTCGAGATGCTGCTCTTCGCCCTCGAACGCTCGCGGGCTTTGTTCGCCTGGAAGACCGGCGGTCTCGACGCGGCGGCGCTCAACAAGCGGCACCCACCGTCGACCCTGACCCTGGGCGGGCTCATCAAGCACCTCGCCCTCGTCGAGGACAGCTACATGGCCATGCATGTCACCGCGAAGATCGGCCCGCCCTGGGACTCCGTCGACTTCGACGCCAACCCGGGGTGGGACTGGCGCACCGCCGCCGACGACTCGCCCGAGTACCTGTATGAGCTTTGGCAGGGTTCGGTGCAGCGATCGCGGGAGGCGGTGGCGAAAGCACTCGCCGACGGCGGCCTCGACCAGCCGACAAGGTGGACCTACGACTCCGGCGAGAAACCCAACCTGCGGCGCGTTCTTGTCGTGCTGCACGATGAATATGCTCGCCACCTCGGCCACGCCGACCTGCTGCGTGAAGCCATCGATGGCCTGGTTGGCGAGGATCCGCCGCAGCCCATGGCGGTGGTGGGGCTAAGTCACGACGACAAGGGGAGAAAATGACGATTCTGGAGAACAGGCCCAACACCGCGCTTCTAGTGGTGGATGTGCAGATTGGTGTGGTGTCAGGCGCTCACGAGCGCGACGCCGTGGTGGCCAACATCGGCAGCCTTGTCGAGAAAGCACGGGGAGAACAGATTCCCGTTGTTTGGGTGCAGCACTCCGACGACAATCTGGCGCGCGGCAGCGACAACTGGCGCATCGTGCCCGAGCTGGCGCCGGGCGACGAGGAACCGTTGGTGGCCAAGAGCTATGCCGATTCCTTCGAGGAGACCACCTTGGAGAAGGTGTTGTCAGAGCTGGGGATCGGCCGCCTCATCGTCACGGGTGCCCAGACCGACGAGTGCATCCGCTCGACCCTGCACGGTGCCATCGTCCGCGGCTACGACGCGACCCTTGTCAGCGACGCCCACACCACCGAAGACCAATCCGAATGGGGTGCCCCGACACCGGACAAGGTGATCGCCCACACCAATCTGTATTGGACTTACCACAAGGCGCCGGGCCGCACCGCCGGTACGGTGCAGACCAAGGATGTCAGCTTCGGCTGATACTCCCATCCACAGCTGGCGATCAATCGCTACGCTGTGGCCCATGCCATGGTGGAAGCTGCCGATCTCGGCGGAGCCGTATCGTTACACCCTTTTCCTGCTGCTATCGCTGCCACTCGGGATCTGGTCGCTGATGGACCGGGGGTCGGCGCAGCGCCGCGTCGCATTCGCTTTGCTCGCGCGAACACCCGCGTTGTCTCGGTGGCGTGGGCTTGCCGCGGTGCCGCTCGACCTGGTCTCGCTGGCCGTGGCGGGGTACTGCTGGCTCGGCGTTGTGCTGAATCTGGCGTACCCCGCCCGGCCCTTGTTGGGAATGAACGGCGACTACGCCGACGCCTGGGGCGGCCCGACCCTGGCTGGCGCGTGGGCGGTGCACGCGCTGGGCGGAGTCGCGTTCTGGCTCGCGGTTTCCTGGATGCTGCGCGGGTACGTCGCGCTGTGGCGGCGAATCACCGGTTATTGAAAACGAAAATCATTGGCGTGTCGTTCACTCATACTCGCTCCTTTGCTATTTGGCGTGTCTAGGTTGGACTCTGACATTCAAGACACATTGTCAACCTAGATCGGAGTATCACTCATGTCTCTTAATGTGTCGCCCGAGCTGCTGGAAGTGGCCAAGGCCGGGCCGGTCAGTGACGAGGAATTCCTTGCGTGCGTGCGGGATTCGCTGCCTTACGCATGGAAGGTGGTGGATCAGCTGGTAAGTGATCTCGGCACCACCGGCAATGGACATGCCGTGGACCGAACGAATCCACCCAGTGACAAGGACCAGGGCGAGCTTCTGCGCCTGATGGCGAGCAGCCCGATGCGGCAAGCCGTGGAAAGGCACTACGGGATCAAACTGGAGTTCCAGAACTGCTGCTCCACCGGAGCTTTCCGGCCGGAGGCCGTAGGTGGCGCGGCGCATCAGGAGTTCATCTCGGCACGCGCCCAGCTGCTCAACCAGAGCCCGGAATTGCTGAACTGCTAAGCAGACTCACACACTGAGTGGCCCGTCCTGGCTGGCGGGCCGCTCGTGCTGTTGCTCCAATGTGGACACAAGCGGCTCGATGACGAACGAGTTCTCTAGCTCGAAGAGGTTCGAGGCAATGATGATGTCGGCGGTTTCCAGGATCGTTTCGCGAGTCTGAGTGGTCCGGGAGATGAGTATGACCGGCACCCCCGGCTTGATTCGGAGCATCTCCTCTTCGGCCGGCCGCGGTGGCCGAACCCTTACCCGCTCTGTGATTTTGGTGGGACGCCGGCCGATCGCGGTGAAGCGGGGCACCAGCCCGGCGCCGGCGAGGTAACCCTCTTCGGGCTTCTCGATCACGGTGCCTCTGGTGTATTCGAGGTTCTCGTATGAGGTGACGAGCATGGCGGGCTGGTCGTCGACGTAACTTACGTAATCTGTGCGCATCACCTCTGTACCGACTTCGAGCCCCAAGCGGCTGGCGACGTCAGGGCCGATCCGGTCGAGCCGGGTGTGGTGCGTGTAGCGGGGAGTCCGTTGCGCGGCAAGGGCCTCCTCGGCGAACGGGGCGTTGGGCATGTCGCGGTAGTGCAGGGCGGAACGGCGTACCAGCGGATCGTATTTACGAACCGTCGTGCCGAAGCCTTGGATGCGGTCGACGAGGCCCTCGTTCTCCAGGAGGTCGAGAGCGAACCGGACGACCTGTCGGCTACAGCCAAACGTGTCGACGAGCTCCTGTTGCGTGGGAAGGCGATCACCCGGCCGTAGCGTGCCGTTGGTGATCTGGTCGCGCAGCGCGGCGGCGATGCGCTCGTACATGTGGCCGGCATCCGGTGTATCCATCGGCTTCACGTGCGCTCCCTTCGCTTGGCGTGCCAACCCTGCTCCCAACTGTACTGCTTGTGCAAAAATGTTGACTAGTCAACAGGCCTGCCAACTCGCTGATCAGGTCCATCTCGATCTATTTGGCACAAAACTTGGTATGCCAAGCCATTGCCAGCACGCTGCTCTCCTGCCTATGGTTGGCATACCAACCGCCGTCGAGAGGGGTTAGGGGATGAGTCCGGGACAGCATCAAAACGAGCCAGATTCGGCCAGATTTGGCCAAGCGCGGGCTCCGCTCCTGGATGACACTCAGGAGTGGTCCTCCGAGGATCTTCACTGGATGGAGTCCCTGGCCCCCGTCGCGGACATGACCTACCTGCGCGACGCTCTCCTGCGCGGGAGGCGACCATGAGATGCGGGAGTCCCTTCACTCTTCCCGGCCAAACCGACGAGAAATGTCCCAACACGGCCGACCGGCGGCACGTGTGTGTGCGCGCTGAAATGCACATCGCGCACCAGTGCAGCTGCGGGGCCGCACAATCAGCCATGCTCGGCGACCCTGCACCAGCGAAGAGAAGCCGACGCAGGAGGTGAATCTGTGCACCAGCCATCGCATCCCCACTTCGGCACCGACTTGACGGTCTGACCGTACCCGTGAGTCTCCGGCGGCCCGCCAATGGGCAGTGGCTCCCTGCTGGGCCGACCTCCGCACGACGCACCAGAGTGAGTGCCCCATTCGGGTCATCCAGCCAATTCGTCTTCGCACCACGAACTTGGCCATGACCTGCGTTGTGGGCCGCCGGTCAACAAAAATACTTACCGTTGTAGCGGGTGATTCGTGGATCCCTTCCTGCGCTTCGTTCTGTGGCCCGAGATGCTGCTCATGGCTCGGGCGCAGGCGCATCGGCGGCTCCACCTGCCATCGGAACCCGAAAGCCGCTGTCATTGCTGCGGTGAGACGTGGCCGTGCCGCCAGTACAAGCGGTCAAACAAGTTCATCATTCGGCGGCGGGCCGCCTATGGCGGTCAGCGCAAATAGGTTCAATCCTCGGTCTCGATGATCTCGGTGAAGTGGGTGCTGCGCCACATCTCGTGGTCATGCAAAAGCACCGCCACCGAGTGCACCGCGAAATTGATCACCCCGAGCACGAGCAGCACATAGCCCAGCGCTGACCCGACCGAGCTGAACTCCGCTTCGGGGTCAGCAGCGGCGGAACCGACGAACACCAGGCCCACAACGGTGAACACCACCGCGATGATGCAGAACTTCATGGTCGCTGCCGGGTGTCTCATGTGCTGTCCCCTCTGCCCGTGTGGCCCGCAGCTTACGACAGCGAGACCAGTCGCGAGGGGTGACGGCGACGACCACTGAGGACGAAGCGTTCCTGCAGCGTTTCCTTGCCGGATCCGCGCCGCGGTTGCGGTGGCTGCGTAGACAGGCCTCTGGCGTGCTCGAGCCGATCAGGGAGAGCCTGGTTCCCCTGTGGTCGTGGGCCACACCCCAATTCGCGCTGCTACCCAAGGGCGGCACTGCCAAGCAACTCCCTATTTGGTACGGCAGAAGGACTCTGACCACCCCGGAAAGCTGGACAGACCTCACGCTCGCGTTGGCAGACGGACTCATCTACCACGTCGCACTAGAATTGACGATGTCACCGGGCCTCGGCCGGATCAAAGCAGGGGCAGTTGATCGGCGGGCGGTGAAGCTCCCGCTGAGGTGATCTGCTCGCTCATGGCGATAGCAAGTCCAGCACGATTCGGACGATCTGATCAACCGTTGCCGGATCAGCTAGCTGAGCGGCCATACGTTCGTCGTCGGCAGATTCCTGTCCGGGTACTCGATCCAGGCTGTCCGATCCCGTTCCTGCTCCGAAGGCCGTCGAGAGTACGTCGGTGACCACTGCGCGAGCTTCCTCACCTCGTGTCAGTCGGGCCTGGATCGCCGCGACTGCCAACGCCGCCAGCTCGGTGCGCCGGGCATCATCGGCGGCGTGAGCCGTCTCAGCCGCCAGCACCGGATCTAGCACATACTCCGGTTGTACCTCGCCCGATCCAGCTAGCGGCAGGCGCTTTCGTCCCATTGGCCGTTCGACATAGTCCGCGTACCAGTTTGGACGAAGGCGCATGGCGGCAATCACCGTCGCGATATCCCTTTCGACCGACCGGCTAGCTTCCTCGTAGTCGGCACTTTGGAACTGGCGCCTGGCCGACCACACCTCGATCGGCCAGGCGTGCAGTCCGGCGGTCGCCTCCACGCCAACCCACTCCAGCATGTCCACGGCCAGGTCCATCAACCGCTTGTCATTACCCAGTTTTACCGCGAGCCATCGCGGGATCCGAGGCCGCTGCAGTGCTCCGCGCTCCCCCCGGCGGCGACGGTGGCCATCGACAGTCGCAGCCACGACACGCTTACTCACCCAGCCCTCAAGGTTGTGGATCGGTACGCGAGCGTTGTGAAAGAGATCATCGAGGACGGCGTCCATGTCGTCGTGGAACCGATCCAGGCAGTCTGGTTCAAGACTTCTGATTGACGCCATGCAAGCGTGGTGGCCGCGACGCGCCTCAATCTTGCGGGTGAGCTGCCTAAAGACCAATGGATACACCAGTTCGAACGCTTCGACGCGCAACCGTCGGCGGACGTCGGCAGACGCCCGCTCGTATTGGGCACGAAGGGTTCCTTGCTCCGCTAGTGCCCGGACGGTATCGCTCCCCGCGTTAAGCGGTCGAATCTGGTTGCTCACGTCAGGTCTCGCGCCCGTTAGACCGCTTGTACTCCAACGTCCATCTTGTTTCCCATTCCGGCTCGCAGCCGCCACACACCCGGACAAAGGCGAGCGTCACCTCAAGTGTTGGAAGTCTTAACCCGCCGGCTGCGTCAGAGAACGCTGACTTGCTGTAGTTTGCACGCCCACTCAGGCGCTCGAGTGTCGACCCATCGGCGTTTTTCAACGCCCTAAGACCGTTCGCGAAATCCGCGAACGGTCTGTCGGGGCCGACCGGCCCAAAGGGCCGACCAACCGTTCCTGACATGATCAGGCTTCCGCCACTTGCCCGGGTCGCGCGACGGCCCGAGACCTTACTAGCCAGATCATTTGCCAGATCGCCGCCAGCATCAGCAGGAGGCAGGCAAGATCTGCACTGGGTACGCCGCCAGCGATAACGATGACCGCGACGATCACCACCGTCACCGACCTCGTGTGCTCCGACCAGGTCGGAAACAGCCTGCATCCGAACAGCGTCGTACCAAAAGCGGCCACGCAGACCGCCGCTGCAGCGAAGACTGGCTCATACCCCATGCGCAGTAGCGCTTCCAGCGCCGCGCATAGCGCAATTAAGATCATTAACCGCATGTGCAGCGCGGATAATGGATTTCGTCGGGATCCCAACATCTCGCCTTTCCCTTGTAGGTGTGTGCGCTCTCGCCTTCCAATTTCGTGAGCCCGGACATGTCGTGCGGCGAGGGTTCTGTCTCGTCATGGCGGTTGGCGCCGTCATGAACCTCGAAGCACTTGGTGTCCATAGTGGAGCAGGGCATGCTGCGTGCGCCAGAGCCTCGAGACGATCCCGAACAATTGCCGGTGGCCGAGAGTGGGCGGAGAGCTGTCCGTCAAGGAGTGGTAGGACCCGACACTCGTCTGTAGCCCGGACACGTATCGGCCGCTGAAAGGGCCTGCTGTTGGCGCAGCTGGCCCTTTATCTCTCGGGCCACCCCCCGCCACCGACCCCCGCGCACGGGCGACTCAGCGACGTCCACGTCGTGGCGACGATTCCGATCTTGGAGAGCAGATGCCGGTGGTCCAGAGCGGGGCGGCGCGGGTTCGGAAGCTGTCCGTCAAGGAGTGGTAGGACCCGACACTCGTCTGTAGCCCGGACACGTATCGGCCGCTGAAAGGGCCTGCTGTTGGCGCAGCGGGCCCTTCACCTTGTGAACACCCTGACCTCTACATCTCGCTAGAAATTCGCCGGGGGAATTCGGACGAGGTCCGGCGCCGATCGGCGCGGGCGACCCACCGCATCTGCTCGGTGTGGATACCGCCACGATCCCATCCCCACGGGGCCATCTATCAGATCGATACCGCCGCAAGGTCATGCAGCGAGGTTCGGTACCCGCAAAGGTCTTGAAGCACGCAGGTGGAGGAGCGAAGCGACGACCCTCGGCATGAGCTACGGCGGGTGATCACTACGGGCATGCGACAAAGGCTTTGGACTGTGGCATTTGCTTTTCCTGAGCTGTGAATGTCAGTAATGAGTGTCCGGAAACCGGAAGGACGCGAGGAAGATTGCCAAGAAATAGGCCGGAATGGTGACGGCGAGGACCACGCGGCGGGCCAGCTTGCGGTCCTTGGGGATGGTGCCTGCCATCGCGAAGGTCAGGTCGAACAAGGGCAGGAAGAACACCGTGCCGATGGCTATGTTGATCACCATTACCATGCCGATGTCCCTGGCGATGCTGTCCTGGAAGACGGCGTTGAGCGCATTTGTCTCCCAATAACTCAGCAAGGCCATGACCGTCCCTACGAAGTAGGAGATCACGATGGCGACGGCCCACTGGATGCGTCCAGAGGATCGCAGCCGCTGTGAGTATGAGCGGAGCTCCAGACCGAGACCTATTGCAGCGATGGGGATCACCTGCGCGAGAGTCGAGCCCGAGGACTGATCCATCTACATATTCTGACGGGTACGGCGACCTCGGAACATGGCCCGATGGGTGATGACCCCTATCCGCCAGTCTTCGTGTAGTCGCGGGTCAGCCAGTGCTCGGGGCGGATATGGATGGCGCACATGTGGTCGGTGCGGTCCCGGGTGGCCTCGATGTAGCCGTCGGCGCCCTCGCGGCCCAGGTAGCGGCTGGCGAGCGCCCAGCGCTGCTCGACGGTGACGGTGTCTTCGATCGCGGTGACCGGGCCCTCGACGGAGGCGTACCGATAGGGCATCTGCTGGGTCTGCGCGCAGACGGTGACCCGGCCGGCCTTGCGGATGAGCTGGGCCTTGCGGCTGCTGCGATCGGTCACCAGGATGATCTCGCCACCGGGCTGATAGTCATACCAGAGCGGAATGGCCAGCGGACCGCGGCCGTCATCGTCGGCCACGGTCACAACCGCGACGTGAACTTCGGCGAGGAAAGCCTCGCGTTCGGCGGGCGTCATTGCCAGGGACATGACCCAAAGGCTAGCGCGATCGTCAAACCCGAAGGCCCGAAGCCGGATCAGGACGGCTGACCCGGGCTTCAGGCGCCTCACCGGTCACGCCATGGCTTGACTCTCATTTGACATGTGGCGATTTCATTCCTGGGCTTCGCGTCGCGGCTTGAATCGGCGAACCTCCTGAGGCCAGCCGCACGCTTCCGCGATCTTGCCTGCCCACACTTTGGCCGCCGCCTCGTCGGCCACGTCCACTATGGTCAGTCCACCCAAAAACTCCTTGCTTTCGACATAGGGCCCGTCGGTGAACAACAACCTGCCGCTCGTGGTGTCGGCGCTGAAGACCGGGCCGTCCTCCTCCTCCAGACCCCCGGCGAAGACGTATGCCCCGGCGGCCTTGATCTCGTCAACGACCGCCCTGGCCAGTGGCCCGCGCCCGCGGAACCACTCCTCTGTGTGGTCACCCACCCACTGCTGGTTGAAGTAGATGAGGTACTCGGGCATGTTTTGCTCCCTCTGCTCTGGCGGACCAAATGTCCGGCTCCACCTACGCTACGAACGGCGTCCGGCAGATCCGACAACCTCATGCTGAAAATTTTCCGGGGAAATTCGGACGAGGTCCGGCGCCGATCGGTGGCATGGTGTGCGTGGCGGCCTGACGAAGGTCGAGATCCTCGATCAGCGCGCGGGCAACCTCCTCGGTGAGTCGCCGTTCGCTCACGGCCTTGCCCACGGCGAGCCGCTGATTTTCGAACGAGGCGTCCGGATCGGTGGCGGGTTGTCTAGCCGCTTCGGCCACGATCTGGTGTCCGCGCTGGCGGAGTTCGTCTTCGTGGGCTCGTTCGGCGGTCAGGTCGAAGGACAGCCGCCGGGTCAGCCATCCGATCGTGGTGCCCTGCATGAGCAGGGTGCCGAGCGTCACGAGCAGGGCGATGGCCAGGATCGCGTCGCGGCCCGGCACCCAGACCGGCGTCGAACCCGCGGCGGCCAAGGTGATGATTCCGCGCATGCCTATCCAGCCGACAAGCAGCGTCTCCTTCGGCGTTGGCGGATCCAGCGGCTGCCCACCACCACGGCGGCCGCGCCGCTGCTGGCGTCGCTCGATGGCGTCACGAAAGGCGGCGTCGCGATCGGCGCGCCGTTTGACCATCCGGTTCCGCAGCGTCCATCGGCCAAACAGCAGGTACACCGCCACCAGCCGGAACACGATCGCCACCACCAGCAGAACACCTGCCGCTATGAGTGTGCGGGCCAGCCCCGGCTGCGCCGAGTGGGCCAGGTCGTCGAGCACGAACTTCAACTGCAAGCCGATGTAGGCGAAGACGAACGTCTCCAGCACGAAATCCAGTACCGGCCAGAATGCCTGCTCCTGAAGCCTGGTGCGGTAAGCGCCCGGGTACTGGTGCTTTGGGTCAAGGGTCAGGTTGATGCTGATCAAGAAAGCTGCTGCCACCACAGCCAAAATTCCTGAGGCGTGTACCGTCTCGGCGACGAGAAACGCGGTAAATGGCACCAGCAGCACCAGCGAAGTCTCCAGCGTCGGGTTGCCCAACCGCTTGCGGATCCACAATGTCGCCACCGCGAACGCCCCACCGATGGCGATGCCCACTGTTGCGTTTCGCAGCAACTCAAGCGCACCATGCCCCCACGAGGCGTGCTCACCACCGACCACGCCAATCGCGATACTGAACAAAGTGAGCGCGGTCGCGTCGTTCACCAGACTCTCGCCGGTGAGAATCGAGGTAACCCGCTTGGGCAAACCGATCTCGTCCCCATGCGACACCGTGGTGATCGTGTCCGGTGGCGCGAGCACCGAGCCCAGCACGAAGGCGCCCGCTCCAATCGCCGGCAGCAACCAGGCGGCCACCAGCCCCAGCACGCCCGCGGTCAGCAGCACCAGCAACACCCCGAGCGTGACGATCGCCCGCAAGTTGGCCCCGAACGCGGACACCGACATTCCGCGCGTCGCCGAGTAGAGCAACGGCGGCACCACCACCGCCAGAATGAACTCACTGTCCAGCTCCAGCCGCGGCATGCCCGGAATGAATGACGCGGCCGCGGCCAGCACCACAATGATCATGCCCGGCTCAATGTTGCGCTTGCGCGCGACAGCCGCCACGGCAATGCCAGCGCCAACAATCAGAAGAAGCTGCACATCGTTCACGAAGATCAGGCTAACGTTTTTGGACGAACTTGATCTGGTGGTGGTCGGGGTCGCGTACCCAAGCAAAACGAAGCCGTCCATCAGGCGAATCCATCGGGCCGACAACGTTGGCCGCGCCAGCCGCCATGGCCTGCTCGTAATACGCGTCGGCGTCCTCGCACCACAAGACAAGCTCGGTCGACGGGCTGCTCTGAGTGCCCACGCCAAGTCCCACAAGCGCGTTGGCGACTTGCGCCGAGGTCAGGCCAATTCGGATACCAGCCGCCTCGACCTCTACGTGTTCGATAGGTCCGTTAGTCGGTGCCCTGAATGCCTCTGCCATTCCTAGTCGGGTGTAGAAGGCAAGACAGGCCTCAACATTGGCGCAGAATAGGTTGAGCTGAACTTGTGTGGTGACCGTCGTCATGGGCAAACCCTACGTCGAGCTGATGGCGTGGAAGTGGTCCTGCTTCTGCACTTCGGGAACGGCATATCCGACGGCGGGGCATTCCTGCATTGGGCTTTCGGGAAGCGGTCAACAGCCTCGCCGAGTGGGGAGATCTGGCGTTGCAGCTAGGCCAGGTCACGGTGAGTTCTCCGGCGTATCACTTTCAGCTGTGTCTGACGGCTGATTTTGTCGACGGTGGTGGCCTGCCTCGGCGTGGATCAGCAGCAATGGCTTGAGGCCCCGAGTGCGCGCTGAGCGTTTCCCTGGGACGTAAGAGGGTTCTTCGGTATACATCTGTTCGCAGGTCACTGTGAACCGTCGCGAAAGCTACGTTGGTTCGAGCCTAATACCTGCGGAGCTACGCGTCACGCCGAGCGGGCATGGGTTGAGTTGTGGAGGCGCTTTTTAGCAGTGCGCTTGGTAAGCAGACCGGCGAGGAGCATGACGAGCACGCCGATTCCGACGCCGCACAACGTCCACAGCACCCGCTCGCCCTCGGCGGCATAGTTGGAGGGGTGCGGAAGGTCCACCAGGATCAGCGCTGCTGCGGTGATGATCCCGCAGTACAGCGCGTAGTTCCAGAAGCGGATCGCCACCCCGTGCATCAGCAGAACGAGTGCTACCACTTCGAGTCCGCGGTCGACCACGAATATTCGGAGACCGTGTTCGCTAGCGGGTATCAGCAGTAGCAGTGCCGCCGCGGCGGCGCCGATGAGCGCGCCGGCAAGGCGTTGCGCGGCGGCGATCGTGGTCTGGTCCAGGCTTGCCTTTATCGCGACAATGGCTGCGATCGGCATCCAGTAGCCGTGTGATAGGTCCAGCCCGAACGCAAGCGTGAAGGTGATGGCTATGGCGACGGCCCGGATCAGTGCAAACATGATCAGCGGCGCAGTCAGTTTCCGCCGCGAGGTGTCGCCGGGCAGCTCCGTGAACGGCTGGGGCTGGTCGTGGCGCCCGCGGATCAGCCACGCGCCGAAGCTCAGCGCGATCCACAGTGCCGACCCCCCGACCCAGGCGAGAGCCTGAGCCCAGGTGTGGCTGGTGAGGCGGGCGTCGTGGTCGAAGCTGGCCGCTAGCGAGAGCGCGATGATGAACCAGGCGTTGAGAAGGTAGGCCGTGACGAACCTGTGCACTCCGAACATCACTCCCAGGCCGGCCACCAGCGTGACCGCGAATGCCGCAAGCACCAGCCACCCCCAGGCGTCGCCGCCGAGGCCAAACCCCAGCGCGGTCAGCCCCGCGCCGATCAGCGCAAAGATGCCGGTATGCGACAAGCGGTGCCCGTAGCTGCCTCCCGGGTCGGCCAGTGCGGTGAACACCACGCCGAAGAGCGCGCTGAGGAGGTATTCCTCGTGCCCGATCGCCCAGAAGACGACCAGCGGCACCAGCATGATGTCCAGGGCCATCACTGCTCGCGGCCAGTTGATCGCCGCTGGGTTGAGCTCAAACACCTTGGACAGCCAGCTCGCGGCTTTTCCCCCGTGGACCGGCCGTTCTTCCCGCCCGGTTGCACTGGCCATGGTGAACCTCGCTCATTGCCTACACCTGAAACTGGAGATCACGGCAGCCTGGCGTGCGCAAAAGCTGGCTCAGCCTGTCCAGGCTTTACGACTTCGGTGTGTTAGGCGATCAGGAACCGGATCGCCATGCCACCCGCATAGGTCCACAGCTAGCGTCCGCGAGTCCGTACCCCCACCGTAGCCCGCTCGCCCACGATCTTTCTCGATATGAGCCAAACCAGCGAGTAGAGCCCGGCCTAGGGTTGGCGAAGTATCTGCCGTCTCGACATTGAGAATCATCTTGCGTATCTCGCGCCAGCGGAAAATCAAACCAGCCACGATTCGGGCGACGGGAGCCGATTGAGAGTCAGACACTCGATGTTCGTCCAAATTGGCTTGGGACGCAGTTCTGCCAGCCCATGCTGATCCTGTTAAAACACATCCCCGGGGAATACCTCGGAGTCATTCGATCACGAGCGACCATCGTTTGCGCGAGCCTGGTGTCGGCAATTAGGATCGTCGCCTCCCGACCTCCATTCCAGTCAGGCAGGCACAGTGGCATCCGGTGAGCAAGGGTCTATAGGCCTGGACGCCATTCGACAGTCTGAGGCTTATCCAGCTGTACTTTGGGCGGGCCGGCTGTATGTAGGCGGTTTGGTCGCGATGCTGGTGGGGGCATTTGTCGTCTACACGCTCGAATTGAGCTTCTCGTTCTTCTTGCTGCCCGCAGCGGCAGTTCCGTTCGTTATTGTCGGCGCCTTTATGGCGAAGCATGGGTTCAGGCGACTAGCGCGAGAGTTTCCGAAAGTCAAGATCGAGGAGCTTCGGTCTGGCGGCACTATCGCGGCATTCCAAGACATGTTCAAGAGGCGGGGATCCGGCCCCCGGTAGCGCAAGGTCATCGACCACACAGTCAGCTTGGGAAATGCCGATCCGTGGTCCTGAATGGACAAAGTCCTTTACGGCACAACGGCTTCGCTCATTCGCGAAGGTAGACGATCAACTAGACTTTGATATTGGTACGTGTGTGTGTGTGTGTGTGTGAGGTGCCGATCGACGGAGGTGGTCGTGATGACTAGTGCGGAGCGGCTGCAGCTGTGGCCGATGGATGACTTCGTGTCAATCGAGGAGTTGGCGCGGAGGCAGGGGGTCAAGCCTGTGGAATCGGCGGAGGATCTGGGCGATCGTTCCGGACCCTTTTGAGAGCGACGCCGAGTATGAAGAGTTCCTAGCTGACCTGTATGCCTCCCGGAGGGCCGGCATCGATCATGGATGCGCCCGCGACCCCGTAGCCCATACTCGGGCGCGAGGCTCAGGATTCGCCGCGGGCATTCCTTCGCGGCGCGATGAAGACGGCCCAGGCGGCCACACCCAGGGCCGGACCTAGCGCGATACCGAGAGCGACGTTGTCAAAGAAACCCCCGACGAGGAGGCCGAAGGCAGCGCCAAATGCGATCCAGATCCCGAGATTTCCCCAGATCCCGAGACCTGCGTCGCCCGGGGGTGTGTTGTTGCTCGTCATCGCATCTCTCCTAGGCCGCGGGCGGAAAGGCTGACAATCTGGCGGCCCGCCACGGCGGATGCGCAACCAACTTCCTCCGCAACATATCACCGACATCATGGGTCCCGCCCTTGACCGCGGCGTCTCGGCACCGCAGCAGGCGTCGGCGCATCCTCGTCGAGGAATCTGCAGGGTTGGTCCGGGCCTACCCTGCAGCCTGCATCCTGAGGTGATTGGCGAACGCGACCTGGCCGCGCAGCATCAGCTCGATGGCGTTGCGATAGGCCGGCTCACGACTCCCGGCTGTGCATCGACCATGAATGTCCCTCCCGCTTGAACCTAGCGGCAGCGCGTCAAAGGCGGAGCCGGGATGCTGGGCTGCTCGACCACCAGCTCCACAATGGACGGTAACCGCATCGGTGCCAGAACGGCGCCGACAGCGGGTTGAGCGAGCTGTAGTGCAACAGGGCCAGATCGACGCCCTCACGGTCGAGCGCGGCGTGCGCCCTGGCGACCAGAGCCGTGCCGACGCCTCCGGCGCGCTGGGGTGCGAGCACCACCGTCGTACCCACGTATGCCGGAGTGCTCGCCGAGCTCAAACCCGCCACCCAGCCAGCCGACTCCGGCGGCGTCACCGCGATCATGCCGACCGGACGGCCGTCGCATTCGGCGATCCATACCCACGGATCGCCGCGTTGAAGACGAGCGCTGTACTGTCTGCGGGCCACCTCGGCGGCGCCCGGCCGCGGCTGAGGACCGCCGAACTGCCTGTCCCAGCGGATCTGCTCCAGATGCAGGGCGACCACCGCGTCGAGATCCGCATCGGCCATCGGCCGGATCGTCGCCGGCGAGGCAACGTCGGGGCCGGGCCGACCTGCCTGGCGTACGGCCATCACCCGCAACGGGATCATGCCCCGGTCGATGAACAGGGGTGTCATCGCGGTGTCCCGGCTCGGCCAGCCGATCGTCGCGGCCGAGTCGCGGTCCTCGGGCGTGGCGATAGCGTGCACCACCTCGACCCAGCCGGTCAGCAGCGCGTCCATCGCCGCGACGGGATCGAGTCCACCGACGCGGGCCACGAGCCGATGCTGGTCCAGCACGCTCCAGTCCGCCGCCGATGAATCGGCATCGACGCGTATGCGGCGCGGGTAACCGACCGCCCCGTCCACCATCACCGACATCTGGCCGGACAGGGAATCAGGCAACGGATCCCGGCGCGGAAGCAACGGATCCAGCTCACGAAACCGGGCCTCATGGGCTTCGACAATTACATCGATCACCATCACATTTTAACCATGGCAACCGTTGACAGGGTCGCCGTAATGACCTGGTGCCCCCAACGCCCCGTCGGTATGTCGCGGCCGCCGCGGCGCAGTTCGGCCGGTCATCGACGAAGCGCTGACCGAAGGGGCAGCGGGCGATGATGACGACAGCGGCGACGACGACGGGCTCGCGGGATTGCCAGCCAGGGCTCGCTAGAAACGTTCGGGGCACGACGCCGAAAATCGAGCCGTAGAATAGATAAGCCTGGCTGGGACTTGCGTCCTGACCAGACTCTTCGCAATTGGAGCGGGTGACGAGAATCGAACTCGCACTGTCAGCTTGGGAAGCCACTCCCGGCGATGATAGCTGTGCCACCGGATCTCACTCATTGGAGCTTAGCCCTGCGATGGGTCTGTCCGCCGTGATCTGCCGTTGACCGTGATTTCCCCCGACAACGGGCACGGAACGGGCACGGAACGGGCACGGAACGGGCACGAGTAGGTCCGGCTTCGTGACGAGGATCCCGTGGCCCGCCTGAGGCGGCCTTTCATCGGATCTTCGGACCGTTTGCCGCTGGTGACGAGAGCGGGTTCAGTTCATTGAAGCTTTAGACGCTGGGACAGCGGATCTGCATAGTCACTGGGGAAGGCGAGGAATGGACAGGCTTCATCCTGCCGAGTTCCGCGGGAAGTGCTCGATCTGGTCGTAGAGTCATTAGATCATCGCGAACGTTGTCTGAGGTACCCGTCTCTACCTAGGCAAATGCTGACCACTCGTAGCCGTTCGAGCCCTCGCTGGAACGGGCGAATGGCCCATCAATGGCTCGAGAGATCTTGATGTAGGTGCCTCGGCACGGTGGCTTTCGCTGAGCGCTCGACCTGGCCAAGACGCGAGATCACATCGTCTTTGATGTTCCGCACCCCGCACAGTAGATCTTGCTTAAGGTGCAGTCACCCCTACATGGAGACCAGTCCCGGCAGCGATGGCACTCCTCGCGTCCGTATTCGCTCGACGCGGCCTTGAAGCATTGGTCACAAACCCAGACGCCGTCGCTGTGCCTCATCGCTACGCGTTGGTCGTCCCATACGAAGTGGAATCCGGCCGCACGGCGATACCCGCCCCAGTCTGTCCGAATGGTGTCGCCATCCTCGCCCGTGAGGATGTGCGCCTGGTAATCGGCGCCCCGTCGGCGTCGCTCCTCCTTAGCCGCTTCGCGGGCCACGATGGCATGGTCGAGTAACGCTTCGTCGACCATCCAGCGACCGCCGATCTTCGATGCTCCCACGTCCCCGAATACCGGCCTACCGCTTGCAGCTCGCTTTCGATACCACTCGAAGGAGTTGCAGACGTTCCACCGGTCGTAAGCCTCCTGCAGAGTGATCACAATGGCCCACCCATAATTTGCTTAGTGTCTGTTTGAGTTCCGAGCGTATCGCCGGACGCGTCGTACTGCCTTCAAGCACCAAGACCTTGGATCGATGGCTAAGTCGATCCGCACTGCAGGCGTGTCAGCGCCGAGGAACGGAAGCACGCGCGCAGCTGATCGCCTGGTCAGCTTTGAACGCCTGCTCGTGCCCGTTTGTGGAACTGGGTTGGGGCCCGCTCGGGGCACGATTGATCTTGTTCAAGTGAATCGGCCCATCGGTTTAGATCACCAGTCATGGATTTCGGCCGGCGGCGGCTTAGGAAACCGAGTCAATTATGGACGCAATGTCTGATTGACGTGCGCAACCACGGCGCAGAGCCCGTATCTCTCGTCAAGGTCATTGCACACATTTTGCACCCTCGCGATCTGGCCCGCGACCAGACGGCCGGTGAGGAGCGCGCGACCCAAGGGGCCGCCTAGCCCAATCCGAACCCTGCGTTCCCGTCTCAGAAGGGCGACGATGGTGACCCGCTGAATGGGTGCGTCAACCTGACGGCGCCTATCGACTTGCCTCCATCTGGCCGTGCCTTGGAATGCACTCCAAATGGATCTGGGGATCGCATTTTGACCATGGAAGCCGCCCACGCTTCTTGCTGCGAACTATGCGGCACCAGGCCACCTTGAACGCCCACGCCAGCCACCCGCAAGACGCAGCTCGTCAAGCTCTGTCCTCGGGAAGAGATCGACATCAGCCGGTATGCTGACAACAACAAAGGGAGAGAGCGGCCGAAGCGACTCTCTCCCGTCTACAACTGGAAGGGTACATTGCCGGGTGCTACTTGACAACCAATACGACAAGGCACTCCTGCGGCGAACGCTTGATTATTTTTCGGCGTTGACACCCTGGAACCGGCGCCTATGGCGTCTGGGAGCAGTCCTTGAGCTGGAAGAGCTAGTGGAAGCATCCAAGGCATCCTCGATGCGTGCTCTATCAGAAAGTGCTGTCAAGTATCTATCAGGATCGCTGGTTGCTCGGCTAAAACGAGATATTGGCATGGGCACTGACCGTGAACGCGGAACGATGATCGGCTATGTCAACAGCAACTTGACGCCCGGCAGCCATGGGACCTATGCGCTAGCCAAGTTGATTGAAGGAGCGAAGACGGCATATCTCGAGCGCTGGGCGCAGGATATCCGTACAAAAAACCCAAATCCGGAGGTGGCATCACGGGCCGTTGCTAGCCACATGCTAGACGCCGGATTTAGCGAAGACTCCTTGCATAGGTACTTATACTATTACGCCCAGCATGACGAGAACGTGTATTCATTCGCTGATCTTGTTGAGAAGCTTGAGGAACTCCGCCGCCGGCCGCCAATCACGTATACGGCACTTGTCCCAACCGTGACTCAACCCGACCCGCCCCAGGACCATCCTCATTGGTTCACGGCATCCAAGGCTGTCGAATGGCTTGAAAGTTGGGGTTTCGATATCGATCCTGGACTGCGGCTCACGGGCGGTCTGGTCTTCGATCTTGAAGCACGCGATGTTCAGGCTGTGCTCTCATCCGTTGCAGCTGAAGTGTCACATCTTAGGGCACGCTTTCGAGTAGGTGCGAGAAAAAAGCTTCGCTTTTTCAACAAGGTCTACGTAATTGGGGAGACCAAGTCGCTGTCTTATGAACAGCGCCCTCGACGAATCGACGTGCACGCGCTGGAGAGTACCTCCGCTGTCTTCGATCTGAATCTTCCTCACGAGCTTCGCTCAGTGCTTGAACTCCTGGCGCCCCTCGACCGCGGCACTCCAGCAGCTGCTGTAGCCGGGAGTTGGGCAGCGATTGAGGCCCTCTTTGTAGGCCCCGGCGATACAGCAAATCGTGTGATCGCGGCAAGCAGGATGGCAAACGTGGTGGCATGCAGCTACATCAGAGCCGAATTGACCTCGGTTGCGAATGCGTATGCCGAGCAATGTTCCGACTCGTTGGCGGCTGAAATCCGTGATTCCGCAGACAATCTAGCTAGGACAAGAGTCCTGGAGCAGGCAATGCGCAGCGACAGATCTCTTCGGATCCCTGCTGTGCGGGACAACCTAGCCCTTGAACGGATGTACGCCTTGGTGGAGAGACCTCACGAGGTTATCAAAGGCGTGGTAGGACAATGCGAGGACGCCTTTCGTCGGCTATACCGGCAGAGAAATCTGATCGTGCATGCAGGCGACCTGACATCCATTGCACTCTCCGGAACCTTGCGAACTGTTCCGCCTATTGTTGGTGCTGGGATCGATCGCGTGTTTCACAACGCCACATCAGCGGGCCTATCCCCCTTGGAGCTTTCAGCCAAAGCTGATGTCAGTATCGCCGGTGTCATGGATAACAAACGAGGTCTTGCCCAGCTCTTGGACTAGTCGTTTACTACCTTGATCGACAACCTTCCACTTTCAACCCGTTGCGCAGCAACAGTTCTGTGATGTCTGCGGGATTGGTTGGTCGCACGCTAATCGCACGATCGATCTTGAGGTGAGCCGCACCATCATCGGACCTTGCCCGTAGAGGACACCCGTACCCGTCGCCTTCGCTCCCGCCCTCCGGGCAGCGGGCGAGACAGCGGGCTGCCCCGCAGGCACGGACCCGGCGGCGGTCGCACGGACGCTTGGCGGCCCGCTGTCTCGTCTGCTGGGCTTCGCTCGGGAGCGAACCGGACGTGTGGCCTTGTTCTTGGCACCCCAACCCCGAGCTTGAGCCCCGCCGGCGGCGAGACATCCTGGAGCACGGCGGTGGAGGAGCGAAGCGACGACCCTCGGCGGGAGCTACGACGAAGTACCACAACGGACATACGACAAATAGGCGTTAGGATCGTGTGTTCTATCTATTGAACCCAGTCCAATCGGGATTCAATCCTCGTTCACAAGGCGAGCCGAGATGGGCATAGCTTGAGGAGAACTCGTGATTGCGCGATTTCAGACATTCCTTCCATTCACACTGTTCCTGCCGGTGGATCTATCGGAGCAGGTTGAGCCGCACGAATTTACCTACGCGGGCACAAAAGTGAAGCTGTACGTTCCCTATAAATCCAGCGCTCAGCCGGGAGACTTCGACCAGCGAAGTGAACTCCCCGTCACGGAGTATCCGAACAAGCTTCAGAAGAGCGACCCACAGGTTCCACTCCCTAACGTTACTGTTGATGGAACTCCGGCCATCGATGCGGACGCTCTCCAAATTGATTTCGCTCGCGATTCTTTTGATAGAACTCCTGGGGTCATGGATCCTCCTATCGAGCTGGTCTTGAATATTGCAAATGACTGGCTCCAAAGACTCCGTATCGCAACATCAAGTCCCCACATACGTCCTCTCGACCCGACCGGGTCGAGCTGGCGGATCCTCTTTCTTGATGACGACGGATCGGGGCTCGATCCAGCGTCGGGAATGCGGGTTAAGTGTTCTGGATCCTTCACGCAAAATATGACGGTGATAAATGCGTCATCGTGGCAAAACATAGCCAGTTTGCCCTGGGGTTATCAACCAACCGCGTCGAGCTTGCTCTTGCTTGACGCGCGTCGTTTCACGCAAGAGGTTGGACCAGCAATTGTGTTGGCCTATACCGCCCTGGAGACGCGTATCACTCACGCGCTCGACATTCTCGCGAGCCTGCATGGCATGAGCCCGCAACTGTGGGGGTGGGTCAATGACAGGGGCAATTGGCAGAAAGAGCCGTCGACAGGCGAGAGGTTTGACTCATTACTGCGGGTGGTAGTGCGCAAGTCGTTGAAGGATGAGCCGAAGCTTTGGGAAATATTCCGTAATCTAAGTTCGGTGCGCAATTCGTTCGCGCACGAAGGGCTGGCCCGTCTAGGCGGCAGGCCTATCGATTGGTTTGATGCGCTGCGACTTATTGAAGGCGCTGGCCAGATCCTTGTTTGGATCGACGCACTCCTTCCTGAAGCGGAACGTGAAACTAGGTTCGAATCACAGGTAAGGGTTGAGGCCTCGCGGCCGGTTTACGCACCAGAATCTGGTCAAAAGATCGATGACCAAGCCGGAGGGTGAGAGACAGCCGCTTGTCACGCGGATTTGTTCGCAAGCGACCATACGTGCGGCCCGGGCGCGGCCGGCGCCGAAGGCTGGCCGGTCCGCGGGCCGTGCCACGCGGCCCGTAGGGCCGCATTTATGAAAACTAGAGGAATTCAGCAGTCCAACACGGAGACAAACACGGAGAACACGGAGAACACGGAGCCGGCATAGGCCGCCTACGACACATAGACCGCCAACGGGTTTCGGCTACAGTGCACAGATGTGCGCGGCTATCAATCTTCCCGCCTAGCCATCTCGAAGATGGTCGAATTGAGCTGGGGATGAGCAACATGGTCGACAGAACTGTGCGGTATGTGCCAGGTGGCGACAACAAATTGTTGCGTCATTTTATGCGCCTAGCGTGGGATTTGCAGTGTTACTGGTGTCGGAATTACAAAGACTACGCCAGCTTGGAGATAGACCACATCCTGCCACAGGCCTCGAACGCGAGGGAGCGGATCAGACTACGGCAGGCTTTTGGTTTACCCGACGACTATGACGTTCACGCACTCTACAATCTCGCACCAATCTGCGGCCCTTGCAACAAAGCAAAGGGTGCAATGGACCTGACAACGGTGCCGGTGGTAATAAATCGACTAAGAAAGGCACGGAGGCTGGCAAAAGGCATTTCGAAAAATGTGCGGAGGTTTCCGGATCAGTCGGCACTTGGCGGTGCACTGCTGGTCGCCGCCCAGGTGGACCTAGATGATCCGGCTAGTCGTGCCGTCTTCGAGGAGGGTGCACCTGCCGTTGTACAGCGGCTTTCTGAACTCGGAACAGGCAAGGTCGACTTCCATGTCTTCCGGCGAGTGGAAGTTGAGGTGAGGGAGGCGACTCATGTGTTCTCTCTCCGGCTGAACGAGGAAGCGCGTACGGCTGTAGCCATCTTGGAACGGGTAGGGGGTGGAACGCTCGAGTCTGCCCTCTGCATGCCGCTGTCTGACCTTCTCAGCTGTATCGCCAAGGCCGCCGAAAGTGCACTCGAACACCACGATGACGGAATGGGAGCACCAGACGTAGAGTCGGGTGAAGTTGAATTGTCCAACCTGGTCATCGACGCCGTCTCCTACGACGGGACCACGCCTGGCGTTATGGAATTGGGGTTTGCGGGAGAGTTCGAGGCCTGGGTGATCGGGACAGCAGCTCGTAGCAGCGCTAATGGTGACGAATTGGAATACCTGCAGGCAGAGGCGACAGCCACAGGCCGCTTCTCTTTCAGCCTCGTCAGGGAGCCAGATGATCCAATCGGAGAATTCGTTTGCGATTCGGTATGGCTGGACGAGTTCGCCGCTGACACATGGATGGACGGACGACGCTCCGCCCCGTGGAACTATCTGACAGAGGACGACGACCAGCCCTAATTGGACACGGCATATACGTTGTTCGGGTCGATCGGGTACATGGGAGTCGGGCTGGCCAGCCGATCGTTACCTAGCTGCCTGTACCGAAAGCGTCGAAACCGAAAGCCTTGGGCAGCTCCTGTACGCCATGGATGCTGCTTAGCTCTTCAGACGGCACTACGCAAAAGCGATTGAGGGCACCTCTTGGGCCCTTGACCGAAACATAGGCGATCACCAGCTGAAAGAGCGATCCACCTGCAACCGCGACACTTGAGCCCGAAAGCCACTCTGAGATCCCGACAAGAAAAGCGTCGATCGCGCCAGGCATCTTGGTTCTATTGGCGCAGTCGGGGGCGACCTTGCGTGACCTGATGGATCGGATGGGCCATGCGTCGACCAAGGCGGCGCTGATCTACCTTCACCGTTCCGGGGCGCGCGACAAGGCGATCGCTGATGCGCTGAGCGCGATGGTCGAGCAGGCTCAGAAAAAGGAGCCGGAAGAGTAACGGGCACGCAGCGGGCACGAGGGTGATCCACTGGCTCCGAGAAATAGAAGAGCCTGGTTGGGTCCGTGGACCTGACCAGGCTTCATTTTTTGGAGCGGGTGACGAGAATCGAACTCGCACTGTCAGCTTGGGAAGCTGATGTTCTGCCATTGAACTACACCCGCGAGGGGCACCAATGTATCACGTGGCCCCTCTGGTCGGTTCAGGCGGCAACCAGGACCTGCTCTGCCGCGTTTGTCGCTCGCCAGATCTGTGCCGGCGCGCCTGGGGTGTGCCGGTGGAGCATGGCGCTGTCGAGGTGCAGCTCGAAGAGGGTCCAGTCGATGCCTGGGGCTGCGTGGTGTTCTCGGGCTAGCCGGTCCACGATGGATACGTTGATGACCTCGCGGGCGCGGCCGGTGAGGTGGGCTTCGGCGTCGCTGCTTTCCGCTGGGAAGGTGTGCAGGGCGAAGCGGCCGTCGCGGAGGAGGTCGTCGCGCTTGCGGGAGGCGATCACGAAGCAGTAGAGGGCGTCGGCGGTGACGATGGGGGAGACCGGGTGCACCCGGGGTGACCCGTCTTTGCGGACCGTGGCCAGGTAGGCCATGCCGCGCCCATATTGGTGCAGCAGCTCGCGGATGGAGGCGGCGAGCTGCGGGTCGGTGCTCATGAGGGAGCCCCAAGAAACCCAAGAAGCCATGACCAAGACCTTATCGAACGTATGTACGAGATCACCACTCGACACGCCGAAAGTCCGGTACCCAGGAAAGCAGGGGTTAGGCTGCCCAGGTGTTGCTCTCCGATCGTGACCTGGTTGCCGAGATCAAGATGGGTCAGTTGACCCTCGATCCGTTTGAGCCGAGTCTCGTGCAGCCGTCGAGTATCGACGTGCGGCTGGACAGGCTGTTTCGCGTGTTCAACAACCATTTGTACACGCATATCGACCCCTCGCAGCAGCAGGATGATTTGACGAGTTTGGTCGAGGTGCCCGAGGGCGAGTCGTTCGTGTTGCATCCGGGCGAGTTTGCGCTGGCGTCGACGATGGAGACGGTGACGCTGGGGCATCAGCTTGCCGCCAGGCTGGAGGGTAAGTCCAGTTTGGGGAGGTTGGGGTTGCTGGTGCACTCGACGGCGGGGTTCATCGATCCGGGCTTCTCCGGCCATGTGACTCTGGAGCTGTCCAATGTGGCCAGTCTGCCGATCCGGCTGTGGCCGGGCATGAAGATCGGGCACATCTGCGTGCTGCGGCTGAGTTCGCCGGCCGAGCACCCGTATGGTTCGGCCGTCTATGGTTCGCGCTATCAAGGTCAGCGCGGTCCGACCGCGTCGAGGTCCTGGAAGAATTGGCAGACTTGGCCGACTTCATAGACCAAATTCAGAAACATCCAAGCCTTTGATGGGTACCGAGAAAGGCGCCCTCCAATCCAGACGGTCAAGCCGCAGCCGCTGATCGAGGCGGAGCGTGCCCTGGACGATCTCTCGGTTGATGCCGTCGAGGCGGTAGCCGAGCTTGCGCGAAACAGCGAGCGAGGCCTCGTTGTCCATCAGGGCGCCCGACACGGCGGACTCGGCACCCAACCCGGTGAAGGCCAGCTCCAGGATCGCCACGCGCATCTGGGTGCCGTATCCCTGCCCCTGGTGGGCCAGGCCCAGCCACGAACCGGTCGTCACCTCGCGGGTGATCGCGAAATTCTTGGAGCGCATGGACTGGACCCCGATGGGGCGGCCGTCCTTGAAAACGGCGAGGCCGAGGTTCCAATTGTCGGGCTCCCACTCGGCGGCCCGGCGCCAGAAGCTCCGGATGACCGAGCGGGCCACCTCCCTGGGGGTGCCGATCGTCCACGGCGTCACGAAGGGCATGTAATCGCCGGCGTGGATGCCCTGAGCCGCCACTTCCGCCAGCTCGGCCAGCTCATCGTCGGTGGGCAGGCGCAGCTCGAGATGGGGTGTGGTGAGGCTGAGGCCGAGCATCGGCCATAGATCGATTAGCACCGGGACATTTTCACCAGTACACCGCTCGGGAAACTACCCATTTTCATCGCCCCATCCGAGTGGACATAATGCGATCCACCGACAGGCCAATCGGGGCGGTCGGGCACCCTACATCAGGCATGCTGTTTCCCGTACGAATGGTCGGACTCTTGACGGGCGGACGCCCGCTCAGCCCAGGTTCCCGCGCCGGACTCGGCGCGGCCTTTGTGCTGCTCGGGCTCATTAGCGCGGTAGAGCTCGCCGACGGGCGCACGGTTCGCTACGTCGGCCTGATGGCGACCGTGCCATTTTTGGCGGCCGTGTTCACCCAGTGGCGGGAAGTGTTGATCGCGGGGGCGGTGGCCACCGCGGTGGGAACTCTTTTCGCGATCTTCGGTGACAGCGGGGACTACTCGCCCTACGTCAACGTGGCCGCGATCGGTCTCGCCACCGCGATCGCCGCGGCCGTGGCCGTGGTGCGCCAGCGGCAGGCGGAGCGAATAGCGGAGCTGGCGAAGCTGGCCACGATCGCCCAGCAGGCCGTGCTCAGGCCGCTCGGGCCGAAGGTGGGCACGCTCGCGGTGGCCGGCCGGTACATCTCCGCCACGGCTGCCGCCGACATCGGTGGCGACCTGTACGAGGCCCTGGACACGCCATACGGCGTCCGCATGATCATCGGGGATGTGCGCGGGAAGGGCCTGGACGCTGTTCGCACGGCGAGCATCGTCCTCGGTTCGTACAGGCACGTCGCCTACGAGCGGGCCGATCTGCGAGCGGTGGTGGCCGACCTCGATCGCGCCGTGGCCCGCAGCGTCGGCGACGAAGACTTCGTCACCGCGTGCCTGGTGGAAGAGCGCGGCGGCACGCTGACGATCGTCAACTGCGGGCATCCATCGCCGATCCTGCTCCGGCGGGGTGAGGTGATCACACTCGATCCGCCTTCACCCGCCCCGCCGCTGGGCTTCATGCCCGTGGTGCGCACGCGGGTGGAGAGACTCGAGCCGGGCGATCGCCTGCTCATGCTGACCGACGGGCTCGCCGAGGCACGTCGCGACGGCACGTTCTTCCCCATCGCCGACCGGGCGTGGCGTCTGCTCGGCCACGGCACAGTGGGCGACGGCCTGGCCTCGGTCGAGTCAGCGCTGCAGGAGTGGGTGGGATATCGGCTCGATGACGACATCGCGCTGATCCTCATGGAGTACACGGGCCCTCTGCAGCCCTCACCGACACCGCTCCCAAGCTGGGAAGTCGGCTCAACCGCCTAGCCCACACCGCGCCACCGCCAACAGGCGCCGCGAAGCCGCCAAGCGCCGGCACGAAAGTGCCACGCCGCCATGGGCCGCAAGTCCGCCTTCGCCACGGTTGCGGCTGCAGACCAGCGAGCCCTGACCGATCACGGCGCGGCGTGGATGAAATCGCCGGACCAAATGATAGGGCTGGCGCAATGCCGCCAGGAGAGGCGCGAAGCCGCCACGCAGCCAACGGGCCAGCACGACGCCACAGCGAAGCCGCCATGCCGCCAACGGGCTAGCACGACGCTCACGGCTGGGCCGCACGCAGCCAACGGGCTAGCACGACGCTCACGGCGAGGCCGCACGCAGCCAACTGGCCAGCACGACGCCTCCAGCGGAGGTGCCACGCTGCCAAGGCCTAGCGCGAAGCCGCCAGGGAGGCGTGACGGTTAGCGGCGAACGCCCAGCGCGAGGATGGGCCGCGCGCGGTGGCGGCCGATGTAGCGCTGCGGGTAGCGGGGCTCGAAGAACAATGTACGAAGCATCTCGATCATCTTTGGCTCCTAGGCCGAGGACCTCAACGGTTACGCCTGTTCACCCAAAAGAACGAGAGGTCATCTTCTTAGTAACGCGCACCGGCGTGGCGACTGGATTTTGTCCCTTTTGCCCGTCTGTGAGCAACTCAATAGGGGGAATCGCTTGCGCGAGGTTACTCGCGGGTAATACATTCGCCTTACTGGCCAGTAACCAGCGGAGGCGAGACGATGACGCATTACCAGAGCAATCTGCGGGATCTTGAGTTCAACCTGTTCGAGGTCTTCGACACCCCATTCGGCAAGGGACCCTACGCCGATGTTGATGCCGACACCGCACGCAGCGTGCTCGGTGAGATCGATCGGATGGCCCGCACGGATCTGGCCGCGAGCTACACGCAGGCCGATCGTCAGCCGCCGGTCTACGACCCCGCGACCTATTCGGTCAAGATGCCGGAGGCCTTCACCCGGTCCTTCAACACCTGGATGGACGCCGAGTTCTGGCGCTTCGCGCTTCCCGGTGAGCTGGGCGGCACCCCGGCCCCGCACACCTTCATCTGGGCTTTCGCCGAGCTGGTACTCGGCTCGAACGCGCCGATCTGGATGTACAGCTCCGGCCCGGCCTTCGCCAATGTCCTGCACCACGAGGGCACCGACGAGCAGAAGGAGTGGGCCAAGCTCTTCGTCGAGAAGAAGTGGGGCTCCACGATGGTGCTCACCGAGCCCGACGCCGGCTCGGATGTGGGCGCCGGCCGCACCAAAGCGGTGGCGCAGCCAGACGGCTCATGGCACATCGAGGGCGTGAAGCGCTTCATCACGTCCGGCGAGCAGGACATGACCGAGAACATCATCCATTACGTATTGGCCCGTCCCGAGGGTGCAGGTCCAGGAACAAAAGGCCTTTCCCTTTTTGTGGTACCAAAGTTCCACTTCGATCCCGCAACAGGTGAACTGGGCGAGCGCAATGGAGCTTTCGCGACCAACGTCGAGCACAAGATGGGCATCAAGGCCTCGACCACCTGCGAGATGACCTTCGGTGGTCACGGGGTTCCGGCCAAGGGCTGGCTCGTCGGCGAGGTGCATGACGGGATCCGGCAAATGTTCCTCATCATCGAAAACGCGCGGATGCTGGTTGGTACCAAGGCAATAGCCACCCTATCGACCGGCTATCTGAACGCGCTGGCCTACGCCAAGGAACGGGTGCAGGGCGCTGACCTGTTGCAGATGACCGACAAGACCGCGCCGCGAGTAACGATTACGCATCACCCCGACGTGCGCCGCTCGCTGCTGCTGCAGAAGTCCTATTCGGAGGGTCTGCGGGCGCTGGCCGCTTATGCCGCTTATTGGCACGACAAAGCCAGTCTTGCCCTCGACGAGGGTGACGAGAAAGCGGCCAAGGCCGCGACCAAGGTTAACGATCTGCTGCTGCCACTGGTCAAGGGCTGCGGCTCGGAGCGGGCCTTCGAACTTCTCGGATCCGAGTCGCTGCAGACCTTTGGTGGGTCTGGGTTCCTTCAGGATTATCCGATCGAGCAGTACGTGCGGGACGCGAAAATTGATTCGCTTTACGAGGGCACGACGGCCATCCAAAGCCTCGACCTTCTCTTCCGCAAAATTGTGCGGGACAACGGCCGCTCGCTGACGACGGTCTCCGACCAGATTCAGCAGTTCCTCGACAACGAGACCGGCAACGGCCAGCTGAAAGAGGAGCGGGCACAGCTCGCGACCGCGCTGGGCGACCTCCAGGGCATGCTCGGCACCTTCATCGGCTGGCTGGGCGAGTCGCAGGGCGAGGACCCGAAGGTGCTCTACAAGACCGGCCTGCACTCGCGGCGGCTGCTGCTGGCGCTCGGCGATCTGATCGTCGGCTGGCTGCTGCTGAAGCGGGCGGACGTGGCGCTGCAGAAGCTCACGGCCCCCACTCACGACGAAGCGTTCTACAACGGTGTCGTGGCGAGCGCCCGGTTCTTCGCCCGCGAGGTGCTTCCGCGCCTGTCATCGGACCGCCGCATCGTCGAACTCGCCTCGCTCGACCCGATGGATCTGGCCGAAGAATCGTTCTAAAGCACCAAGTCTCTCGTCGGCCGCATCGACCTGTGGCCCGCGCAGAAGCACAGTCGCGCACCCCGAATGGGCATTCTGGGGTGCGCGATCGCTTTTGTTGAGGCAAGCTGTGAGCCATGGGCCGCACGCTGGTGCTGTTACGACACGCCAAGGCAGACCGTCCAAACGGAGTTCCGGACGTTGACCGTCCGCTGACCGAACGCGGTCACGCGGACTCGGCCCTTGCCGGGGCATGGCTGATGAAGCACGGCTACGTGCCCGATCTGGTGCTGGCCTCGCCGTCGCGCAGGACAAGGCAAACCTGGCACTCGGTCGCGGTGGCGCTCGCCAACGCGGGCTCACCGACCGTGCGCTACGAGCGCGACATCTACGAGGGCTCAGCCGCCGATCTGCTGAAGGTGCTACAGCAGACCGAGGCGGGCTTTCAAACGATCATGATGGTCGGCCACAACCCCTCGATCTCCCAGCTCTCCGAAATGCTGGACCCGGCCGGTGAGGCCGACTCCGACGGGCTGCGCACCTGCGGCATCGCCATCCACGAGGTCGCCACAGACTGGGCCTCGGTGGTCACCGCAGCCCGCACAGCAACCCACACCGCCCGCGCAGATTAGCCCGCGTTCCACGCCGCGCCCGTCGCCTTACGCCCGGCCTCTCGGGCGTGCCCCAGCATCCCGCGCTGGGCCTCTCGACGTCCGGATGATCCACGCAATTTCAGGGAATCGCGCGGTCAGCGTCAAACAATGCCCTCGATTCCCCTGAAACCGCGACCATCTACGGCGCGGGCGGCGGCCCAGAGTGGGCATGCGGCGTGGGTGGTGCGGTGGCGCTGATGCACGTGGTGCGGATGCGGCGTGGTGATGCTGGGGGTGGTGGGCGCCGGGGTGGGGTTAGGCGAAGAGGGCGAAGTAGATGGCGATGTGGTGCAGGAGCGCGGCGACGAGGGTGCAGGCGTGGAAGAACTCGTGATGGCCGAAGACTGTGGGCCAAGGGTTCGGCCTGCGGAGGGCGTAGAAGATGGCGCCGACCGAGTAGGCGGCGCCGCCCGCGAGGAGCAGGACTAGGGCGGTGACGCCGCCGTTGTGCAGGATGTCGGGTAGCACGGCGACGGCCACCCAGCCCAGCGCTAGGTAGAGCGGCGCGGAAACCCAGCGGGGCGCGTGTGGCCAGATGAGCGACAGCGCTGCGCCGGCCAGGGCGCCTGCCCAGACGATGATGAGCAGGACGGTGGCCTTGCCCTCGGGGAGCAGGAGAGCGCAGAAAGGCGTATAGGTACCCGCGATAAAGATAAAAATCATGGCATGGTCGAGCCGGCGCATCGTCTGATAGCCGCGCTCGCTCCAGACCCGGCGGTGATACAGCGCGCTTACGCCGAACAGCCCGCACACGGTCAGGCTGTAGATGGCGACGCTGATGAGCGGGGCGATCCCGGGCTGGAAAGCGGCGATCGTGGTCAGCACGATCCCACCGGCCAGGGCCGCGAAGAAAGCGTAAAAATGCAGCCAGCCCCGCATCCGGGGCTTGCCGATGTCGATCGGCCGCAAGCGGCGGGTGGCGGTGACGGTCATTCCTTTAGGTTACGGGAGCGTAGGTTACTGTTCCGTAGCCAATTGGGTGAGGTCGATTACAGTCTCTCCTATGAAAGCGCGTCCGTATGGGTGGGACGGGTTGTTGCTCGAGGTGGACGACCCGGCCGGCTGGTACAGAACCCTCCTTGCCGCCCGCGCCACCGGCGAGCTCAGCTGCGAAGAGATCGTGCCCGCGGCAGAGACTGTGCTCCTGGCCGGGATCACCAAGCTGCCCGAGCTGGCGAAGATGGGCCCGTTGCCGGGGCCGGAGAGCGCCGCCGAGGTGAACATTCCGGTGCGGTGGGACGGGGCCGATCTGGAAAGTGTGGCCGAGCGCTGGCAGGGCGACCCGCCAACGGTCCTCAGAGGACTCACCTTGACCGTCGCGTTCTGCGGCTTCACTCCCGGGTTCGCCTATTTGACCGGGCTCGAAGAGCGATATCAGCTGCCGAGGCTGGACAGTCCAAGACCGAACGTGCCGGCCGGATCGGTGGCGGTGGCCGGTCCCTACGCCGGAATCTATCCACGAAGTTCGCCAGGGGGCTGGCAACTGCTCGGCCACACGGAGGTGACCATGTTCGATCCGTTACGGGCCGAGCCCGCGCTGCTGACACCGGGGACAAGGGTGAGGTTCACGGATGCTTGAGGTGCTAGGCGTAGGTCCACTCGCGACTATCCAGGATCAGGGCCGCCCCGGCTATGCCCACCTTGGCGTCTCCAGATCGGGGGCGCTTGACCCGCCCGCGCTGGAGAGGGCCAACCGGCTCGTCGGCAACCCCGCCTCCGCCGCCGGTCTCGAGCTGAGCTTCGGGCGCTTCGCCGCGCGTGTGCACAGTGACACCGTGGTCGCGATCACCGGCGCTACCGCGCCCGTATCCGTTGACGGACAAGATGTTTCGGGGGTGGTGGCGGTGCGTGCCGGGCAGACCATCGAGGTCGGCTCACCCACCGCCGGCGTGCACTGCTATCTGGCTGTGCGCGGCGGAATCGAGGTGCCGCCCGTGCTCGGTTCGCGTAGCACCGACACGCTTTCCGGGCTCGGCCCCGCCCCGCTGAAGGTGGGCACCCAGCTCACCTTCGGCCAGGAGCAGGGCATCGCGGCAGCGGAGCCGGCGGCGCTCGAATACGGCGACGAAATCCGCCTGCGGGTGCGCTTCGGGCCGCGGGAGGACTGGTTCCGGTCGGCCGAGGAGCTCACTTGGAACAGGTACCAAATGGGGATGGCAAATAGAATTGGGGCTCGGCTCAACGGGCCGGCGCTGGCCCGCTCGGTGGCCGTGGAGTTGCCGAGTGAAGGGCTGATGGCCGGGGCGGTGCAGGTGCCCGGAGATGGAAAACCGATCATCTTTCTTGCCGATCACCCCACCACCGGTGGGTACCCGGTGATCGCGGTGGTGCATCCGGCGGACCTGCCCTTGATCGCACAGGCAAGGCCGGGCGCTAGTGTCGTCTTTCGTGGACCTTAACGCGGATCTGGGCGAAGGCTTCGGGCGCTGGGCACTGGGCGACGACGAAGCGTTGCTCGATTTGGTGACCAGCGCCAACGTCGCCTGCGGATTTCATGCCGGCGACGCGCACACGATGCGGCGGGTCTGTGGCTGGGCCGCCGCGCGCGGCGTGACCGTCGGCGCGCAGGTCGGCTATCGGGATCTGCCCGGTTTTGGGCGCCGTTTCATCGAGTACGACCTAGGCGTGCTCCGTGACGAAATCGTGTATCAGGTCGGCGCGCTGAGCGCGCTCGCGGCCACGGCGGGCTGTCGCGTCCGCTATCTCAAACCCCACGGCGCGTTGTATCACGCGGTTGCCCATACACAGTCCATTGTGGAGGCTGCGCTGGCGACAGGGCTGCCGGTGCTGTGCGCGCCGGGGTCCGTCCTGGCCACCGCCGCGGGAGACGCGGGAGCGCGCGTGTTCGCGGAAGGCTTCGCCGATCGGGCCTACCGAGCCGACGGAACCCTTCTGCCCCGCGACAAACCCGGCGCCCTCATCACCGACACCGACGAGGTGGTGGCGCGTGCCCTGCTGATGGCCGTGGACCAGCGGGTCATCGCCCTCGATGGCACGGTGGTCCCGCATCCGGTCGACTCGATCTGCCTGCACGGCGACACCCCGGGCGCGGTGGCGCTGGCTACCTCAGTGCGCAGCGCCCTCCAACACGCAGGCGTCCCCCTGCGCGCTTTCGTATAGCCCGCAACGCCTTTCCCAGCATCCTTGCCCGCGCCTTGATCGCTGCCGGTGCCGCCGTGCTGCCCATGCGGATCTTGCGCCCCGGTGGCGTGGCTCCACCCGCGCGGGGCGGCGCTTACGGGGATTGGTCTAAGCCGCGGAGGATGAGGGGGAGGCGGGCCGCGCCTGATTCGGTGATGACGACCGGGACTCCCCAATCTTGCCGGGTGAGGTGGCAGGCGGCATGTTCGGCTTCCGCGTCGCAGGTCGCCGCCTGCGCCACCACCTGCAGCACGCCGGTGGTGACGGCCGGGTTGAAGGTGAGTTTGCGGCTCAGCGAGGTGGTGACTCCCGCGCCGTCAAGCAGAAGCTCCGCCGGGGAGGCAGAGACTTCGAGCCGGGTCGGGTCGCCGAAGCTGAAGTCGAGTTTCTGTCCCGGCGGTGGCTCGAAAATCACCTCGAGCGTTACCTCGCCCGGCGTCAGGTTGGACGGCGGGCGCTTCACGGTGTGTTTCGCGCCCACAAAGTCTTGCTGTGTCCCGGCCAGCGGCACTATCCGGTGTGCTGCCGACTCCACGATGAGAATCCTGCCGTCGGCCGCGGTGACGATGTCGCTCGGCTCGGCGAGCCCGGTGTCGACCGTGGAGACTTTGCCTTCCGCGTAGCGGCGGATCGCCCCGTTATAGGTATCTGCCACCAAGACATCGCCGCCGGGAAGGGCGTGCACGCCGAGCGGATGCTGCAACAGCGCCTCGGCGGCAGGCCCGTCCACGTGACCAAAATCGAAAAGTCCTTGGCCGGTGGCCGTTCCCATCACGCCATCTTCCACAAAGCGAAGTGCGCTCGTCTCACTGTCCACAAACCACAGTCGGTTTCCGTCGGGCGAAACCGACAGCCCCGACGGCTGCGCGAGCCACACATCCGGCAATGGCCCGTCCCGCAACGCCTCCACTGTTGTCCCGGCGTAGAGACCGACGGTGCGCTGCACCGGGTCGAACCACCACAGGGTGTGGGTGCCTGCCATCGCTATGATGACTTTTCCTTGGTACCAAGCAACATCCCAAGGTGATGAAAGATCTATAGCGCGTGCGTCGTGGGCGTGGGCGTCGATAGCCGAACGCCATTGCTGACCCGTTCCAGCGACAGTCACCGTCTCGCCTGTGCTCAGGCTGACTCCACGCAATAGGTGATTGACGGTGTCAGCGACCACCACGTCATAGCCGGCGACTTCGGCGATCGCCGGGGGCAGCAGGCACAAGCCCTGCGGCTCGGAGAAGCTCGCCTGCTCGGGCCCGCCGTCGGACCGGCCACGCGCCCCCGACCCGATGCGGCCCTCCACCTTTTCCAGATCGGCGCTGAGGTATGCCAGCTGGTGCCGCGCCGAGTCGGACACGAGCAGCCGACCATCGGCGAGCGGAAGCGCCTTGCCCGGGAATCGCAACAGCGTGTTCGCCTCCGGCGGCGCGACGAACGGGCCGTCGCCGCGATGCAGGGTGCCCTTCTCCTCATGCGTCGCGATCAGCTGCTCGATGAGCTTGCGCAGCCCCTCGGCGTGACCTTCGCCCGCCATCGACGCCACGACATAGCCCTCGGGATCGACCACGGACAGGGTCGGCCAGGCCTTGGCCGCGTACTGCTGCCACGTCTGCAGTTCCGGGTCGTCGAGCACGGGATGCTCCACGCCGTAACGTTCCACGGCTGCCGCCAGCGCCCGCTCGTCCTTCTCGTGCTCGAACTTCGGCGAGTGCACACCGATGACCACGAGCACGTCCGGGTACTTCTCCTCCAGCGGGCGAAGCTCGTCAAGCACATGTAGGCAGTTGATGCAGCAGAAGGTCCAGAAGTCTAAGATCAAAACGCGACCTCGGAAGTCGGCAAGCTTCAGCTCCTTGCCGCCCGTGTTGAGCCAAGCCCGCCCGCGAAGCTCTGGCGCCCGCACCCGCATCCTATTAACCGCCGCTTCCGTTCTCTGTGAAGACTGCTGAGCTATCTCTGCTTCATATGAGTTGCCATATGCTCCTCTGAGGTGCTAACCTCAGAGTTAGCCAAGGAGGTGAACCATGCAGGAGTCAGACGGCAACGGGACCGATAATAGTAGCCCGTCCGGAGCCAGTGCGGCTCGGAGTGCACAACGTGCGCGCGCTTCGAAGCCGCTGCCCACGGACCGCATGAAATTCGCCAACCAGGTCGAAATCTTGCGCGCCTTCGCTGTCGCGGCCAAGCAGCGCCGAGACGGTGTGACGAGCGACGATCTTGCGCGCCTTACCTCAGTTAGCCCTGCCACCGCTGGACTGAGCAATAACTTCTTCATGGAAGCCCGACTTATTGAGCGGGTGAAGAAGGGCGCCTATCTTCCATCGAAGCCCGTTCAGGACTTTGCGACGGCCTGGGGGTTTGCTCGCACGGAGCCGGAAAGGAAGCTCGCGGCGAACAAGCTGGCAGAGCCTCTTTCGCGAACTTGGTTCTTTGAGGCGGTGCGTGAGCGCCTACATATGGGTCCAGCAAGCCCAGCCGACTTGGTTCGTGCCCTCGCTCACGTGGCGGGTGCTGAGCCGCACCATGAGACACAGCTGGCCAACCTCCTTGAGTGGCTGGAGTTTGTAGGGCTAATTGAGACAAATGGCGATCGAGTGCAGATGGCTGGGGAACAGGACACTGCGGTTGCTGGCGATGAGCCTCATGTCTCAATGCAAGCGCCGCATATGAAGTCCGATGGTGGAGACATTGCAACTCATGCCGAACCGCCAGCTTCCACCCGTCAGGTAGCTATGCCCCAGCAGCAAGTCGAACCGGTCGTATTAGCTCTCGGCCTAGACATCAAACTCACCGCGAACGACCTGGCCAAGCTGTCTCCAGACCAAATTCGCGCGCTGTATGAGGCCATCGGAGTGGTGGCCTCGATCCAAGCTACGGCGCGGAACCAAGCCTCTGGCCAAGGGGGCTGAGGCGTGCAGGCGAGGTGGGCGATGAAGCCGCCATAAAAAAGCGGCGACCGGCTTGAGAATGACCTATCGGGGTCACCGGTCGCCACCGGGCCAGGAGCACTTTGTCGTGGTGGACGGGCATGCTTCTGTGGTTCGCAGAGGTAACAGTACCTCAGTGGGTCTTGATCGAGTAGGGCTCACGGCATAGACGCGTGTTCGCCGATACGGCGCGCGGACTATGCCACCTGCGGTTTCAAGGTGCCGCACTTGCGTCAGGATTTGGCCGCGGGTGCGCACGTTTAGGTGGTGCCGAGCAAGGCCGAGCGTTTGGTTGAGGAGGCGACCGTCCTTAGACATGCTCGATGTGGCGGGGCGATCAGCCCGCCCTGATTTGCTTGGAGCGGGGCAGGTGGCCGACGTAGTGCCTGATCAGGCAACACCAGCAACAGCACAAGGACTCCGTGCGGGCAGCTCAGCGGCCACACCCATCTCGATCTTGCAACGAACGCCTCGCTGAGCAAACTGCGAGTGCGCCGATTGGCGGGTAGCTATGCGTTGGTGGCTCGATACGGGAGGTCACGATGAAAGCTCTTGCTTGGGGGCGGCAGCCCATGGCATTGCCGCGCCTTGAACACCTGCGCGCATATTCGTCTGTGGACAAACGAGTCGCCCAGCGCGGAGCGTTGAGTGTAGAACTGGAGAGGTGAAACTCCCCATCGACCACGTGCACCAATGTGAACGGCCGCTCGACCCGACCGACGACCCGACGTGGCGCACGGTTGGCCGTATGCTCGGGGTCAGCGCCTTTGACGCCAAGGCTTACTACACCATCGGGCTCGTGCGTGAGATGGTTTCCACGGCTGGTCTTGCGCGATCCAACCAGCTTCATCTCGGTGCGATCTTCCAGGTTCTTGACGCTATCGAACTTATCGGCCGCGCGATCGGGGGCTTCCGTCACGCCAAGTTCGAGGCGACTGCCCGTTTGAAGGCTGGGCTCAACTACGTGCTCGATCTCAACAGGCGGGAGGAAACGCCGCTGGTCGTGCTAGCCGTGACCGACTATCTGGATCTTCGCAACTTCACCGGGCACGGCGGGGCAAGCGCTGGCGGACCGCTCCATTTCGATCGATGGACGGGTCTGGCCCTACTTCATTTGGCGACGCGAGCCCTTGATGCAATGTGGGGCGATCCGGTGGCGATGGCGGGGTTCGTGAAGTGCCAGATCGATCCGATAGAAACGGCTGTTCACAGTGGCCAGACCGAAACCATCTATGTTCGCGATATTCACACTCATCTGCAGGATGCCAGGATGCCGAGCGAAGGGACTCCCTTCGACGGCTGGCGTGGCGAGGACATCCTGGTCGTGTTGGCGACCTCGGGACAAACCGTCACCGGCTCCTGATCCTCAGAAATTGGCTGCCCGTACAGGTAGAGCGCTGCCATGCCGTACGGTGTCGGGGCCGAGGCCGGGGGGAGGTCACCCCCACCCCAAGCGGGCGCGGATGGCACCACCCGCCGCACGCTCGCGTCGAAGGACATGCACGAGGGCAATCGCTCTCAGTTGCGCTGCTTCCGTTGGTCTCGCATCGGCACAAGACGAGGCACAAGCGGTGCTAAGGATTGCCGTGCTTACGGTCGGTGGGTTGGCGGTGCGTACTCGGCCTCGCTCACGTCGCGGCCAAGGCACGCTGAGGCCCGCTCGCGGGTCAGACCGTGATGGCGGCAGCGCGCGAGGTAGGCGGCGTCATCGTCGGCAGCTTCCCGGAGGGGGCAGGCATTCCGCGGGCGTGGCGCGCCAGCAACCGCGCGGTGTCCGCTGCCGTGGCCGGTGGTCAGGTGCTTGGTGCTCACGGGTGAGGCGCCTTTCGTTGTGGGGGCGGGGTTTTCCGGCGAGGGTAGTGTGGCACCGTTGACGGGCAGGGAGTCGCGGGCTACCCCAGAGGCTATTGCTCGTTAGACGCGGTCGTGGGCGGCATTGCATGGCCGATCGCGGCCACACTTCGGCGAGGACCGGAGCCGTTCAAGCTCCTGATGGTGTGAGGTGGCCGGGCGCTCGTGCGAGTCACCCGGCCAACCACGTGATGGCGGTCAGTCTTCGGCGTAGATAGTGGCCAGCGCGGCGTCGATATCGGCTGGCGCGCCATGACGGCGGATGCTGTCTGCAATCGCCATCGGGTCGAAGTCGTCGGCGGGCGGCGGCGCGGCGTCGTCCGGCATCGTCATCAGGAGTGCACCCCGCGAAGGATGCGCCATTCGTCAGCGACCTTCCGGCGGGCAGCCTCGCTGGCCTTGCGCAAGGTCGATTCCTTCAGCAGCCGCACGCTTTCCGGCACATCGCCCACGGCAGCGTCTGGAGCGAGAATCAACAACGCCTTGTGCGCGAGGTCAACCGAGTGGGCGAGCGCGGCATGCGCCTCGGAGTCGGTCGGCTCGTCGCGCGTCAGAATCCAGTTCGGATCGCTGATGGCCAGACTGTGTAGCTCGCGTTCCTCGGTTGCCTTCGCGGCAAAGCGAACGGTTGCGGGCGACTCGGTCGCTGCGCCCACCTCGCGGACGATGTCCAGGAACCGAATTGTTTGCAGCAGGCCGGACCGCTTGGCGGTCGCTGCCTGGCTTGCGGCCAAGCCTCCCGCTCGTTTGCGATTGCGGCGGCAAGCTGTGCGGTCAGCAGGCGGCGCGCGACGTGGCCCGGCGCGTCCTTGCCGGATTCGGCAGCCATGCTCAAAGCCTTGTCGATCGCGGTAGCGGCAGCGCGGGCGGCGCGATGAGCGCCGTTGCACTTGGCCTCAGCGGCAACGATGCGGCCGGCGAAGGCCGCTGGCGCGACCGACGCGGGGGCCTTCCTTCCGTCGCGTGACGCGCTATAGACCTCGGCACGGTGCGCTGCCTCAGCCTCGCGTGCGTCGTAAAGCGCAGCGTCGGCGTCGTGCAGCGCCTTCGCAGCGGCCTGGTGGTCGGCGTGAAGAGCCTTGATGGTGCTGGGCATGCTGGCGAGCACGTCAGCGGGAAGGGTGGCGGTCGGCACTGGGGTGCCGTTGACGTCGTACATGAGCTGGCTATTCCTTCGAGTGGTTGGGTGGCGGTGCTCGTTTGTTGGCGACGCGCGAACGAGCGGGCGCGGGTCTTGTGGGTTGTGAACAGGGATTTGTACCCGACGAGAGGGGAGTCACGGCCGGAAAGGCACATTGCACGTGCGCCCCTCACTCGACGCTCGACCGGAACGACCGGTGCCAAGCGGCCGGGACGGGAGTCTTTGAATAGCTGGGGGTTGGTGCCTGCCACGTGACCGAAGGGTTTGACCAACTTCGGCTATGCGAACAGCTCAACCGCACGTGTCGGGAGCCGCACGCGGATTTTATGCTGCCCCATCCTCAGCGCGCCTACGCCAGCCACGCACTCCCCGAATCTTGGCGGGGGCGAGGCATTTCTGGGCAACGGCAGTGAAGGCCTTCGGGCCAGCAAGGTTGATCTGGTAGGCGGTCACACCACGGGTCGCGGTGGCCGGGCCGTTGGCAAGCATCTCGCCGTACTCCCCTTCGAGGTTGGCCAGCTCTTCTAGCGCGTTGGCAAGCTTGGCAGTCAGCTTCTCAGCGTCGGCGGTGGCTGAGCGGATCGCGTCGCGGTCAGCCTTTGCGTGGGAGCCCTTGAGGCCGTAGGCGCGGATGTGGTCGCGGGATGCATAGGCCCGTCTACGGATGTCGGCAAGCCTTTCGCGCATGAGGGGAATCGTGGTCTCGCGCATCTCGGCGATTTCCTCTCGCAGCTCTCGACGGTTCTCGTTGTGTTCTTCGATTGACGCAACGTAGGTGTCGTAAAGCTCGGCGCGTGGTGAAGTCAATGAGCATCCCGCCAGGGTCGCCTTGCGCTGCCTCGAGAAGGATGCCGGCGATGAACCACTGCGCCGACGCTTCGGCAAGTTCGTGGCGTCGTTGGTCGGGGGTCATGACTGAGGTCCAATCTCGTGTGCGTGGTGGGCTTGGGGCATGCGGGACGACCGGTCATTTGTTCTGCGCGCCGATGGCGTTCCGGCTTCTACATCTAGTAGTGCGCCAGTGAGGCGCGAGTGTCCCAGGGGCTAGCCGCCGGGAAGCGGTGCGGGCGGGGAACTCCCCGCGTATGAGTAGGGCGCCAATACCGGAAAGGGCTGGCGTGGCGGTCGAGAAAAGTTGGCTGGGGGCACGAATTCCCTAGTTGAAGGGTGTTTCCCGGCTTCCTAGATCTTCCTCTAGGGTTGATGATTTCTTTCTGGAGAAGATTTCAAAAAGCGGAATTCCCTTTCTAACTAAGCGGTTGATGCCCCTTGGCAGCTGACGCCTGCCGCGCGTCCGAATGGCGGCCAGCCACACCCGCCCAGCGCTACACGCCCACGTCGGCCCATACCCCGGCGCCAGGGTGGGCGCGCATGCTCAGCGGCGCGCCAAGAGATCCCCAAGCGCGCAAGGCGAACGGAGGCATAATGAGCAGGCGAGATATCGATCGTGCAGAGCGCCGGAAATCAGGCTCTGCCGGAGTGGATCGGTGCGCCAACCCACGGCATGGCTGGGGATTTCCCAGGACCAGCGGCATCCTCGCGCCAGAGGATCTCGATACGATCAGCGGCGTTAAATCGCTGGCCCCGAGTGGATCGGCGCTGGCCGTTCTCGTCAACTCCGCGATCTGGCGCTGGTAGCAAAATGATCTCCCGCACCGCCAGAGAAACGAGCCGTCGAAGGTCGGCAACATTGCCGGACTCGTGCCACGCCACGATCTGGTCCCACGGTTCATCGCCGTAGACGGGCTCATCCGGGGCGAGCGCAGCAAGACGAGCCTCTGCGGCAGCAAGGGCTTCGGCTTTGCGGGCGCGCTGGCGTGCGTATGCCGCCCGGTCTAGGAGGCCGTCAGCGAGCAAGTCTTCGAGTCGTTCGACGGCTGAAGTCGCGGCCCCTGCATCCTCACGAGCGACACGGATGGCTTCGCTCTCCTCCACACGCACCGCCTCACGCCAAGCCGACTGCACGGCATCCCATAGCGCAAGACCTTTGGCGCGGGCGAAGACAAGCGCGGCCCAGACCTGCGAAAGCACATGACGCTCGACAGTCTCCCGAGGGCCCTGGGCGAGGGTGTCGCATCCCTTCCCGTTGGCATAGGCACCGCATCGAAGAAAGCCTTGCGGGTACTTGGCCGTCATTCCGTACACCTGCAACGAGGCGCCACATTGGCAGCGCCCCAATCCGCCGGTCAGTAGAGATTCCCCACGACGGCCTACGCCAGCAATGCTCCGGCGCGAGGTATCCGAGACGGCTACGCGGTCGCCGGTCTCGCGGGTTCTGGCTGTGAGCGAGCGCAGGATGCGGTCTCTCTCGCCTTCGGTAATGACACCCGTTCCGACAGTCATGGGCCGTCCTTCTTCGTCCACCATGACATTGCCGACGGCTGCCCACTGACCTCCGTCTGCCAGTGCCTTGCGCGCGCGTTTCGTTGCCAACCCCGCAAACGATGGCGACCGCAGCAGCGCTGAAACGGACCCCACAGTCCATGCAGCATTTACCTCAATGTCGCGGCCGGCACGTGTGCGGCGAACACGTTCGCCAGGCGTCCGGCCTTCCGGCGTGCGCGCCAGGATAGGAATCCCTTCGATTGGCTTGCGTGCCTTGCCATTCAACGTCTGTACGACGCTCCAGAGTGTTGCGTCTTTCAAGATCGCGTCAGCAATCGCCCGTGCCGTGGGGTAGGTCTCAGGATCGGGCTCAAGTCTGCGATCGGCACCGATACGGAGTCCGAATGGTGCGATGCCGCCGGGCCACCGACCGGCAAGGCGGTCAGCTCGTTTGGCGCGCTCGACCCGCGCGGCCGTATTCTCGGCCTCCTGCCGGGCCATCTCGGCTCGGATCACATTTTCGAGTCGGCGTGCCGGATCCGTTAGGTCAGTTCCATCGACTCCCAGCAGACGACGGCCCTTTTCGCCGAGAAGGGTGACCATGCCGTCCAACACGGCCCAACCTCGTCGGTCGGCGCGCGACAGTTCCCATACCAGCAACGTCCGGAAGGTGTCTCCGTGATCGAGAGCCGCAAGCGCTCGTTCCCATTCCGGGCGGCGCTTGCCGGAGCGGCGGGAAGCGCCTACGCCTTCACGCTCCTTGAATACATCGACAACGGTAAGTCCAAGGCGGTCGGCCATCGCCCGGGTTTCAGTCTCTTGTTCGGCAAGGCTGCGGCCTTTGCTCAACGAATCAGCGCTATGGAGTCGTGACAAGCGAACATAGATGGCGCACGCCTTATCCGGTGTGTTAGTCACCGCAATCTCCCCGTTGCTGGCACGAAGGGGTGAGTGCCAGGTACGAGCAGGCTAGCGCAAGTTCGCGGTAACCACAAAGACGCCAGCAGCTTAAATGCGTGATCCGTGCTCAATGCTCAGTCTCTGCGCCGGTGTTAGCCAACCCACTGGCTCACAAATCCCGTGCCCGCACATGCGCTGGTCCACTATCCTGCCCGGCGAGCCTTGGACTGCCGAACAAGGTGACGGCAAAAATGGAGGTGGAACTTGCAGTACGTCCGCGTTGAGCCAACCGACGTCGGCTACCTGATGGATCCCACCGCCTATCTGGAGGAGTTGCCCAGATTGGCAGGTTTACTGCCGGTGGGGGCTCAAACGTTCGCCACGGACCCTCAGCATTACGACTTCAATAGCCAGCGATTCATCAAGAACCTCAAGCCTGAACGCCTGACCTACGGCGACACCGACGAGATCGCTTGGCTAGAGCTGCATTTACGGCACAACTGCTGGCGACATGAGGAAGACCTCATCATCCGCTACCACGGTGTCCAAAGCGTGACCGTCGATCCACCGCGCAGCGAACCCGACGTCACTGACCTCCGTGAGGTTTTTCTGGACGAGATCCTGCCGCACGAAGCTGGCTGTTCCCACGAGATCTCCTGCCTCGGCGGATCCATCGTCGTCACCTGTGCAGATCTCGAAGCAGCTTGGGTATACGCGGATTGCCCTGAGCGTCAGCCCAACTCGTGACTCGCTAGCGGTCGTAGCTTCCAGGTGCGCCACCCGCTCGGCGGGGCGATCCGCATGCACACGATCATCATGGGGTGAACGCATCCGAGATGCAGGCTGCCTTTGACGATGTCTTCGATCAAGCCATCGTTTTCCATAGCTTTGCCGACTACATGCGCGACTACGAGGTATTTGTCTTCGCCACTGCCGACCCTCGGACCGGAGTGGGGCCGGAACACTTGCGCTACCGCTTCAAGAACTGCGTTCGCGTAACGGTCGCGACCGCCTTATCGGCGGAGACCTGGAAAAGCTCTCTAGACGAGCGGCTCGTGGATTACATGCAGGGCAGAGAACTCGATGGGTATGTATGGGGCGTCAGGTGGCAGGCCTTGTATCCCGGCATGAAGCTCGTGCCGGGTTCGGCCGAGGCAGAGCAATGGTCTCGCGAGATCGGCATTCCGTTCTACGAGGCCACGATCGAGACGAACGGGCACAACCTCTCCCTCGTATTCTCGGACCTTCTCGTCGAAACCGCGCGGGTCGGTCACGCGCCGTTCGTCGTATCGGAGAGCGAAGCTGGCCCGGAATCCACTACGTGACGCTGTGGATGAAACGAGTTCGCGGGAGCCACGGAAAGGATCAAAAGTCCAACAGAACGATCTTTCCGCGCATGTCGGACAGCTTCAGGTCCTTGCCGCCAGTGTTCAGCCAGCCTCGCCCGCGCAGCTCGGGTGCTCTTACTCGTGCCATCCGACAATCATGCCCGACTTCTGTTCGCCGACTACTTGGTGGACTTCGTCGCCCGTGAGCGCTTCGGTTGGCTGCCGACGTATGCCGCGAGGTGTTCGCCGGTCAGGGTCGAGCGGGCGGCGACAAGGTCGGCGGGCGTGCCCTCGAAGACGACCCGGCCACCGTCGTGGCCCGCGCCGGGACCGAGATCGATGATCCAGTCCGCGTGGGCCATGACCGCCTGGTGGTGCTCGATGACGATCACTGACTTGCCTGAGTCGACGAGCCGGTCAAGCAACGCGAGCAGCTGCTCCACGTCGGCGAGGTGCAGGCCGGTGGTCGGCTCGTCGAGGACGTAGACGTCGCCCTTCTCGGCCATGTTGGCGGCGAGCTTGAGCCGCTGCCGCTCGCCGCCGGACAGCGTGGTGAGCGGCTGGCCGAGGGTGATGTAGCCGAGGCCGACATCGGCGAGCCGCTGCAGGATGGCGTGGGCGGCGGGCGTGCGGGCCTCGCCGTTGCCGAAGAACTCCTCGGCCTCGGTCACCGGCATCGCGAGCACCTCACTTATGTCGCGCCCGCCGAGGTGGTACTCCAGCACGGAGGCGTCGAACCGCTTGCCCTCGCACACCTCGCAGGGGGCAGCGACACCGGCCATGATCGCGAGGTCGGTGTAGATGACGCCGGCACCGTTGCAGTTTGGGCAGGCGCCTTCGGAGTTGGCGCTGAACAGCGCCGGCTTCACGCCATTGGCCTTCGCGAACGCCTTGCGGATCGGCTCGAGCAGTCCGGTGTAAGTTGCCGGGTTGCTGCGCCGTGAGCCGCGGATCGCGCCCTGGTCGACCAGCACCACGCCGTCGCGCCCGGCAACCGAGCCGCGGACGAGCGAGCTCTTGCCCGAACCCGCGACCCCGGTGAGCACGACCAGCACGCCGAGTGGAATGTCGAGATCGATGTCTTGCAGGTTGTTGGTGTTGGCGTCGCGCACCTCCAAAGCCCCAGAAGGCTTGCGCGGCGAGGGTTTCAGCGCGGCGCGGTCGTCCAGGTGCCGCCCGGTGATGGTGCCGCTGGCCCGCAGCCCGTCGACGGTGCCCTCAAAGACCACCTCGCCACCACCTGTACCGGCGCCGGGCCCGAGGTCCACGACGTGGTCGGCAATCGCGATCGCCTCCGGCTTGTGTTCCACCACAAGCACTGTGTTGCCTTTGTCGCGCAGCTGCAGCAGCAGCTTGTTCATCCGCTCGATGTCGTGCGGGTGCAGGCCGATCGTCGGCTCGTCGAACACGTAGGTGACATCGGTCAGCGAGGAGCCTAGGTGCCGGATCATCTTGGTGCGCTGCGCCTCACCGCCCGACAGCGTGCCCGACGGGCGGTCGAGCGAGAGGTAGCCCAGCCCGATCTCCACGAACGAGTCAAGCGTTTCCCCAAGCGCCTCAAGGAGCGGGGCCACCGACGGCTCCTTGAGCTTGCCGACCCACTCGGCCAGGTCGCTGATCTGCATCGCGCACGCGTCGGCGATGCTGATCCCCTTGACCTTCGAGGACCGAGCCTCCTTGGTGAGCCGGGTGCCGTCGCATTCGGGGCAGGTGGTGAAGGTGATCGCCCGCTCGACGAAAGCGCGGATGTGCGGCTGCAGCGAGTCGACGTCCTTGGAGAGCATCGACTTCTGAATCTTCGGAATCAGCCCCTCATAGGTGAGGTTGATGCCCTCTACCTTGATCTTGGTGGGCTCCTTGTAAAGAAGGTCGTTGAGTTCCTTCTTGGTGAACTTCTTGATCGGCTTGTCCGGATCGAAGAAGCCGCAGCCGCTGAAGATTCGCCCGTACCAGCCGTCCATGCTGTAGCCGGGAATGGTGAGGGCGCCCTCGTTGAGGGACTTGCTGTCGTCGTAAAGCTGGGTCAGATCGACGTCGTTGACCGCGCCACGGCCCTCACACCGCGCGCACATGCCGCCGAGAATGCTGAAGCTTCGCCGCTCCTTCGTGGTGCGGCCGCCGCGTTCCAAGGTGACCGCGCCCGCGCCGCTGATCGAAGCGACATTGAACGAAAACGCTTGAGGCGAGCCGATATAAGGCTTGCCGAGCCTGCTGAACAGGATGCGCAGCATCGCATTGGCGTCGGTGACTGTGCCGAGGGTCGAGCGCACATTGGCGCCCATCCGCTCCTGGTCCACGATGATCGCCGTGGTGAGACCATCGAGGACGTCGACGTCTGGCCGTGCCAGCGTGGGCATGAAGCCTTGGATGAACGCGCTGTAGGTCTCGTTGATCATCCGCTGGGACTCGGCGGCGATGGTGTCGAACACCAATGAGCTCTTACCCGAGCCGGAGACACCGGTGAACACCGTCAGCCGGCGCTTCGGGATCTCGATGTTGAGGTCTTTGAGGTTGTTCACGCGCGCGCCGTGCACACGGATCAGATCGTGGCTGTCAGCGGCGTGCATGGCAGGCGACTGCTTGCTCGTCCTCGTGGCCTTGGTCATCGTGTCTCCATCTGTGGGGCGGGGGCTGCCTTCGCGGTATGGCGTCGCGCTTTCGATCTAACCAGGCCACGCACCGCAACCCGGCCGAGAGGTCAGGCCGGGATGCGGTGCGAAGCGGATCGGATGCCTACTTGTCTTGGAGTAGCCCGAGTACGTTGCCGTCGGGGTCGGTGAACGTGGCCACCAAGCGGCCACCGCCGACATCGTGCGCGGGCTCCTTGACCGTGGCGCCTGCCGCGGTTACCTCGGCCAGCTTCGCTTCGATGTCCGCGACGTGCCAGTAGGCCACGGGCGTGGTCATGCCTTGCGGTCCACCGCCCGGTACCAGCCCGATGTGTTGACCGGCGGTGTCGAAGCCGACGTAGTAAGGCCCGTCGGCCTGAGGCTCTATACCGAGCAGAGCGGTGTACATCGCCTTGGCCGTCGCCAGATCGGAAACGGGATGCAGCACGGTCTTGATTCCCTCGGTGGCAGTCATGTTCACCCTCCTGAAGTCGTGATGGTGAGGCCCATGACGATCACTCTAGGTGACCTTGATGGCCGGTCGCTTCTCGAATCCTGATCGATCCGGGACGCGAAATGGGTGGCTGGGTCATGAAGCGTGTCGAGCGAGCTGGTTGATGTCGGAGCCTTCAAGGATCCGCTTGGGCGCGCCCGCTCTCGCCACCGCGATCATCGCCAGGCCCATCTCCTCGGTGGTGGTGAGGTTCTTGGGGAAGAACTTGCGCAGCAAGGGAAACAGCGGCGTCCCGATTTTGTAGAAGACTCTGTACAGGAAGGTCTTCGACTGGATGCCGTGCATCGGCTGGATGAAACCGGGCCGCATCATGTAGGCCTGGAACGGCAGCTCCAGCAACGCGTTTTCGGTTGCTCCCTTGACCTTTGACCACATCATGTTCCTCGACCCGGTACCCTGTCCGGACACATAGATGAAGACCATCTTCGGGTTGGCCGCGGCCAGCGGGCGGGCGACGGAGAGGGTCAGATCAAAGGTGATCTTCCGATATTCCGGCTCCTTCATCCCGGCTGAAGACACACCGAGGCAAAAGAAGCAGGCGTCAAAGCTGGTCAGGTCGAGGGAAGCGAAGTCGGCCATCAGCAGGTCGCGCAGCTTCGGATGCTGCGTGCCGACACGGGAGCGGCCGACGGTGGTTACCTCGGTTATCCCCGCGTCGAGCAGACATTCACGTAAGACGCCCTGGCCGATCATTCCGGTCGCGCCGAAGAGGAGAACCTTCACGCCCTCACATTAGGCCTTGAAGAACTCCGCGGTGCTAGTCGGCGCGACTGGACACCACCTCGGCGGTCTTCCGTGTGTTGACCGGCCACGGCTGGCCGGACTGCTCCGGTTGTGGCTTTGGCTCGACCGGCGAAAGGCCGTCCTGGGCGTCGGTGATGAGTGGCCGCACCGACAGCGCGAGCACTGAGGCGGCCAGGCAGCCCGCGATCACCAGACCGATCCACAGCCCGGAGAGGCCGAGCTGGAGCAACGGGCCCGCGCTGACCGGCGCCACGATGCCGGAGATCCCCCAGATCATGCCCGCGAGCGCGTTGTAACGCCCGCGCAGCTCATCAGTGGCCAGCGCGTTGACCAGAGTCGGCTGGGTGGGGGAGAGCAGCGTCTCGCCGACGGCGAAGACGGCGCCGAAAAGGATCACGCCAGCCGCACTGAAGACAGCGCTTCTCCCGTCGACCAGACCCGCGGCGCCGAGCACCACCCAGGCCACCCCGAAGATCAGGCCGACCAGGGCGAGTGCCTTGGTGCGGCTGCGGCCCCGAAGATGCTTGATGACGAGGAGCTGAGCCACCACGATCACGATGGTGTTCGCGGTGAACGCATAGCCGATGATCTGCGGTGAGACACCGACGACCTTGGTGGCAAAGCCGGTGAAGCCGACCTCCAGCTGCGCATAACCGGAGACGGTCAGCAGCAGGCTGAACAGCATGAAACGGCGGAAAGGCCGATGCCGCAACACCTCCAGGTAGCCCGCCGACCGCACGCCCTGCTGCTTGGCCTTGGCTGCCACCAGGCGCAGGCCCACTCGCGGCATCGATAGCAGCACGACGATCGGCGCCAGGTAGCAGAACATGTCGAGGACGTAGATCAGCTGGAAGCTGGAAGCCCGCGAGGTGTCAACGATGGAGCCGGACACAGCCGCGCCCACCCCGATGCCGAGGTTGAGCAAGGCGAACTGGAGACCGAACACCTTCTGGCGTTCATCGTCGTCGGTCAGCGAGGTAAGGATGGTGTTCTGCCCGGCCCACACCGTGCTGCCGCCGAGCGCACCCAGCGTCAGCGCGAGCCCGACCTGCCAGGCATTGCCGGCGAAAGCCAGGGCGCCCATGGTGATGCCGGACATGGCCAGGGCGGGAATCACGACCCAGCGCGCGCCGAACCTGTCGATCAATGTGCCGCCGATCGGCGCGAAGACCAGCGTCAGCACACCGAACCAGCCGATGAGCAGACCGGCGGTGCTGGCCGGGATGTGGCGCACCTCGGTGAGGTAGATAAACAGGAATGGCAACGTGAAGCCTCGGCCCAGCGCCGAGAAGATGGTGCCGACGAGGATGCGACGGGCTTCGCTACGGCGCGGCAACACATCTGAAAGCATGGTGGTCAGTCTGTCCTGGAGCTACGACAGGAAACCACCGAATAACAGGCCCTGTGGTCAGCACCACAGGGCCTTGCCGTTCCTTACTGATTCAGGGTCGGCGCAGCGCTGGGCGTAGGCCCGGTCTGTGCCGCGGCAACCGGTGCCAGGCAGAGAATCTGGTCCTTCTGCTGAACGTGCGGCTGGCTCTGGTCCTGGCACTGATCCGGTGACGTGACCGCCTCCTTGACCTGGAAGGCCCCGGACTCGCCACAGTCGGCCTTGACCGCCTCGGTGTCGCTCTGCTTCACGCAGTCGCCGACCGCGAAACTCGGGCCGTTGAAGATCTTGTCGACGAGGAACAGCCCGCCGAAGGCGATGGCCAGCAGGGCCACACATCCCACCAGAACGCCGACGATGATGCCGCCCTTGCGTTCCGGCTTGGGCTCGGCCGGGGCCGGGTCAGTGCCGGCGGGCTTGAACTGGTCGAACGCCGCCTGACTCGGCTCCCTGTTGCCGGGTACCGAGGCGGATGCCCGCTGCGCGGCGGCCGGTGCCATCGCGCCCATGGCGGGCGGAGGTGGCGCGCCGACCGGAACCGCTCCAGGACCGGCTGGACCACCGGGCATGCGCTGGCCGGGAATCGGCGCAGAGGCAAGCGCGGTGGGCGGCGCCATCATCTGTGGCGCCTCGGCAGCGCCCGCTCCCGCGGGGCCAAGCAGGTCGCCGAAGGCGTGCTGACGCCCTGGCAGGCGCGGTGGGGCGGCGTGACCGGGCGGCGTGAGCGGGCTGGGCGCGCCCATCGGGGCTGCCGGCGGCGGCGGTGCCATCGGCGCAGCCGGGGACGCGGGAGCGGCGGTCGCGGAGCCGTAAACCGTTGACGAGCGGGTGATCTGCGGCGGTGCCTCACCCGGGTTGGGCTTGGCCACGTTCACCGTGGCGCGAGCGGACGCCCGAACCGGAGGCCCAGCCGGCACCGGCGGTGCTGCGGGCGGCGGTGGCGGAGCGTACGGGGCGGGCTCGGCCATAGGGTCACTTGGCACCGGCGCGCCCACCGTCGCCGAGCCGTAAACACGTCCGGCCGGCCGCTGCGGCATGGGCGGCACTTCCGGCACGTCGGGGCGATGCTGAACCACCTCGGGGCGGTGTTGAACCGGGGCGGCGGCGGACACCCGGGCGCTGCCGACCGACGGCGAAACCGGCCTCGGCATCTCGGGCTCCGGCGGGGGCGGCGTGCCGTAAGCCGAGTCGCCCCACGGGGACTCGTGCCGGACCGGCTCTTCACGGCGCTGCTCGTTGAGCGGGTGGTCTTCCCAGGACGGCGCGGAGGGCTCGCTCCACGCGCCGCCAGAGTTGTTGGCGGGGGCCTTCTTGCTCTCGCCGGCCGCGAACGCGGCCCACGAGGACGCCCCGCCCGAGTTTTCCTCCCGGTCCAGCTCGGCGGCTGGCGCCGGATAGGGATCGAGGTCAAAGTCGCTGGACGTGCTCCAGCTCGGCGCGGCGTTCTCGGGATCGTGGCGGACACCCGGGATGGGCATCACGGCCGGCGCTGGAACGTAGTGGTCTGAAAGCGATGAGGCCCACTCCGAGGGGGATGCGATGTCGTCGGAGGGGAAACCGGGGAAGGGCGGGGAACCCGCGTCGCTGTCCGGCGGGAACTGGGCGTCGCTTTCGCGGGCCGAGCCGTTATAAGGCGTGAAGACCGGGAACTCATCCGGCGCAGCAGGTGCATCGAAGAGTCCAAATCCGCGTTGGTTTGGAGCCTCATCGGTCGGCTCGTAACGGTCGGCCGGCTGCCAACCGTGCTGCGAAGGTTCGGACGTCATGTGGGGGGCCTCCTCGGGTGCGTAGCCAACCTACCGGCCAACCGGCCCGAACGAAACCCGGCCGGTAGGCAAGAGACATTCACCAAAGAACCGCGCGGAATTTCGTCACCATCGACGAAGTTCCGCGCGGTTTGAGAAGGCTGAAGGTTAGCGCAACGTGCGCAGGGCGACGGCGGTCATCGGGTCGCGCAGCTGGTCAATTGCCCTGCTGCGCGCGGCCCGACGGCCGTCAACCTGCTCCGCGTGCACCTGGTCTGCGGAGGGCTTACGGTTCTTGGTCTTAAAGAAGCTCACGCTGATTATTAGAGCGCACTGCTGCGCGGATCTCCATTCATTATTAGGTGAGCTGCAGCACCTGCCGACGAATCGTCGGTCATCGTGTCCGATCTCGAATGGCGAACCATTCGGTGCATGCCCCCTCGTTGGGTTGTGCCTTTTTGATGACGATGCGGGCGTGGTACCGCGAGTAGTTCCACGAGTACCACTGCTCGGGCTGGGTCCGCAGATCCGCCTCGATCCGCTTCAGCGCACAGCTTCGGAACGGTTCTTCCAGCGTCATGAGCTCGTCGATCGCATCGCTGGTCAGGAACTGCAGGTAACCCAGGTCGAAGGTCTGCATGTACGCCGGGTCGTCCTTGTGCGCGTTGAACCGCTCGATGTTGCGCTCCGCGATGTAGCGCTCCGGGTTCATCGCGGCGATGCCGATCAGCAGCAACGCGAAGCTCGCGATGATGGCGCGGGGGAACCAGGTCGCGCGGAGCTTGACGCCCGCGATGACCACCATCAGGAACACCGCGCCCAGGTAGAGCTCGACAGCACCGAAGAAGAGACGCTCTCTGGTCCAGCCCAGCTCGTTCATGTACAGCCACATCCGGTAGACCGCGGATGCCACGACCACCAGGCTGAGCAGCACGAGGGCGCCGAGCAGCGTGCGCAGCAGGGTGCGCTCCTGCTCGTTGTCCTTCGGCGCCCAGCGCGTCGCGCAGCCGATCACCAGCAGGGTGAGCAGGGTGACGACGACGAGCTGGCCAAAGCCTTGCACCGCGTACTTGGAGAAGGTCGTCCCGGCGGGAGCGGTGTCGCTGAACAGGAACCGGAACTGGACCGCCACGAAGCCCGCGAAGAGAAGCACCAGGGCGCCCAGCGGAAGGACCAGCTCAACCCGGCCGATGCGCCGGGTCGACGGGCGTTCCAACCCGGACAGGTCCGGCGGAGCGAGCACAATGAAGATCGCACCGGCCGTGAACAGACCGCCGATCAGCGTGTAGAAGATGGCCCTGCGGACGGTTCCCGCGTCAAGCGTGGGCAGGATGTCGCCTATGATCTTGGCGAAGGCCGGGTCGGCCGAGGCGAAAAGCCCTCCGAACACCAGCAGCAGCACCACCGTGGCGATGACCGCGACCACGGTGCGGCTCGCCCCGGACTGCTTCTCCCGCCCCTTCTGCCAGGCGTTGGCGCCGCGGAACAGCCATGGGATGGAACGGAAGAAGGCCAGCGGCAGCGCGGCCGCGGCGACGATCAACGCCCGCACCGAGTGCCCGCCCGCGACGGCGAGCGAGGCGCAGCCGAGCGCGCCAAGCACACAGATATAGAACAGCCAGTAGGCGTTGAGGTAGCTGCCGACCGAGAGCAGGCCCAGCGCGAGCACCACCCAGCCGACCCGGATGACCCGCTCGATCTTGTCATCGGGCGTCGGACCGTACCGGGCGGCGTAGGCCACGGTCACCGCGATCACCAACCCGACCAGGAACCAGCCGATGCCGGGCTTGGTCAGTGGCAACGCCAGCGCGGCCGCGACCCCGCCGACCAAAGCCGAAAGCCAGGCAGCCGGCCCTCCGCCGTAGGCAGGCCCACTCCAACGCGTCGCCACAAAGCCCGGAGGCGGCGGGGGCAGGGGAGCAAAGCCGCTGAACGCTCGCTGTTGGGGATCGACGCCCTCCTGCGCCGGCACCTTGCCCGCTTGGAGGTGCCAGTTCGCCGGCGCGGACTGGGGCTCCGGATCGGTGGTGGTGCCTTCGTCGACTGTGGGGTCAGTCTCCGGTGGGGTGCTCGTCATTTTGGCCTCCGAGGGCTGGCTGATCTGGCAGGGTGATGCGAACCCGACAGCCGATCCCCTCGGGGGGATCAACTATCGCGATGGTGCCGTGATGCAACTCGACGACCCAACGCGCGATGGCAAGGCCAAGACCTGTGCCGCCGTCCCGCCCGGCTGGGTATCCGCGAGTGAAACGTTCGAACACCCTGTCGCGTTGCAGCGGCGGGATGCCCGTCCCCCGATCAGTCACGTCGAAGACGGTAACGTTTGAGCCACGATTCCCGCAGACCGTCACCGTCCCACCTGCTGGACTGTGCCGGGCCGCATTGTCGAGCAGGTTGGCGAAGACCTGCTGGAGTCTTGCCGGGTCCACCATGATGCGCAACTGCGAGGTTGGTTCCTGAAGGACGAAGCGAATGCCGGGATGGCCGAGCCGGGCCTCGGAGAGCGCATTGGAAAGCAGCGACCCCGCCTCGACCGAAGTCAGGTTGAGCGGCGTGGCCCCGGCGTCCAACTTGGACAGATCGAGAAGTTCTTTTACCAAGCGGCCCAGACGTTCGGTCTGCGTCAGAGCGGTGCGCAGGGTGTCGTCGTCGGGAATGCTGACCCCATCGACAAGGTTCTCCAAAACCCCTTGCAAAGCCGTTATGGGGGTACGCAACTCGTGCGACACGTTCGCGATCAGCTCCCGCCGCTGCTGGTCGGCGGCGGCAAGGTCGGCGGACATCAGGTTGAAGGCCCGGGCGAGCTCGCCCACCTCGTCCCGGCTTGTGGCGCGCACCCGCAGCCGGTAGTCGCCGCGCGCCATGGCGCGGGCCGCGGCCGTCATCTCGCGCAGCGGCTTGGTCATGCCGTGGGCGAAGATCTGCAGGATGACGACCCCGACCGCCGCCGCCGAAAAGGCCGTCCGCCACTCGACCCAGCCGATGCTGAGCCAGAAGACGGAGAGCCCGACTCCGCCGGAGATGCCGAGCAGGATGCTCAGCTTGAGTTTGATGGAGCGGAAGGGATCCAGCGGGCGGGGCATTCGATCCAGTACCCGATGAGACAAAGCGATCAGAGGGCCGAGCACGCGATAAAGGGGTGCGGTCAACCAGTCGAGAAATCTTTCGATCATGCGGCTTCCAGGGCGTAGCCCACCCCGTGCACGGTCCGGATGAGGTCGGCGCCGAGCTTGCGGCGCAACGCTTTGATGTGCGAGTCGACGGTCCGGGTGCTGCAACCCTCGGCCCAGCCCCAGATTTCGGACAGCAGACGCTCCCGCGGCAGCACGTTGCGGTGGCGCTCGGCGAGGTAGACCAGCAGGTCGTATTCGATGGGTGTCAGGTGGGCCTCCACGCCCGAGCGTTTCACCCGCCGCTCCTGCCGGTTGATTTCCAGGTCTCCCACGCGAATCGGCGCTTCCGGCGCGACCGCCATCGACGCCCGCCGCAGCAGGGCATGCACCCGTGCCGCGAGAACGCGCAGCGAAAAGGGTTTGGTGAGATAGTCGTCGGCCCCCACGGCCAGCCCGATCAGCAGGTCGTTCTCGTCGTCGCGAGCGGTGAGCATCAGCACCGGAACCGGCCGCCTGGCCTGTACCCGGCGGCACACCTCCAAGCCGTCGAAGCCGGGCAGCATGAGGTCGAGCACGATCAGGTCGGGGCTGGTCCGGAAGGCCATCTCCACCGCGGTGGGCCCGGTGGCCGCATGGTCGACGGTGAAACCTTCAGCGCGCAAACGCGCCAGCACCGACGCAGCGATCGCAGGATCGTCCTCCACCACCAACACACGACTCATGTTTTGGCACTGTAGTGGCCAAATGTGGAGGAGCGGTGAAGCTAATAAGCGCCTTTACGGGCCACGACCACGCCGATGGTGCGCCACAGGATGCTCAGGTCATAGGCCAGCGACCAGTTGTCCACGTAGTAGAGGTCGAGCCGGACGGCTTCGTCCCAGCTGAGGTCCGAACGGCCGGAGACCTGCCACAGGCCGGTCATGCCGGGCCGCACGAGCAGCCGGCGCCGCACGTCGCCCAGATAATCGCCGTCGTCGGCGGGCAGCGGACGCGGCCCGACCAAGGACATCTCGCCCTTGAGCACGTTGATGAGCTGGGGCAGCTCGTCGAGCGAAGTGGCCCGCAGCATCCGGCCGACCGGGGTGACCCGCGGGTCGTCCTTGATTTTGAAGAGCATGCCGTCGGTCTCGTTCGCGGTGACGAGCTTGCTCTTGCGCTCCTCGGCGTCCAGGTACATGGTGCGGAACTTCCACACCCGGAAGATCCGGCCTTCGTGACCGACCCGCAGCTGGCGGAAGAAGGCCGGGCCACGGTCGGTCATCCGGATGGCCAGGGAGATCCCGAAGAACACCGGGATGAGGACGAGCAGCCCGAGCGCGGCAGCGACCCGGTCGAGCAGGTTCTTGGCCAGCCAGGCGACGCCGGAAAGCTTGGGCTCCTCCACGTGCAGCAGGGGCAGGCCTTCGATCGGCCGGATGTGCACGCGCGGGCCGGCGACGTCGGTGAGCTGTGGTGCCACCACGAGGTCGATGCCGGTGCCTTCGAGCTGCCAAGCCAGCCGGCGCAGCTCGTCGGGCTCGGCGCCGGCGGAGCCGCAGACGGCGATGGTGTCGGCGTTGAGCTCGTGCACCAGCTCGACCAGATCGCGTCCAAAGTAGACAGGAACGGGAGCCTGGGCGCGCCGGGCGGCGGGCAGGTTTTCCGACAGGTGGATGGCGACCGGGACCAGGCCGGTCGAGATGTTGCGGGAGACCACCTTGTGCACGAACAGCGTCTCGGGCAGCGAGCCGACCAGAAGCATGCGATAGGTGGCCAGGCGTCCGCGGCGGCGCAGCAGGTGTAGCGCCTTACGGGCCAACAGGCGCACCGCGAGGATGTAGGCCATCGCGCCGAGCACCACGAAGGCGACCGAGCCGCGCGAAACGCCCTTCTGCAGACCGAAGGCGAGGAAACCCAGGCTGGCCGTAACGGCGATCGTCGTGCGCACCACGCGCTTGAACTCGTCGGTGCCGATGCCCACTATCCGGCGGTCGTAGGCGCCGTTGGCCCACAGCAGGATGAGCCAGCCCAACGGGAGCCCGATGTAGGCGATGGCAAGGAAGACGCGGTCGTCGTCGAAACCGGCGGTGATGCGGTCGGAGGCGAAAATCGAGACGGCGGTGTAACTCGCGCCGAGCGCGCAGAGCAGGTCAGCGATGAGCAAACACAGCACGTAAGGTCGATGCCACTTGGCCCGTCTTGCGGCAGGACGCGCAAATGCGCTTCGGGCGACACCGTTCGTCTTCTGCGCCTTCACGTTTTGTTCTACAAGATAGTCACTGGCGGAAACGGTCGTGCTCGTCTGCGGACGCCGCTCACTGATAGGCGTCGCCGGGTGCTTCAGGCTTGTTGTCACCTTACCTGGGACCACCCTTCCATCGCTTGCCTGTTCGGCTAAGCCGACCGGCCCCACCGGACCGGTCGTAAGAGCGTGCTATATGACGGGTGTCACCCACAACGCTCAGTCTCGCACGGTTTGTCCGACATCGTGGTAACACCCACGGACATCAGGACCGGCACACTATATCGGCCGACGCAGGTTGTGAACACTAGCGAAGAAGCCGTGACAGTCTGCGGTCGGCAAGTGGCTTTCCGCCAGTTTGGCAGGTCGCGCAGTACTGAAGGCTCGAGTCCGCGAAGGAGACTTCACGCACTACGTCGCCACAGACGGGACACTTCTCGCCCGCCCGCCCATGCACCCTCAATCCGGCTCGCTTCTCCGATTTCAGGGTGGCGGCTTTCTGTCCCACCGCACGCTTCACGGCATCGGTGAGAACGCTTTGCATGGCACTGTGGAGCTGCTCGAGTTGCTCGCCGGTCAATTTGTCTGCGCGCGCGAACGGAGACATCTTCGCCACGTGCAAAATCTCGTCGGAGTAGGCATTACCCACCCCGGCCAGCACCTGCTGGTCTCTCAGGACACCCTTTATCTGAGCGTTGCGGCTCTTGAAGATTTCGGCCAGACCGGCGGCGTCGAGGGACAGCGCATCGGGGCCGAGCCGGGCCACTCCCGGCACCTGCATCGGGTCGCGCACCAGGTAGGCGGCGAGCTTCTTCTGGGTGCCCGCCTCGGTGAGGTCGAATCCTGAGCCATCGCTCAGATGTATCCGAAGGGCGATGGGTCCCTTGCCCGGTTTCAGCGGAGCGGGTGCCAGATTGTCGCGGTAATGCAGCCATCCCGCCCGGGCCAAATGGATGATCAGATGCAGCTCGTCGCCGATATGAAGATCAAGAAACTTGCCCCTTCTCTGGGTACCGGTCAGCTCCAGCCCGGACACGGCGGAGATAGGTGGGTCAAAGGTCTTCAACACGCTGATCGCGGCGACGTCGATCCGTTTGACCTGCAGGCCAACGGCGCGCTCGCGCAGATAGGCGGCTAGCGCTTCCACCTCGGGCAACTCGGGCACGCCCCTATTCTGGCCCATGTGAGGTTGAAGGTCATCGTGGTGCACAACCGTTATCGATCGGCCCTGCCCTCCGGCGAGAACACCGTCGTCGAACAGGAGATCGGCTGGCTTGGCGCGGCCGGCGTCGAAGTCGTGCCTATGCTGCGCGATTCTGACGACATCCCGACACTGCCGCTGCTGGATAAGGCGATGCTTCCGATCGATCCGATCTGGGCGCCTTCGGCGCAGCGCGAGCTGGCCGGGCTGATCCGGCGGCACCGGCCCGATGTGGTGCACCTGCACAACCCCTATCCGCTCATCTCGCCGTGGATCGTGCGGACCGCGCACCGGCTGGGCGTTCCCGTCGTGCAGACCGCGCACAACTACCGTCACGTCTGCGCTAACGGGCTCTTCTTCCGCGACGGGCGCATCTGCCACGACTGCGTGGGACGCAAACTGGCCACCCCGGCGCTGGTTCATCGCTGCTACCGCGGCTCGGCTACGCAGAGCGCGGTGCTCGCGGCCGCGCTGGCGGTGCATCGACGGACCTGGTTGCAGGTGGACCGGTACGTCGCCCCGACCCCGGCCATGGCCGCACACCTACGCCGCTTCGGCGTCGCCGCGCAGCGGATCACCGTGAAACCGAACGCGGTGGACGATCCCGGCGAGCCGCCGTCCGATCCCGGCCAAGGTGTCCTGTTCGGCGGGCGGCTCACGGCAGAGAAAGGGCTGTCCCTGCTGCTCGCGGCCTGGCCGGCTGAGCTGGGCCAGTTGCGGGTGGCCGGGGACGGCGAGCTGCGGGCGCGGGTCGAATCGCATTCCGGCGTCGACTATCTGGGCCGGCTTGACCGGGACGGCATGCGGTCTGCCATCCGGGCCAGCGCTTTCGTCGTGGTGCCGTCCGTGCTCGAGGACGTCCATCCCACTCTGATCATCGAGGCGCTGGCCAACGGGCGGCCCGTTCTCGGGACCGACCTCGGCGGGATAGCCGACCTGATCGGGCCGGCCGGGTGGGTGGTGCCTGCCGATGTCGACGCGCTGCGCGCCGGGCTGCGCGTCGCGGGCGCTCAGGCGGCCGGGCTGCGTGCGGTGGCTCGCGAGCGCTATCTGGCTTCGCATACGCCACAGCGGTGCGTGCAAGGACTGATCGAGGTTTATCGAAGCGCCCGGCGCGCGGCCTGAACGATGCTCGCGATGAGGAAAGCGCAGTTGATCACGGTGAGGCTTATCAGGTACCAGATAAGCCATGACGGAACAAAGAGCACGATGAGCCCGGCGGCAAGCACGAGCGCCCCATAGTCGCGAAGCAGCTTGACCACCCGGGCCGGCCCCGACCGAGAGGCGATCAGCGAGGGTGCCTCACCCGTGGCCAGCACGCTGGTAATGATGTTGATCATCCAGCTGCCGGCGAAAAGCGCGCCCAGCCACAGCGGCGGCCGCGCGACCGTCACCAGCGCCGTCACCAGCGCGACATGCCCAGCCACGTCGCACAGCACATCCACTCTGGCCCCCGCCGGTCCGGCCTGCCCGGTGACCCGGGCCAGCTGGCCGTCGGCGCAGTCGAACGCGTAGGCGATTTGCCAGCCAAGCAGTACCAGCAGCGCTACCCACGGGCTTACCCGATGGCCCGCGATGGTGAGCCCGGCCGATGAGGCGACCCCAACGGCCAAGCTGGCCAGCGTGATAACGGTCGGTTTGACGCCCGCGCGAGCGCCGGCAAGCGCGACAAAGGCGCCCAACCGTTGGCTGACGGCCTCCGAATACAGCCCACCGCCCCGGTTGGCCGCATAGAAGTCCGCAACACGCAGCACAGACCCCATTCCATAACAAGTCTTGTGAGTTGCCCAGAACCGGGCCACGATGTCCTTACGGTGCGTTTCAATGGGGTTGCGTTCCGAGGGAGTGTGGTTGGGTGATGGAGAATGTCCAGGTAGTCCGTGAGGCCATGAGCGGTTCCGTGCTCATGATCGGCCCCGAGCACACGTTGCGCCAGGCGGCGCAGCTGATGGCTGCTCGGCGAATAGGTTCGGCTGTGGTCCACGATCCCGACGGCGAAGGCCCCGGCATCATGACTGAGCGTGACGTTCTCTATGCCATAGGCAGCGGTTGTGATCCCGATACCGAGCCGTGCCGAGACCACATCACGTGGGACGCCATCTATGCGCATCCCGAGTGGAGCCTCGAAGAAGCGGCGATGGTCATGGTGCGTGGCGGCTTCCGCCACCTGGTCGTGATCGAAGACGGTGATGTGGTGGGTCTGATCTCCGTGCGCGACTTGATGCGTGCTTGGTCACTCCGCCGTGTCGAGGCCGCAGCCAGCGCCTGACGAGGTCATTTCGATACGCTGTCCGGCATGACCGCCGAGCAGCTGATTTCTTTCGCCCGAGGTGCGCCCAGCCTCGACATCATCGACGTGTCGGGTCTGTCCGCCGCGGCGGGGCGCGCTTTCGCCTCCGATCCGGCTGGGATAACCGCCTACGGCAACTCGTACGGCTATGCGCCTCTGCGCAAATGGATCGCGGAAAAGCACGAGGTCAGCGCAGACCAGGTGCTCGTCACGAACGGCTCCCTGCAAGCCGACGCCTTCCTGTTCGACTATCTCGTCAAGGCCGGCGACCACGTGGTGGTGGAGAAGCCGACCTATGACCGCACACTGCTGAGCCTGCGCCAGAGCGGCGCTGTCGTGCACCAGATCACTATGGATCCCGACGGCATCAACATCGCTGAGCTTCGCGACCTGCTCTCCTCCGGGGTGCGGCCCAAGCTCGCCCACGTGATCCCCAACTACCAGAACCCGGCCGGGACAACGCTCTCGCTGGCGAAGCGGCGCGATCTGCTGGCGCTGGCCAAGGAGTTCGGCTTCGTCATCTTCGAGGACGACCCCTACGTGGACATCCGCTTCCGCGGCGAACGACTGCCTTCGATGCTGTCCATGGACGACTCCGGCCTGGTCGTGCACGCGAGCTCGTTCACCAAGACGGTCTGCCCCGGAGTCCGGGTGGGATACCTGATCGGTTCGAAGGCCATCATCGACGACATCGCCAAGCGGGCCACGAACCTTTACATCTCAGCAGGTCAGGTGGCCCAGGGCATCGTCTACCAGTTCTGCGTCACCGGCGACATCGACCGCTCCATCGAGACGGTGAAATCCGCTCTCGCCCAGCGCGCCACCGCCTTGGCCGAGTCGTTGCGCCGCAGGATTCCCGGCGCCACCTTCACCGAGCCCGACGGCGGCTACTTCCTGTGGGTCGAGCTGCCCGCCGATGTCCACGTGGACAAGCTCGCCCCCGCCGCGGCCGAGCGAGGCGTGGCCGTGGTCAAAGGCTCCGACTTCCTCATGGAAGGCGGCGAGCACTCCCTCCGCCTGGCCTTCAGCGCAGTAGGCCAAGACGAAATCGACGAAGGCGTCCGCCGCCTAGCCGATGCAGTAGAAGCCGTCCGAGGCTAACCACCATTCACTCCCGATGCGGCGCCGCCCCCAGCGGCGCCGCTTGCTCCCCCCACGCCCCGCCCCCGCCGCGAGTTGCTTTCACGCGCAATGTCGCAGCGCCGCGCCGCTGTC